>JAIENA010000006.1 GCA_019751755.1 Burkholderiaceae bacterium | reverse complement strand
GGCGAGGGCCCGAGCTGGAAAGGCATGTTTATCCGCACCGCCGAAGGCGCGCAAATCCATGCCATCGCCGCCGGCCGCGTGGTGTTTGCCCAGTGGCTGCGTGGTTTCGGCAATTTGATCATTGTCGATCACGGCGGCCAGTACATGAGTATTTATGGCAATAACCAGTCGCTGCTGCGGCGCGAAGGGGATGCCGTCAAAAGCGGCGACGTGATTGCCGCCGCCGGAAATACCGGTGGTAACGAGGAATCAGGTTTATACTTTGAGCTCCGGCATCGGGGCAAAGAGTTCGATCCGGCTTCCTGGGTGAAATTTTAAAGGGATCCGGGCGGCGCCACCGGCTGCATGGACAAGAAAACGCGGGCAAACAGCCCGCCACAGAGAGACGCAGCGCATCATGGGCAATAAAATCAAGAGTTTCGGCCTGGTCGGCCTGGGGATGGTGGCCGGCATTGCCGCTTCCATGCAGTTTTCCGCTGTCGCGCAAAAGCCCATGGGCACCCCGCTGCCGCTGGAAGAATTGCGCCAGCTGTCGGACGTGTTTGGCCTGATCAAGTCCGACTACGTGGAAGATGTCGACGACAAGAAACTCGTGACGGATGCGATTTCCGGCATGGTGGCGTCACTCGATCCCCATTCGGTCTATCTCGATAAAAAAGCCTTCAAGGAAATGCGCGAAACCATGCAGGGCAAGTTTGTCGGCATCGGCATCGAAGTGGGCATGGAAGACGGCTACGTCAAAGTGGTGTCGCCGATCGAGGATTCGCCGGCGTTCAAGGCCGGCATCAAGGCAGGCGACCTGATTACCCGCCTCGATAATGAACCGATCCGTGGCCTGTCGCTCGATGATGCGATCAAGAAGATGCGCGGCGAGCCCCATTCGAAGATCGTGCTGACGCTGTCGCGCAAGGGCGAAGACAAGCCGGTCATCGTGCCGATCGTGCGCGAGGAAATCCGCGTGCAGAGCGTGAAAGCGAAAATGGTGGAGCCGGGCATTGCCTGGCTGCGCATCGCGCAATTCCAGGAACCGACGGTCGACGACATGGCCCGTAAGCTGGGCGCGCTGTATGCGCAAAACCCGGGCATCAAGGGCCTGGTGCTGGACTTGCGCAATGATCCGGGCGGCGTGGTGCCGGGTGCGATCGGCGTGTCGGCGGCGTTCCTGCCGAAAGACGCGGTGATCGTCTCGACCAATGGCCAGTTGCCCGATTCCAAGCAAACCTATTATGGCCGTCCCGAGTTTTACTCGACGCGCAGCCACGGCGACCCGCTGGCGAAAATGCCGGCCGCGCTGAAGAGCGTGCCGATGGTGGTGCTGGTCAATTCCGGCTCCGCCTCCGCCTCGGAAATCGTGGCCGGCGCCCTGCAAGACCACAAGCGCGCCATCATCATGGGCTCGCAAACCTTTGGCAAAGGCTCGGTGCAAACCCTGCGCCAGCTGACCGCCGACACCGCCGTCAAACTGACCACGGCCCGCTATTACACGCCGCAAGGCCGCTCGATCCAGGCGCGCGGCATCGTGCCCGACATGCTGGTCGATGAAACCGCCGATGGCGAAGGCTTGAACGGCTTGCGCCTGCGCGAAGCGGACCTGGCGCGCCACCTGCACAACAAGGATGGCGACGAGGCGCCGTCGGCCAAGGTCGACGAACTGGAAGAAGAACTGCGCCTGGCGGCGCTGGCGAAAAACCAGAAGCCGGTCGAATTTGGCGGCAAGGACGATTTCCAGCTGGCGCAGGCGATCAATCATTTCAAGGGCTTGCCGGTCAAACTGTCGAAAACCGAAGTGGTGCGCGATTTCGAAGCCGCCGCAAAATCGGACAAAACCGACAAAGCCGACGAGAAAGCTGCCGGCGGCAAGCCTGAGAAGCCGAAGAAATAAGCCTGATAAGTTAAAAGATTCAATGGATGACTCCCAGCTGTTGCGCTATTCGCGCCATATCCTGCTTGATGAAATCGGTATCGAAGGCCAGCAAGCGCTGCTCGATGCCCGCGCGCTGATCATCGGCGCCGGCGGCTTGGGTTCCCCGGCCGCCATGTTCCTGGCGTCGGCCGGCGTCGGCCACATCACCCTGGTCGACAACGACACCGTCGATCTGACCAATTTGCAGCGCCAGATCGCGCACGACATGGCGCGCGTCGGCCAGCCCAAGGCGCACTCGGCGAAAGCCACCATGGCGGCCATCAACCCCACCATCGTGATTGACGCGCTGGTCGAGCGCGCCGACGATGCGCGCCTGGCCGCGCTGGTGGCGCAAGCCGATGTGGTGCTCGACTGCACCGACAATTTCGCGACGCGCCATGCCGTCAACCGCGCCTGCGTGGCCCATAAGGTGCCGCTGGTGTCGGGCGCGGTGATCCGCTTTGACGGCCAGGTCAGCGTGTTTGACACCCGCGCCGATGACCAGCCCTGCTATTCCTGCCTGTTCCCGCAAGACCAGCCATTCGAAGACGTGGCCTGTTCCACCATGGGCGTGTTCGCGCCGCTGGTGGGCGTGGTCGGCGCCATGCAGGCGGCCGAAGCGCTGAAAGTGCTGATGGGTGTCGGCGAAACCCTGGCCGGGCGCCTGCTGATGCTCGATGGCCTGCGCATGGAATGGACCAGTATCGCCATCAGCCGTAATGATTCATGCCCCGTCTGCGCCACAAGCGCAGCCTGACCACTCCTGGAGACACGATCCGATGAAACGCACCACCACCGTCATGGCGCTGGCGATTGCCGCCGCTTTCCCTGCCGTTTTTGCCGCGCAGGCACAAGCCGCCACCACCACCACCCGCTATGTGATCATTTCGGAAAACGGCAAAAAAGCCGGCGAACAAGTGGTCGAGCGTGCCGATGACGGCAATACCAGTGTGCGTTTCATCTACAAGGACAATGGCCGCGGCCCGGAATTGACGGAGAAAATCCGCTATGCCCCGGACGGCACCATGGCCAGCTATGCGGTCAAGGGCAACTCCACCTATGGCGCCGTGGTCGATGAACAGTTTGAAGTCGTCAACGGCAAGGCGGTATGGAAGTCCACCACCGAAAAAGGCGAGCAAGCCGTCAGCGGCCCGGCCCTGTACGTGCCGCTGAACAGCTCCTTTGAAACCGCCTCGGCCGCGATCGCCGCGCTGGCCGCCACGCCGGACAACAAGCTGGCGCTGCTGCCATCGGGCACGCTGTCGCACCGCAAGCTGGCCGAAACCGTGGTCACCAAAGGGACTGAAAAGCAGACCGTGCAACTGCTGGCGCAAACCGGCCTGGGCCTGTCGCCGCAATTCTTCTGGGCCACCACCGGCGCCAACGGCAAGCCGGCACGCCTGTTCGCGGTGGTCGCGCCGGGCGCGTTCGTGGCGGTGGAAGAAGGCTGGGAAGGCAATGACAAGACGCTGGCCGCGCTGCAAAAAGAAGCCGAGCAAAAGATGCTGGCCGACCTGGCGACCACCTTGCAGCGCCCGCTGAACGGCTTGACCGTGGTGAAAAATGCGCGCGTGTTCGACAGTGAAAAAGCCGTGCTGGGCGCGCCGTCCGACGTCTACGTGCTGCGCGGGCGCATCACGGCGGTGTTGCCGGCCGGTTCGCCGGTGCGCGGCGCCGTCAATGAAATCGATGCCGCCGGGCGCGTACTGTTGCCCGGCATGTTCGACATGCACGGCCACGTGGGCCGCTGGGAAGGTGGCCTCAATATCGCCGCTGGCGTCACCACCGTGCGCGACATGGGCAACGACAACGCCCAGGTCCAGCACATCATTGAGGAAACCGCCGCCGGGCGGCTGCTGTCGCCGCAAGTGGTGCCGGCTGGCTTCCTGGAAGGCGAAAGCCCGTATTCGTCGAACGGCGGCTTCGTCGTCAAGACGCTGGCGCAAGCAAAAAATGCGATCGACTGGTATGCCCAGCACGGTTATCCGCAACTGAAGATCTATAACTCGTTCCCGAAAGAGATCCTCAAGGACACCGTGGCCTATGCGCATTTGCGCGGCCTGCGCGTGTCGGGCCACGTCCCGGCCGGCCTGCGCGCGTTTGAAGCGCTGGACGCGGGCTACGATGAAATCCAGCACATCAACCAGGTGATGCTGAACTTCCTGGCCACGCCGCAAACCGAAACCCGCACGCTGGAACGTTTCATTCTGCCTGCCGACAAGACCGCCGGCCTGGATTTCGACTCCAAGCGCGTCAAAGACTTCATCGCCCGCCTGGCCAAACAGAAAACCGTGATTGACCCGACCCTGGCGACGTTCGCCTTCCTCAAGCAAAAGGATGGCGACCTCAATACGCCGTTCGCGCCGATCGCGGCCCACATGCCGCCGGACGTGCAGCGCGGCTTCCACGTCGGCACCATGAAGATCGATGACGCCGCCACGCTGAAGCGCTACGAAAAATCGTACGCCAAGATGGTCGAATTCGTTGGCCGCCTGTACAAGGCCGGCGTGCCGATCGTGGCCGGCACCGATGAGCTGGTGGGCTTTACGCTGCAGGCGGAACTGGAATTGCTGGTGCAGGCCGGCCTGACGCCGTCGCAGGCGATCCAGGTAGCGACCCGCAACGGCGCGCTGTACACCCGCACCGCCCACGAGCGCGGCAGCATCACGCCGGGCAAACTGGCCGACCTGGTGCTGGTGGACGGCGATCCGACCAAGAATATTGCCGACATCCGCAAGGTCGCGGCCGTGATCACGCGCGGCTACCTGGTGTATCCGCATGAAGTGGACCAGGCGCTGGGCGTGAAACCATTTGTATCCACCGCGCCACAGGTCAAAACGCTGGCGCCGGTGTCGTCGAATATTGCCGGCAGCAATGACGGCGTGCTGGGCCGCGTGGGTCTGCAAGCCCGCGAACGCGACTAAACGGGGCGCATGGCGGCATGTCCAGGGCAGACTGCTGGGCGCCGCCTTCACAAACGTGTCCAGGTGTTACTTTCCATGGCGCGGACGCGCCGATGCCGCTATGCTGTCAGGCGCTTAGCGCTTATACTTGTTGACCCTATTGTTAAATTAGCTATTTGGACAGATTTTCATGCAGAAAGTGATTTCCCAACGCCGCGCTCGCGGTTTCACCCTGATTGAAATCATGGTGGTGGTCGTCATCATGGGCGTGCTGGCGGCGCTGGTGGTACCGAAGCTGCTCAACCGTACCGGCGAGGCGAAAGTCGCGGCCGGCAAGGTCGACATCGCCAACATTGTGCAATCGCTGAAGCTGTACAAGCTTGATAACCAGCGCTATCCGAGCACCGAACAGGGCTTGAAAGCGCTGATGGAAAAACCGACCACCGGCCCGGCGGCCAATGGCTGGAAAACCGGCGGCTACCTGGAAAAGATGCCGAAAGACCCATGGGGTAATCCATACCAGTACCTGTCGCCAGGCGTGCGCGGTGAAATCGACGTGTTCTCGTTTGGCGCCGACGGCCAGGCCGGTGGCACCGGCGACGACGCCGACATCGGCAACTGGGATAACTAAGCAGTTCCGGGCCGGGCCGCCATGTTTGCCGCCAGCCGCCAGCGCGGCTTCACGCTGATCGAGCTGCTGGTGGTGCTGGTGATTCTCGGCATCCTGCTGGGAGTGGTGTCGGTCAATATGGCACCCAGCCGGCTCCAGAGCATGCAGCAGGAAGCGCAGCGCATCGCCATGTTGCTGCAACTGGCGCGCGACGAAGCCATTGTGCGCAACCGTCCGGTGGCGTTCGAAGCCGACGCGGATGCCTACCGTTTCCTGGTTCGCAATGAACAGCGCGCGTGGGAAGCCGTCACCCAGGACGATTTATTGCGCGAGCGCCCGTTTAAATATAGTCCCGTGACCTTGTTGCTGGATCCGGCCTCGACCATCCCCGGCGACCGGCTGCGCATCGTGTTCGGCCGTGAACCGGTCGACCGCCCCTTCAAGCTGACCATGGTCAATGGCGACGTGTCGGTGGTGATTGTTGCCGACGGCATCGGCCATTTCACGGTGGAATAAGCCATGCGCCGCCTTCAACCTTCCCGAAGCCGTGGCTTTACGCTGCTCGAAGTGCTGGTCGCGCTGATGATCGTCGGCACCGCGCTGGGCGCGTCGCTGCGCGCGATCGGCAGCCTGACGCAAAACAGCGATGGCTTGCGCGCCACCATGATGGCGACCTGGTCGGCCGAAAACCGCCTGGTGGAAGTGCGGCTGGCCAAGCGTTTCCCGTCGCTGGGCAAGACCAATTTCGATTGCCCGCAGGGCGACTTGGCGCTGACCTGCATGGAAGAGGTGATCGCCACCCCGAATCCGCGCCTGCGCCGGGTCGAAGTCAGCGTGTATGACCACAAGCAGCCGGAGCGCCTGATCATCAAGCTGGTCCAACTGGTGCTGCAGGAATGATGATGCGGCCAACACCGACCCGGCAAGCGGGCTTCACCTTGATCGAGTTGCTGGTGGCGATCACCATCCTGGCGTTTATCGCCGTGATGAGCTGGCGCGGCCTCGATGGCATCATCCGCTCGCGCCAGGCGCTGACGGCGCAGATGGACCAGACCCGTGGCGCCCAGCTGGCCTTCGCGCAGTTGCAAAACGACCTCGAACAATTATCCGACAGGAACCAGATCGGCGAGCGCCAGCGTCTGGTGGCCGATGACTACAGCATGGTCTTCGTGCGCAATGTGCTGACCGAAGGCGAGCCGTCGCGCGTGCAGACGGTGTCGTACCGCATCCGCGACGGCGTGCTGATCCGCAAGGAATCGGTCGCCACGCGCGACTTGCGCCAGCTCGACATGCTGTGGCAGGCGGCGCTGGCCGATACCGGTTCCGCGCCAGCCGTGGCGCTGCAAAGCGGTGTCGAGAAAATGACGGCGCGGGTCTGGGATGCGGGCGGCTGGCAGCGGGCGCCGGCACCGGTTAGTACGGCCACCACCGCGGCCGGTGGCGCCGGCAAGCCGGTGACACCGGTGACACCAGTGGCGCCGACGGAGCAGACCGACTTCACCGGCATCGAATGGTCATTGCAGTTGCAAAGCCCGGCGCTGCCGGGGCAGGACGCGGCGCCGCTGCAAAACCTGGTCAAATACTTCCTGGTGGGGGCGCAATGACGGCGCGCCGCATGCGGTTGGCAGCGCGCGCGCGTCAGCGCGGCGTGGCGATCGTCACGGCGCTGCTGCTGACCACCTTGGCCGTGACGATCGTCACCAGCCTGTTCTGGCAACAGCAGGTGCAGGTGCGCTCGATTGAAAACCAGCGCATGCACTTGCAGACGCGCTGGATCTTGCGTGGTGCGCTGGACTGGGCGCGCCTGATCTTGCAGCAGGATGAGCGCGACAGCCAGATTACGGCCGAAACCAGCGTCTGGGCCACGGCGCTGGCGGAAACCCGGCTCGACGATTACATCGAGCGCGAGCGCAATGACAACGAAAAATACGACGCCACCTTGTCCGGGCGGATTCACGATGCGCAGGCGCGCTACAATCTTGTCAATTTGGCCAGGGATCGGGTGGTCAACCAGGAGCAGTTGAAGGTGTTCCAGCGCTTGCTGGAAGGCTTGCGCCTGAATGGCACGCTGGCGAAAAACGTGGCGCAGGAAGTGGCGCGCAGCCAGTTGCTGAAGGCCGAGCCGCCACCCGATGGTGGGAATCCGCCACCGTCGACCGCGTTGCCGACGGATGGCCGCGAGCCGTTGCCGCCGCAGCGGGTCGAAGATTTGCTGGCGGTGGCGGGTTTTAATCAGGACGCGGTGGAAACACTGCGGCCGTTCGTGATCGTGCTGCCGCCGGACAAGGAAGACACGGAAATCAACGTCAATATGGCGTCGCCGGAATTGCTGGCGGCCATGGTGGAAGGGTTTTCCGTGTCGGAGGCGGCCAACCTGGTGCAGTACCGCAAGCGTACGCCGTTTTACACGAAAGAGCTGTTCACGAATGCGATCAACGGCAAGACTGTGAAAGTCAAATTTGGCATCAAGAGCAGCTACTTCCTGGTGGAGAGCCACATCCGCCTGGGCCGGGCGGCGCTCGATGCGGAATCGCTGATCAAGCGCACCAAGTCCGCCAAAGTGGTGTGGATCAGGGAAAACTGAAATGAACGAAAGAGAGATGCTTTGACGACGCTATACATCCGGTATCCTGCCCGGGCCGCGGCCGACAGTGGCGCCATCCAGCCATGCCATTTCGCGCTGCTGGGCGACAGCGGCAATGTGATGCAGCAGGGCGCCTCCGCGCTGGGCAGCATGGCCGAGCTGGTCGCGTCCGCGCGCCGCGTGGTGCTGATGCTGGCCGCCGCCGACGTCACGCTGCTGCGCGTAAAAACGCCGCCGCTGTCGGCCGCGCGCTTAAAAGCGGCGTTGCCGGCGCTGGTGGAAGACCAGTTGCTGGGCGACCCGGCCGATTGCATCCTGGCGCTGGCGCCCTTGGGCCCCGACGACAGTGACGGCGAACGCACGGTGGCCGTGGTGCAGCGCGCGTGGCTGGACGTGCTGGTCAAGGCGCTGGTGGCGCAGGGCGCGCACGCGGTGTCGGCGGTGCCGGCGCAACTGTGCCTGCCGCTGCAGCCGGGCGGCGCCTCGGCCGCGATCGCGCTCGACAACGCGGGCCTGGAATTGACGCTGCGCACCGGCCACCAGGCGGGCCTGGGCCTGACGGTGGCGCCGGAGCCGGAAGCGGCGTTGGCCACCCTGCGCGCACTGGCCGGCGAAGCGCCGTTGGCAGTCTACGTGCCGGCCGCGCTGGCGCCGCACTACCAGCCGGTGGCCGCAGGCATGGTGGGCGTGTCGCTGGAACATGACAACTGGACGCACTGGGTGGCGGCGGCCCGCACGGCGGGGCCGGACCTGGCGGCCGGCATGGCGACCGGCACGCAGGCGCGCGCATGGCGCCGCTGGCGCTGGCCGGCCGCGCTGGCGCTGCTGGCGGTGCTGGTCAATGTCGTCGGCCTCAATATCGAATGGCTGCGCATGAAGCGCGAGTCGGCGGATATCCGCAAGGGCATGGAACAGACCTTCCGCGCCGCCTATCCGCAGGAAGCCATGCTCGATGCGGTGGCGCAAATGCGCCGCAATATCGCCACGGCGAAAGCGGGCAGCGGTGAACAGACACCGGACGAATTCACGGCGCTGGCCGCCGCCTTGGGTGAAGCGCTGGCCAGCGCCGGCAAGCGTGACGTGGTGGCCGGTCTCGCTTACAAGGACCGCGTGCTGACCGTCAAGCTGAAACCCAATGCGGCCGACGCCGGGGTGCGTCAACAGGTCAATGACTTGCTGAAGCCGCGCCAGCTGGCGCTGTCGGAAGGTGAGGGCGGGGTGTGGCAAATTCGCATGGCTGGAGGCAAATCGTGAGCGAATTCAATGCAAAAATGCAGAAGCTGCAGGCGTCCGCGCAAGCCTTCTGGCAAGAGCGTACCGAGCAGGAGCGCCGCATGCTGGCCATCGGCGGCGTGGTGCTGGGCGTCGGTCTGTTTTATGGCGTGCTGATCGACCCGGCCGTGGAAGGCCGCGCGCAATTGCGCAAGGACTTGCCGGCGCTGCGCCAGCAGGCCGCGGAATTGCAGGCGCTGGGCCGCACCGCGATGGAATTGAAGGCGCGCACGCCGATCCAGGCTAACCGCGCCAGCAACGACACCGTGAACGCCAGCCTGGCCGCCAACGGCCTGAAGGCCAGCACGCTGACACTCAGCGGTGAACTGGTCAAGCTGGAATTGAAAGGCGCGCCGTTTGCCGGTGTCGCCACCTGGCTGGACACGGTGCGTCGCACCGACGCCATGACGGTGCAGGACGCCAATATCACGGCGACGGCGACGCCCGGCGTGGTCGATGCGGTGATCACGCTGCACCAGCGCGTCACGGGGGCAGCGCAGTGACACGTTTTGGACTATGGTTGCTGGCCGCGCTGCTCGGCGTGCTGGTCACGGTCTTGCTGTTCTTCCCCGCCAGCTGGATGTCCGGGCTGGTGGAAAAACAAACGGCGGGACGTTTGACCTTGGGTGATGCGCAGGGTACGCTGTGGCGCGGTTCGGCCTTCATTGGCGGCGCGGCCAGCAGCAATGGCGCGGTGACGCCGCTGCTGCCGGGGCGCTTTGCATGGAAGCTGTCGCCGCTGGTGCTGTTTGGCCGGGTCGACCTGGAACTGGCCAACCCGGAAGCGCTGGCGCAGCCGGTCAATTTCCGTGGCTCGTGGCGCCAGTGGCAATTGAGTCCGTCCGCGCTGCTGTTGCCGGCCGATGGCCTGGCCGGTCTGGGCGCGCCGTTGAATACGCTGGCGCCAGCGGGCGTGATGCGCCTGTCGTGGAGCGCGTTGGAATTACAGGCGCTAGGCAATATGGTCTCGATCAATGGCCGCACCACGCTGGAAATGACGGACATGTCGTCGAAGCTGTCGCCGATCAAGCCGCTCGGCAGTTACCAGCTGGCGCTGGACTGGCGCGGGCAGCAGGCGCAGTTGGCGTTGCAATCCATGAAGGGTCCGCTGCTGTTGAGCGGGAAGGGCAGCCTGGATAACGGCCGCCTGCAGTTTTCCGGGCAAGCCCAGGCCGCCGACGGCTACGAGCAGTCGCTGGGCAATCTGTTGAATTTGCTGGGCCAGCGCCGTCCGACCAACGACGGCAAAAACATCATCGCTTTAGAGTTCAGATAATGAAAAATCAGCCTGTGAACACATTGAAATTCCCCATGCGCCGCATTGGTGCAGCCGCTTTGCTGTGCTGCGCGATGGTGACCAGTCAACCTCCGGCATGGGCGGCGGCCGGCGATGATACCGTGCTCAATTTCGTCGGCGCCGACATCGAAGCCGTCATCAAGGCGGTCGGCCACTACACCAACATCACTTTCCTGATCGACCCGCGCGTCAAAGGCCAATTGACGCTGGTGTCGGAAGGCCCGCTGACCAAGACCCAGGCGTTTTCCCTGCTGACGTCCGCGCTGCGCCTGCAAGGCTTCTCCATCGTCAGCGGTGATGGCTATGCGAAGGTGGTACCGGAAGCCGAAGCCAAGCTGCAGGCCACCCCGACCCAGGTCGGCGGCACGGCCTTGAAGGGCGACCAGATCGCGACCCAGATCTTCCAGCTCAATTATGAGTCGGCGGCCAACCTGGTGACGGTGTTGCGCCCGCTGATCACGCCGAACAACACGATCAACGCCAACCCCGGCAACAACACGCTGGTGGTGACCGATTACGCCGACAACCTGAAACGCTTGGGCAAGATCGTGGCGGCGCTCGATGCGCCCTCGCACGTCGACCTGGATGTGATTCCGGTACGCTATGCGATCGCCAGCGACCTGGCGACCATGTTGAACAAGCTGCTGGAGCCGGGCGCCGGCGGCGGCGGTGATGCCGGCCGGGTCTCGATCCTGCCCGATCCGCGCACCAATTCGCTGGTGGTGCGCGCGCCCTCGGCGGCGCGCGCCAACCTGGCGAAATCGCTGATCGCGAAACTCGACCAGCCGACCCAGCAACTGGGTAACGTGCATGTGGTGTACCTGAAGAACGCCGAAGCGACCAAGCTGGCGCAAACCTTGCGCTCGGTGGTATCGGGCGACAGCGCGATCACTGGCGCGTCGCTGGGCGGTTCCGGTTCGAACAGCGGTGGCATGGGCCAGGGCCAAAGCGGCGGCAGCTTGGGGGGCGGCCAGCAGGGCGGCATGAACAGCGGCAACGGCGGTACCGGCACCGGCTCGACCAATCCACTGCTCAACGCCGGTAGCGGCGGCAGCCAGCAATTGAACGCGGGCGGCGCCGGTGGCTTTATCCAGGCCGACCCGTCGACCAATACCCTGATCATCACGGCGCCGGAATCGGTGTACCGCAACTTGCGCGCCGTGATCGACCAGCTCGACGTGCGCCGCGCGCAGGTCTACATCGAATCGCTGGTGGTCGAAGTGTCGTCCGACAAGGCGTCCGAATTCGGTGTCCAGTGGATGGGCGCGACCGGCAATGAAAACAGCACCTACCGCGTGGGCGGAGTGCAGTCGCTCAGCAACGGCACCAATAACCTGGCCTCGATTTATACCGGCCTGGCGGCCGGCAAACCGGCGGTCGGCAATGGCCTGACCATCGGCGTGTTCAAGCAACTGGCCAGCGGCGCGCTGGGCCTGGGCGCGGTGGCGCATGCGCTGGAAACCGATGGCGGTACCAATATCCTGTCGACACCGAACCTGGTCACGCTCGACAACGAAGTGGCCACCATCCGCGTCGGCCAGAACGTACCGATCCTGACCGGCTCGTTTACCACCACCTCCGGCACCAACTCGAACCCGTTCCAGACCGTCGACCGCAAGGACGTCGGCCTGACGCTGAAAGTGCGGCCACAGATTTCCGAAGGCGGCACTGTGCGTCTGGCGATCTATAACGAAAGCTCCAGCATCGACACCTCGATCAGCTCGGACAGTGGCCTGATCCTGAAAAACCGCGTGATTGAAACCAACGTGATTGCCGATGATGGCCAGGTGATCGTGCTGGGCGGCCTGATCTCCGACGACGCCGGCGACAGCGCCGACAAGGTGCGCGGCTTGGCCGATATCCCTGTGCTGGGCAACCTGTTCAAGTACCAGAAACGCCAGCGCAAGAAGACCAACCTGATGGTGTTCCTGCGCCCGGTGGTGATGCGCACCCGCGACCAGAGCAACGAGCTGGCGACCGACCGCTACGACTATATCCGCGCCACCCAGCAAGCCATCAAACCGGATGACACCGTGCTGTTGAAAGACCTGGGCCAGCCGCTGCTGCCGCAACTGCAAAACGGCCAACCTGCGCCCGGCGTGAGCAGCCAGTTGGCGCGTCCCGTGACGCCGTACATTCCCGCCCCTGCCGACAAGACCAAGCAATGAGCAACCTGCTGCCTTACGCCTTTGCCCGCGATTTCGCGGTGCTGGCCAAACAAGCCGACGGCGGCGCCAATGCGGTCGACGTGTTCGTGTCCGGCGCCACTTTGCCGGCCGCGATTGCCGAAGTGTCGCGCCGTTTTGGCCGCGTCAATTTAAAACAGATGGGCCGTGCCGACCTGGAAGAAGCGATTGCGGCGGCCTATGCGGGCGGCGGCAACGACGCCTCGCAGGTGGCCGACGAATTCGACGCCGACCTCGATCTGACCAAGCTGCTGCAGGATGTGCCGGCGATCGAAGACTTGCTGGAGTCGTCCGACGATGCGCCGGTGATCCGCATGATCAATGCGTTGCTGACGCAGGCGCTGCGCGAAGGCGCGTCCGATATCCACATCGAGCCGTTCGAGCAGACCTCGGTGGTGCGCTTCCGCATCGATGGCGCGCTGCGCGATATCGTGCGTCCGCGCAAGGCGATCCACGGTTCGCTGATTTCCCGTATCAAGATCATGGCGCAGTTGGACATCGCGGAAAAGCGCTTGCCGCAGGACGGTCGCATCACCTTGCGCGTGGGCGGCAAGCCGGTCGACGTGCGGGTCTCGACGCTGCCGACCGGCCATGGCGAACGCGCGGTATTGCGTTTGCTGGACAAGGAAGCGGGCCGCCTCGACCTGAACCACCTTGGCATGAGCGGCGACATGCTGCCGCAGTTCGACAAGTTAATCAACCAGCCGCACGGCATCGTGCTGGTCACCGGGCCGACCGGTTCCGGCAAGACCACCACCCTGTATGCCGCGCTGTCGATGCTGAACGCCACCACCACCAACATCATGACGGTGGAAGACCCGGTCGAATATGACTTGCATGGCGTGGGCCAGACCCAGGTCAACGCCAAGATCGACATGACGTTCGCCAAAGCCTTGCGCGCGATCCTGCGCCAGGACCCGGACGTCATCATGATCGGCGAGATCCGCGACCTGGAAACCGCGCAAATCGCGGTGCAGGCGTCGCTGACCGGCCACCTGGTGCTGGCGACGCTGCACACCAACGATGCATCGGCCGCCGTCACGCGTTTGCTGGATATGGGGATTGAACCGTTCCTGCTGTCGTCGTCGCTGCTGGGCGTGCTGGCGCAGCGGCTGGTGCGCAAATTGTGCGTCGAATGCAAACGTGTCGATGCGCATGGCGAGTGGCATCCGGTTGGCTGCGAAGCGTGCGGCAACACCGGCTACCATGGCCGCGTCGGTATTTATGAGCTGTTGCAGACCACGCCGCAAATCAATGCACAAATCCATGAGCGCGCATCCGAAGCGGCGATTCGCGCCGCCGCGCAGGCCGACGGCATGGTGACCATGCGCGAAGACGGCGAGCGCTGGCTGGCCGCCGGTGTAACGACGCGCGCGGAATTGCTGCGCGTGGCCAAGGACTAACCGATGCCAGCGTTTCGCTATGAAGCCGTCGATGCGGGCGGCGCCACCAAAAAAGGCGTGGTCAATGCGGACAGCCCCCGCGCCGCCCGCGCCGACCTGCGCAGCCAGGGGCTGACGCCCTTAAAAGTCGATGCGATCGCCGCGCAAGTCGATGCCGCCGGCAATGCGACGCGCCGTTCCGGCTTCGGTGAAAAACTGTCGTCGACCGAGCTGGCGCTGTTTACGCGCCAGCTGGCCAGTTTGCTGGAAGCCGGGCTGCCGCTGGAGCAGTCGTTTACGGCGCTGCTGGAGCAGGCCGAGCGTCCGTATGTGCGCGATTTGATCGCGTCGATCCGCTCCGAGGTCATCGGCGGCGCCGCGCTGTCCGATGTGCTGTCGCGCCATCCGCGCGACTTCCAGGAAATTTACCGCGCGCTGGTGGCGTCCGGTGAACAGATTGGCCACCTGTCGCGCGTGTTGTCGCGGCTGGCCGATTACATCGAGCGTCGCAATGCGCTGATCGACAAGGTCAAGCTGGCCTTTACCTATCCGGCGATTGTCACGGTGGTGGCGTTTTCCATCGTGATCTTCCTGCTGACCTATGTGGTGCCTCAGATCGTGTCGGTGTTTGCCAACACCAAGCAAAAGCTGCCGTTGCTGACCATCATCATGCTGGCGGTGTCGGACTTTGTGCGCGCCTATGGCATGGTGGTCGCGGTGCTGCTGGTGGGCGCCTGGTTTGCGTGGCGCCGCGCGCTGCAAGGGCCCGAGCTGAAAAAGCGCTGGCATACCTGGCTGCTGATGGCGCCGCTGTATGGCCGCTTCGAGCGCAGCTTGAATACCGCGCGCTTTGCCAGCACGCTGGCGATCACCACCGGTTCCGGCGTGCCGATCTTGCGCGCGCTGCAGACCAGCCGCGATACGCTCAACAACGTGGCCATGCAAGACCTGGTGGAAGAAGCGTCGGATGCGGTGCGCGAAGGTGTCAGCCTGGCGCGCGCGCTGTCGGCGCAAAAGCACTTCCCGCCGATGCTGATCCACATGATCCGCGCCGGCGAAATCACCGGCGAATTGCCGGCCATGCTGGAACGGGCCGCCAGCGCGCAGGAAGCGGATCTGGAACGCCGCACCTTGCGCATTGCCGGCCTGCTGGAGCCGGCGCTGATCCTGGCCATGGGCGTGGTGGTGCTGCTGATCGTGCTGGCGGTGCTGATGCCGATTATCGAAATTAACCAGCTGGTGCGCTGAGAGTATTTTATGAAACGTTTGCCTGTACCTGTGACTGTCGCCACCTTTGGCGCGATTGCCGCCCTGTCGGCCTCGATGGCGTATTGGGGCATGCAGCTGTTCAAAGAACAGCAGCGCCCGATTGCGGCGGTGGAGCGCCAGCCCCTGACGGAGCCGCCGATCGATGCGGCCAAGGGCTTGTTTGGCGGCGACATCGCGGCGGCCGTGGCCAGCAATTTCCAGCTGAAAGGGGTCGTCGCCGCCCTCAATGGCCGCCATAGCGTGGCCATTATTGCCGCCGACGGCCAGCCGCCGAAAGCCTATCCGGTTGGCTCCGAAGTCGCGCCCGGCGTGAAAGTGCAGGAAGTGGCGCCGCGCCATGTGGTGCTCAGTGAAGGCGGCGTGCCGAAGCGGATCGACTTGCCGGCCGATGCGCCGCCGTCCAGTGGCGCGGCGGCCATGCTGCCGCCCCTGCCGTCGCCAGGCGTGCCGCAGCCAATCCAGCAGCCGCAACCGATGCCGGTGCCGCAAAACATGCCGCCACCGCCCAACTCAATGACCGGCGGCGGCGCGATGCCACCACCGCGGCAGTAAGAATTCCGTAGGGTGGCTTTGCGATAGCAAAGCCACCATGCTTGCGCGGCTGCCAGCGGGGCAGCACAGGACCGCACGCAGGGCGTCTCGCAAGCGAACCGCCCTACGCATTTCAGGATCACGACTCCGGACTATTCTTCGGGTTTGTGAGGATCGGTTTTTTTCAGCGCCACCTTGGCGGCCTGGCGCTGCGCCGACGGGCTTTTACCATGCGGCCCGGCTGACCGGTTCTTGGCCAGCGCCGCGTAGGGATTGCGTGGTTTGGCGGGCGTGACGCGGAACTGCATCTTTTGCCGCGTCGCCAGTGCTTTATTGGCCATGCCCGCCGTCTCCGTCGTGATTACAGCACGTAACGCGACAAGTCTTCGTTGACCGCCAGCGCGTCGAGGCGGGCGTTGACGTAGGCCGCATCGATGGTCAGCGTCTTGTCGGACGTCTCGGTGGCCGAGTACGAGATTTCTTCCAGCAGCTTTTCCATGACCGTATACAGTCGGCGGGCGCCGATGTTTTCGGTGCGCTCGTTGACCTGGTGCGCGATTTCCGCCAGCCGCGTAATACCCTCCGGCAGGAATTGCAGGGCAATCTCTTCGGTCGCCAGCAGGGCTTCGTATTGCTTGGTCAGGCAAGCGTCGGTACTGGTCAGAATGCGCTCGAAGTCGGCGATCGACAGCGATTCGAGCTCCACGCGGATCGGGAAACGACCCTGCAATTCCGGGATCAGGTCCGATGGCTTGGCCAGGTGGAACGCGCCCGAGGCGATAAACAGGATGTGGTCGGTGCGGATCATGCCGTACTTGGTGTTGACGGTGGTGCCTTCCACCAGCGGCAGCAGGTCGCGCTGCACGCCGGCGCGCGACACATCGGCGCCGCCCATTTCGGAGCGGGTTGCGATCTTGTCGATCTCGTCCAGGAACACAATGCCGTTTTGCTCGACATTCTGGATCGCCTTTTGCTTCATCTCGTCTTCGTTGACCAGCTTGGCGGCTTCCTCGTCCAGCAACACCTTCATGGCGTCCTTGATCTTGATCTTGCGCGCCTTCTTGCGGGCGCCGCCCATGCCGGAAAACATCGATTTGATCTGCTCCGTCATTTCTTCCATGCCGGGCGGGGCCATGATTTCCATTTGCGGCGTGCTGTCGGCCAGTTCGATCTCGATTTCCTTGTCGTCGAGTTCGCCTTGGCGCAGGCGTTTGCGGAAGGTCTGGCGTGTGGTGTCGGGCTTGTCTTCCTGCGCGCCCTGCGCAAAGCCGAAATCGCGCGGCGGCGGCAGCAGGATGTCCAGTACGCGGTCTTCCGCGGCGTCTTCCGCTCTAGCCCGCACTTTCGCCATTTCCGCCTGGCGCGTCTGCTTGATGCCGATATCGATCAGGTCGCGGATGATGGTGTCGACATCGCGGCCGACATAGCCGACTTCGGTGAACTTGGTGGCTTCCACCTTGATGAACGGCGCATCGGCCAGCTTGGCCAGGCGGCGCGCGATTTCGGTTTTACCGACGCCGGTCGGGCCGATCATCAGGATGTTTTTGGGCGTGATTTCGTGGCGCAGGGGCTCGGCCACCTGCTGGCGGCGCCAGCGGTTGCGCAGCGCGATGGCGACCGCGCGCTTGGCCTTGGCCTGGCCCACCACGTGTTTATCGAGTTCGCCAACGATTTCTTGTGGGGTCATGTTCATGCTGCTGCTCCGTCCAACGTTTCAATGATGTGCGACAGATTGGTATAGATGCACAGTTCGCCGGCGATGGTCAGCGACTTTTTCACGATCTCGGCAGGGCTCAGGTCGGTGTTTTCCTGCAGCGCCTTGGCGGCCGATTGGGCATAGGTGCCGCCGGAGCCGATGGCGCCGATGCCGTCTTCCGGTTCCAGCACGTCGCCATTGCCGGTGATCACCAGCGTCGATTGGGCGTCGGCCACCAGCAGCATGGCTTCCAGGCGGCGCAGCACGCGGTCGGTGCGCCAGTCCTTGGCCAGTTCGACGGAAGCGCGCAGCAAATGTCCCTGGTGTTTTTCCAGCTTCGATTCGAAGCGGTCCAGCAGGGTGAAGGCGTCGGCGGTGCCGCCGGCAAAGCCGCACAGGACTTTGCCTTGGTACAGCTTGCGCACCTTGCGCGCGGTACCCTTCATGACGATATTGCCCAGCGTAACCTGACCGTCACCGCCGATTGCAACCTGGTTGCCGCGGCGCACGCACAGGATGGTGGTGCCGTGAAATTGTTCCATTGTAGACCTCAAAGTAAGGGCGCACGGTGTGCGAGTCGACTTGTGCGCCAGCCGAGCAAATGGGGTTCATGCAGGAAATTGCAAGCGGTTTTAGCAATGGGTGCAGGGCCTTCAGGCCGGGCATCCTCGTCGTTATCAATGGGTGCAGGGCCTTTAGGCCGGGCATCCTCATATTAAGCAGCTCAACAACGGGGTTCAATACTTGTGGGCGAAAATACGTCCCACAGCAGTGTAGCCCAAGAGCCGCATCAGCGCTGCCACCAGGTGGTTGACTTCGCGGAATTCCACGCGGCGCGGGCCGGGTGCCGGTACCGAGGCCGCCTCCGCCGGCTTCACCAACGCCTGCACATGCACCAGCAACTGGCCGGCGGCCGCGAATTCCATGCGCGCCAGATGGCGGCAATCGAACACCAGCGCGTGGTATTGCGCGCCATAGGCGGTGATGGTGGCCAGCAGCGGCGCCAGGTTGCCGTCGATTACGGGCGGCAGCATCAAGCGCTCGGACGGCGCCGCCACGCGCTGGCGCGCCGCCGTCTCCAGTTGGTAGGGCGGCGTGAACGAGGGCGGCGAGACTTCGAACGTTATGCAGTAATCCATGCTGGCTTCTTCGAATGCCGTTTCGCGGTTCAGCAATTGCAGCAATTCCAGCAGCAGCAGCCAGGTGGCGGCGCCATCGTCCTTGTGGCCGACACAGGTCGTTGCGCGCAGCAGTTGCACCAGTTGGTCCGCCGCCACCACGATCAACTCACGCTTGGCCGCGACCAGCGCCTGCAAGTGTGCCAGCAGCACGGCGCAGCCGGCAGCGTCGCAGGCGGTAATCCGGCTGAAGTCCAGCCGCAGCAATGGGGCGGTCCCGGCCTGCGCGCGCCATAGTTGCAGCGGCGCTGCGCTGCGCGCATCGAGCGTGGCGGCGAATACGTGGCTGGGCGTGACGCCACTGTCGCGCGGCGTCGCTTCGATCGCCGCGTCGGCCGGCCGCATGTCGCGCCAGGGCGGTGGCGAGGTTTCAAAGGTGCTGGCGTAGTCGATCGACAGCTTGTCGAACGCGTCCTGCTGCCCGGTGGCCTGGTACAGGTCGAACAGCAGCCACCAGGGCAGGCGGTCTTGCTGCGCCGGGTGGCCGGCGCTGGCGGCGTCGGCAATGGCGCCGGCCAGCAGGTGGCCGGCCACATCGGCCTGGCCATTGGCGTACAGGATCGCGCTTTCATCGATGACGGGCGCGGTGGCGGCGTTGGGCGCCGGCACCGGCATGTCATCTTCGGCCAGCAGCAAGGTGGTGGGGGCGTCGAGCAGCGGCAGCGTGTCGGGATGGTCCGCATCGGCGGCCGCTTCAGCAGCCGTGTCGGGCAGGCGCGGGCGCGGCGGCGGAGTCCCGGCCGGTTCCACATCATTGAAGATGTCGGCTTCCATGGCCGCTTCGATGGCGTCGATCTTCAGTGCGGTGGCGCGGGCGATATCGCGCTGCAGCTTCGCATGGGCTTGCTGGCGCTGGAATGTACTGTCGGCGGCCAGCCGTGCGGCGGCCTCGTCGCTGCCGGCGGCGTTGTCTTTGCTTTTTTTGAATAGAGAAAACAGCCCCACGTCGCTCCCCGCTTAGTGCTTGCTAGTTTAGCCCAGCAGCAAGGGTAATCTGTGTCTTGCCGTACCTAGAAACAAAAAAAGCATGCGGCTTGCATGCTTTTTTGTGAGTATGGCCCCTGGACCGGCGCGACGCCGGTGCCGGACCTGCACTGTGACAGCGTTCAGTCGCCGTACAGTTTTTGCTTCAGTTCGCGGCGCTGCTGCGCTTCCAGCGACAGGGTGGCGGTCGGGCGCGCGATCAGGCGGGGAATGCCGATCGGCTCACCCGTCTCTTCGCAATAGCCATACTCGTTGTTGTCGATGGCCACGATGGACTGTTGCACTTTTTTCAGCAGCTTGCGTTCGCGATCGCGGGTACGCAGTTCCAGTGCATGTTCTTCCTCGATGGTCGCGCGGTCAGCCGGATCCGGCACCAGCACGGTTTCGCGCAAGTGCTCGGTGGTTTCGCCGGCATTCTTCAGCAACTCTTTCTCCAATGCCTGCAACTTGGCCTTGAAGAACGCCATTTGCGCCGGATTCATGTAATCGGCGTCGCTCATCTTCATGATTTCTTCATCGGTGAGGAGACGTTCTTCGCTGGCGGCAGGGGTTTTATTAGTTTTAGTCATCACTTCGCTTACCTTCGATACGACAAGTTTTCAAATTTCAGTTGATGCGGCCTTGCCAACAACTGTACCGGCACGTTACTTGCTAACCGGCACCCCACAAAACCCGGTTAGTTTATACCAAACATTGTTCCAAACCGCGAACAAATACGTCTTTCGGTAAATTTTTGCCAATAAATACCATTTTGCTGCCACGAGTGTCGTTTGCACCCCATTTTGCGCCCAGGTCGCTCCCCATAATTTGGTGCACGCCCTGGAAAACCACCTTACGTTCAGCCCCATCCATGAACAATACGCCTTTGTAGCGCAACATGCGAGGACCGTACACGTTGATTAAGCCGCCCAGGAATTCATCCAGTTTGGCGCTGTCGAATGGACGTTCGCTCTTGAAAACAAATGCTGCGATCTCGTCAGTATGGTGCGAATGGTGATGGTCGTGCGCATGATTGCAATGCTCACCGTGTTCATGGTCATGGTCGTGACCGCAATGCGCGTGGTCATGGTCGTGCGCGTGTTCCTGTTCTTCGGCCGCCAGGAAATCCGGATCGATTTCCAGTTTTTCATTCAGGTTAAACCCTTTTAAATCCAGCACTTCCTTGATCGCGACTTTGCCGAAATCGGAGGTCGTGATCGGCGCGCGCGGATTGATGCGCTTGATGCGGGCCACCAGCGCCTCCACTTCGGACGGCTGCACCAGGTCGGTCTTGGACAGCAGCAGCTTGTCGGCAAAGCCAACCTGGCGCTGGGCTTCTTCATTGTCATCCAGTTGCTGCATCGCGTGGCGCGCGTCGACCACGGTCACGACCGCGTCCAGCATATAGGATGCGCCGACTTTTTCATCGACGAAGAAGGTTTGCGCCACCGGACCGGGATTGGCCAGGCCGGTGGTCTCAATCACCACGCGGTCGAAGGCGATTTCGCCGGCGGCGCGCTTGGATGCCAGGCTGTCCAGGGCGACGATCAAATCGCCACGCACCGTGCAGCAGATGCAGCCATTGTTCATTTCAACGATTTGCTCTTGGCTGTCCTGGACGAGGATTTCGTTATCGATGTTTTCCTGGCCGAATTCGTTTTCAATGACGGCGATTTTCATGCCGTGGTTTTCTTGCAGGATGCGGTTCAACAGCGTGGTTTTGCCTGCGCCGAGGAAACCCGTGAGGATGGTGGTCGGGATAAGCGTCATGATCGTTTGCGTGCCGGTAAGGGTTAAAGCCGGTGAGTGCCCCAGTAGGCGGGCCCGGGAATCGGGGGATTATGCCGGAATTTTGAAAACTATTTCAGTTTGGCCCGTGGATGGGCGCTATCGTAGACTTTCGACAGGTGCTGGAAATCGAGCGCGGTATACACCTGGGTCGAAGTGATGCTGGCGTGGCCCAGCATATCCTGCACCGCGCGCAAGTCGCCGGACGATTGCAGCACGTGCGAGGCAAACGAGTGGCGCAGCATGTGCGGGTGCACATTGGCCGGCGTGCCGGCCTTGAGCCCGTGGGCTTTCAGCCGCAATTGCACCACCCGGGGCGAGATCCGGGTGCCGCGCGTACTGACGAACAGGGCGCTTGAGCCATCGGTGGGCGCCGGGCGCCGCGCCAGCCAGGCGGCGATGGCGTCGAGCGCGGCGCGGCCGACGGGCACGCGGCGCTGCTTGTTGCCCTTGCCGGTGACGATGACTTCCGCGTTGTCCGCTTCCAGCCAGCCCAGCGAACCCTTGACCGGTACCGCGTCCAATCCCGCCAGTTCCGACACCCGCAAGCCGCTCGAGTACAGCAATTCAAACATGGCGCGGTTGCACAGTTCGGCCGCTTCGTCGCCGGCGGCGGCGGTGCGGGCGGCCGCCGACACCAGGTGCACCGCGTCGTCGACCGACAGTGCTTTCGGCAGCGGCTTGCCGCGCTTGGGGGCGCGCACCCCGTCGACCGGATTGGCCGCCAGCGCGGTGCGATCGGCCAGCCACGTGTAAAAGCCGCGCCAGGCCGACAGTTTGCGGGCAATCGAGCGCGGATCAAGGTCTTTTGAATGCAATTGCGCGGCATAGCGGCGCATGTCGGCCTGTGTCAGCGCCGTCCAGGGCTTGTCGCCGGAGACGTCCAGTAGCGCCATCAAGTCGCGCCGGTAGGCGTCCAGTGTGTGCGGCGACAGCTGGCGTTGCGTGCGCAGGCCGTCGAGGTAGGCGTCCAGCCATCCTGCCTTGCCGGGCACGCCGTCCATAGGGATTATGCCAGCAGCGGCTGCAGTGCCGTGGTGGCGGTTTCGCCGATGTGCACCAGGAAATCGGTGGCCATCAGCGACGTGAAGCGTTCGGAGTCGGGCGACCCGAGGATCAGCAAACCAAAGGTTTCGGCCTTGGCGCCGGCCTTGGCGCCCGGCTTGCGCAGCGGGATGATGACGGTGGACTGGATCGTGGCGGCATCGTCGAGCCAGCGCACCGCTTCGAAATCGTTATTGGTGCCGCAATAGGGCGCTTGCAGGCTGTTGGCGAAAATGCGGGCGTCGTCGGACACGCCGCTGACATACCAGCCGTCGGCAAAGGCGGGCGCCACATGCCACAGGCGCAGCGTCACTTGCGGCACATGGAAATTCGATTTCAGGCTGTCGACCAGCACGCGCGGCATGCCGGCGTCGTCCCGGACTTGCAGCAAGGCCTGGGTCCAGCCGTGGAAACGGTTGGCAATCGCGGCGTTTTCATTGGCATGGCGGACCAGTTCGGCCATGCGCAATTCCAGCGCTTTATATTTGTCGCGCATGACTTCCATCTGGCGCTCTTGCAGCGAGACAGCGCGTCCCGTCAGCGGACTGGACAGTTTGAATTCACCCAGCAAACTGGCATGTTCTTCAAAGAAATGCGGATGGTCGGTCAGGTATTGAGCTACTGCGGCGGAATCCAGGGTGGTGATCATCTTCTAACAAGTCGGGAATCTGGGCAAACGTCATTCTAACCGAGCCGTGCGGCAGGGGCGCAGACAAAACGCCGGCAAAAAAAAGCGCCCCGGCATTTGTGAAGCCGGAGCGCCTGGAGCCAGCGCACCGCGGGTGGCGGCGCGCTGTCGGGAAGTCGGCGGGCCAGGGTAGCCCGCCAGCAGGAAGAGCCTACAGAAGCGATGGGTGCCGCGACTTCAGGCCGGGCATCCTCATATCAGAAGCGGTGACGCATGCCGATCTGCACGCCCTTGCTGGACATGCCAGGCTTGGCCGTGAAGCCGCCCGAGGCGCTGGCTGCGCCAATCGCATACTGGCCATCGTTTTCATTCTTGATGTACGCGCCGATCAGGTACACGTCGGTGCGCTTCGACAGGTTGTGGTCGTAGCCGATGCCATACTGGGTCGCATCGCTGGCGTCGGCGCGCTTGTCGTCCTGACGCACCACGGACGCCATCAGGCGGCCTTCGCCCATCTTGTAGTGGAAGCCGGCTTGGTAGCTGATCGCATCGAGGTTGAAGTTACGTTTCAGCGCGGCGGTGGTTTGTGCCGACAGCATTGGGCCCAGCACCGTGCCGAATCCGGCAAAGGTCGGCGCCAGCGTATCCATGGCGTAGCGGATGATCACGGAATTCGGATTTTGCTGCTTGTGGGCGCCCATGAATACCTTCCACGGACCGGTGCTGTAGGAGCCGGCCAGGGTGGTGGTCACCAGGCCTTTTGCGCCGACCTGGTCGGTGCCGTAGTTGTAGCCGAAGCCCACGTCCCAACCATTGGCCACATAGCGCACGTTACCGCCCCAGGTGCGTTTGTCCATGCCGATGTAGCCCGACTTTTCAAAGCCGTACATCAGCGCGGCCTTGATGCCGGACGGGGTTTCAATCCGGTACTGGACCGATTTGTCGGAACGGATCGACACGCCGGCCGTCAGCAAGCCACCGGTGCCACCGACGATGCCGCCCCAGCCGGCCGCCGTGCCCGATTCAAACACGTCGCCCGCCGCCAGCACTTCATAGCCCGGCGTGTACATGCGGCCCAGCAGGACCGCGCCCACCGGCGTGATCAGGCCGACCATCGAGGTGCGGTCGAACAGCGCGTTGTTGATGTTGACGTTGACGGCCGGGTTCAGCGCCGATTGCACGCCGGCCAGCAGCTTGGCGGCCGTGGCGGCGCCACCTGCGGCGGCCGGGATGTTGTAGTTCAAGCCTTCGGTCAGGGCCACGGTCTGGTTACTGGACAGGTTGCCCGCTTGCTGTTTGCCGTTGTCCAGTTCAACCCGGGCTTCCAGGTTGAAAATGGCCTTGTAGCCACCGCCCATGTCTTCCGTGCCACGGAAGCCGAGACGCGAACCGTCGGCGATACCACTGACCAGTTTGGTCTTGGAGTCGCCGCCACCGTTATTGACGTACATGATGCCGGCGTCGGCGATACCGTAAATGACCACGGACGATTGCGCCATGGCAGGGGCGGCGAAAACGGCGGCAATACCAGCTGCGAGTAACTTGGCCTTCATTAGTGTCTCCAATGAGTGATGTTTTTTTATCAGTGAAATAGTACGTGTGTGCTAATTCTTATTGGTAAGGATGACATTGATCGAGCGCGTTGTACAGGCAGCCATGTGGCGTGAACCGACATGGTTGCAAAAACGACACAGCTACTCAAAAAAAAGCCCCGGTACCAGTCCGGGGCTTGCAGGCTGATCGTCTTGACTTAAACGATCAGAAGTTGTGGTGGATACCCGCCGAATAATGGTTTTGCGTGATGCTGGTGGTCGAGGTTGCCGTGGTCGGCAGTTTTTTGTTCGACAGGTCCAGGTAGACATAGGTGCGTGGCGACAGGCTGTATTCATAACCGATCGACATCTGCTTGGTTTTGGCCACCAGTTCCGGATCTTTCTGGCCATAGCCCAGCAACAGCTTGCCCGCGCCCATCGTGTAGTTCAGGCCCAGCACCCAGGAATTCATTTCGGAGTTGGGGCGGCCGGCAGCGATGAAGTGTTCCAGGTCTTGCTTGTTGTAGGTCGCCATCAGTTTCAGCGCTGGCAGCGGACGCACGTAGGCGGCGATCTGGTACAGCTTGGCTTCGGTGGCATTGCGTTCGGTGGCCAGCAAGATCGAATACTGGGGCGCGGCGCCGGGCGCCGAGTAGGTGGCGCTGACCGAATACGGATAGGCCGACGCCATGGCGCCCGCCACGTATTGCGGCACGGTGGCGGTGCCACGGCCGACGATGGCGGGGGCGCCATTGTTTTCCTTGCTGCCCCACGTGACGTTGAGCTGGAAGCCATTGTAGACCGGCGTGTTGTAGAACACCGCGTTGGCAAAACGGTTGCCCGAGTTGCCCGCCTGGCCCAGCGAGTCGCTGCCGCTGCCGGCCAGCGACGTGCGGTAGCCGCCGACCTGCAGGTCGGTCTGGAAGCCGGCCACGTTGGGCAAGCCATTCCATGGTTCAAAGGCCACCGTCGATTCTTGCAGCGCGGTCAGGCCACGGCCCAGACGTACCATGCCGAAGTCACCTTGCAGGCCGACGCGGCTCTGCCCCTGGAACAAGGGGCGGGTCACACCTTCAATCGTCCCGGTGTCCGGTTCCATACGGATTTCCAGGTGGAACAACGCTTTCAGGCCGTTGCCCAGGTCTTCCGTGCCACGGAAACCGAGTTTGTTGTTGTCACGCTTGCCGATGGTGGTCGGGCTGGAAACGCCCGGGGTGGTATTGGTTGTTTTGGCAAAGCCTGCATCCAGGGTGCCGTAAATAGTGACCGACGATTGCGCATGCGCTCCGGAAAATGCCCCCAACAATGCCAGGGCCACCAATGATTTTTTCATTTGTTGTTCCTTTTTATAAGAATCGTTCGACAATCAAAAGCATGAAGTGCCGCGAATACGTCATACCGATGGCCTAAACCTTAATTGCCCGTGACGAATCCACGCGAGAGATTGGTCGATTATGACGGTGAGTATTGGTTGAAAGCCCAGGATGCACGGCTTTCTGTTGTATTTTTGTAACGCCTGCCATGGTCTGTGATTGCTGATGTTTTGCCCATATGTCCTTTCGGTTTGTAAATACGTAGTAGTACAGAGTAACTGCCGAGAGGTGAGGGAATAGTTGATTAATATCAATCACTTACTGGATTGTTGCCGGACTGTTGTATGACGCGTTAACACCACTTGATGTAACGTTGGAGGTGTGCCTGCTAGTTGGAATGTGGCAATATTAGTAAATGCGCCTGGCCGAAGGGATTTAATTTTGCGGCGTAACGCAGCGTTTTCTTGAATGAATCATATTAATAGTGGAACGATGGCAAATCGTGAAGAACTAGGAATGATCCGAGGGGCGCGTGCCGGCGATGCCCAATGCCAACTGGCATTGGGCAAACTTTACCTGTTTGGCGGCGCCAGCCTCCCGCAGAGCCTGCCGACCGCGCTGCATTGGCTGCACCGTGCCGCCTTGCAGGGGCGCGACGAGGCCTGGCGCCTGATCGGCCGGCACGTCGGCGTCGAACATGCGCGCGGCAGCCCCGGCGTGCTGCCCTGGTATGAGCGGGCCTGGGATGCCGGCGTGACGCAGGCCGGGCTGGTGCTGGCCCAACTGGTCTTGCCGGCCCCGGACGCGGTCAGCGCGCCGTTGCGCAGCAAGGCCCTGGCGGCGCTGGAAAGCGCGGCCCGCGCCGGGTTGCCGGACGCGGTGCGGCTGTTGGCACAACAGCGTCACGCTGCGCGGGCGGCCGGCACGGCGCCGTTGCCGTTACCCGCCGTGGCCGGCGACGGCGACGCTGGCGCCAGCGCGTTGTCGCAAGCCTGGAACACGTTGCCGCCCGTGCTGTTCCTGATGCAGGCATTGCCGTTGGCGCGGCAACTGGTGCACGATGCGCCGCATGATGCCGAAGCGGCCCGCGCCTGTGGCTGGCAAGCGCTGCCGGACCAGATATTGTTGCTGGCACGCTGCGCTCAGGCCATGGCGGAATCGGATGACCCTGGCAACAGCGGGCGCCAGGCCGAGCGCCAGCGCTATTGCGAACTGGCCGCGTTTGGCGGTGACCGGGGTGCGCAACTGGCGCTGGGCCTGTGGTTTGCCCGCATGACCTGTGATGGCGCGCGCGTGTCCGATGGCATTGCGGCGGCCAATTTCAAGCGCGCCATCCGCTGGCTGACCCAAGCCGGGGAGCAGGGCCTGGCCGACGCCTGGTTTGCTCTGTCGCGGATTTACATCAAACCGGAATTTTCACAGCGCAGCGTGGCCGAAGCGCAGGCCTGCCTGGAGCGTGCGGCCGGCATGGGGCACAGCGCCGCCCAGCTCGAGTGCGGCATCCACGCGTGGCGCGCGCGTCGTGGCGATGAACACAATGATGTGCGTGCCGCGTATTGGCTGCAGCAGGCCGCGGCCCAGGGCGCGAAAGAAGCGGAAGCGGCGTTGCTGCGGATTGCGCCCGAGGCGCCGGACGCGGCCGCGTGGACCGCCGGCTTACCGGCGTTGCGCGACTGGCAGCACAGTTTGCCGTTGCTGGCGGCCCGTATCGAATTGGCGCAGTTGTTCAGCCTGACGCGGGCCGAAGCATTGTTGCTCGATATCGGCGCGGCCGACCAGGGGCATTGCCTGGTGGTTGATATCCGCGCCAGTTATGGCCGCAGCAAGCGCCGTCTGGTGCTGGTGCGGACCGCGCAGCAGCGCCAGGCGCTGGACCGGATGGTGCGGCTGTTTGAAGCGGTCGATTGCGGCATGGAAGGACCGGAGGGCAATTACCGCCAGCGCCTGTACCGCCTGAAGACCCTGCAAACGCTGGAGCATGACGGGCTGGCGCTGGCCTGAGCCAGCGGCCTGTTTCAGGCGCGCTGGTGCCGGCGGGCAGCGTAACTCTCGCTTGCGCCGTCGAACACGGTGACCGCCGGGTGGGCAAATCAGATGTCGATTTCGCCTTCGAACACGGTGACGGCCGGCCCGGTCAGCCAGACCGGATGGCCTTCGCCGTCCCAGCTGATCGATAGTTGGCCGCCGCGCGCATCGACCCGCACCGGCGAATCGAGCAGGCCGCGGCGGATACCGGCCACCACGGCCGCGCAGGTGCCGGTGCCGCAGGCCAGCGTTTCACCCACGCCCCGCTCGAACACGCGCAGGCGCACGTGGCGGCGGTCCAGCACCTGCATGAACCCGGCGTTGACACGGCGCGGGAAGCGCGGATGGTGCTCGATCAGGGGGCCGTTCAGCTCGACCGGTGCACTGTCGACGTCCGGCACGATTTGCACCGCATGCGGATTGCCCATCGAGACCACCGACACCAGCACGGTTTCCTTGTCGCCGCCCAGCTCCAGCGTCAGCGGCCACAGCGTGTCACGCCCTTGCGCCACGCCCGTCAGCCCGTCCGCATCGAACGGCACCTGGGCCGGTTCCAGGATGGGTGCGCCCATGTCGACGGTGATGGCGCCATTGTCTTCCAGGCGCGGCGCAATCACGCCCGCCATGGTTTCCACGGTAATGCTCTTTTTGTCCGTCAATCCTTTTTCCACCACGAATTTCACGAAGGCGCGCGAGCCGTTGCCGCACTGTTCGACTTCGCCGCCATCGCTGTTGAAGATGCGGTAGCGGAAATCGCAGTCGGGGCGGGTGGATTTTTCCACCACCAGCATCTGGTCGGCGCCCACGCCAAAGCGGCGGTCGCCCAGGTGTTGCCATTGCGCGGGGGTGAAATCGATGTGCTGGTTGATGGCGTCGATGACGACAAAGTCATTGCCGGCGCCGTGCATTTTGGTGAACTTCAGTTTCATTGATTTTTTCCTGTATAGAACGACGCTTCGCCGTTGGGGCGGGTCTTGAACCGCTTATGCGTCCAGAAATACTCTGCCGGCGCCTCGCGCACGCGGTCCTCGATAAAGGCATTCATGCGGCGCGTGGCTTCCACCATGTCAGGGCCCGGGTAATGCTGCCATGGTGCATAAAATTGTACTTGCCAGCCCTGGTAATCGGGCAGGAAGGTGCCGATCACGGGCATCACTTGCGCACCGGTGGTGGCGGCAATCCGGGCGGTGGCCGTCAGGGTGGCGCACGGGATGCCGAAGAAGGGCACGAACTCGGCGTCTTTCTCGCCGAAATCCATGTCCGGCAACATGAAGTAGGGCATTTTTTCCTTGAGCGCGCGCAAGATCGGCTTGATGCCGTCGTGGCGCGTAAACAGCTTGACCGGCTGGAAGCGCGCGCGGCCATCGCGCAACACTTGGTCGAACACCTTGTTTTTTTGCTGCACATACATCGACGATGCCGACATTTCCATCGCCAGCGCGGCGCCGGCCACGTCCAGACACACGAAATGGGGGCACAGCAGGATGGTTGGCTGGGCCGAAATCGCCGCCACCGGCACGCCACCGGTGTCCGGATGCGGGCCGTCAAACGCCACCACCTTGATCAGGCGCTTCAGGCGCCGCTGCGGCGCCCACCACAAGATGCCGCGCTCGAACACGCTGCGCGCATAGCTCTGGAAATGGCGCCGCGCCAGCGCGATGCGCTGCGCTTCCGTCAACTCTGGCATGGTCAGCCGCAAGTTCGTCAGCGTGATGGCGCGCCGCGGTTTCATGACCGCGAACAGCAGCGAACCAACCGCCGTGCCCAGGCGGCCCAGCACCGGCAAGGGCAGCCAGTGCAGCAGCCACATGAATCCCAGCAAGAGCCTCATGCCGCCTCCTGCTGCGTGGCCGCGCCGGACGGTACCTTGTACCGGTTATAGCTCCAGTAATATTGGGCCGGTGCGCGTGCGATCAGCTTTTCCATCGCGGCATTGATGGCGCGCGCCTGTTGCGCCGCATCGCCTTCCAGCGTGCCCTCGAAGGGCACGAAGCGGATCACATAGCCACGGCCGAACGGCAAGCGCTCCGCATAGGTGGCGATGACGACCGCATCGCCCAGTTGGGCCAGCTTGGCGGGCAGCGTCATGGTGTAGGCGCTGCGGCCGAAGAAATCGGCAAACACGCCTTCGCCTTCCTGCGGCACCTGGTCCGGCAAGATGCCGACCGGCGCGCCTTTTTTCAGGAACTTGGCCAGCATGCGCACGCCCGACAGCGTGGCCGGCGCCAACAGCAGGTTCTTGCGGGCGCGCGCGCCTTCGATCAGCGGTTTCAGCGCTGCCTTCCGGGGCGGGCGGTACATGACCATCAACTCTTGCCGCAGCGCGATTTCCTGCGCGACAATTTCAAAGCAGCCCAGGTGCGGCGTGAGGAAGACAATGCCGCGGCCCGCGTCCAGGGTACTTTGCACCAGTTGCCAGTTTTCCACTGTGGCGTGGCGCGATACTTTTTCCGGCGCGGCGCACCAGATGAAGGGCAGTTCGGCTATGCTTTTTCCCGATTCGGCAATGGCGCGGCCCAGGTGTGGCTCAAAGCCGGCCTGGCGCATGTTTTGTCGCATGCGGCGGCGGTAGGACGGCGACAGCAGGTACACCAGCCAGCCCAGCACGGCGCCCAATGCATGCAGCACCGGTAAAGGAAAGTGGGAAAAGAAGCGGAAGATGGAAACAAGCATGGATCGTTCGGTGCGGCAAGCGCTTTTGCCCTGCCAAAATTTTCAAAGAAGCGTAAAATACCACGTTCGTAGTATCCGCTGAGTTAACAGACAACTTGCGAGGCGGAATATAAATATCGCTAAAGCGTCGCAAGCCGGTTTTGGTTGTTGCGACATGTTTATTCAACCATTATCAGGAGCTTGTGATGCCCGTTGATTATTTGTTTACCTCTGAATCCGTTTCCGAAGGCCACCCAGACAAGGTCGCCGACCAGATTTCCGATGCCATCCTGGACGCCATCCTGGCGCAGGACCCGAAAGCCCGCGTCGCCGCTGAAACCCTGTGCAATACCGGTCTGGTCGTGCTGGCTGGTGAAATCACCACCCACGCCAATGTCGACTACATCCAGGTCGCGCGCGAAACCATCAAGCGCATCGGTTACGACAACACCGAATACGGTATCGACTACAAGGGTTGCGCCGTGCTGGTCGCTTACGACAAGCAATCGCCGGACATCGCCCAAGGCGTTGATGAAGGCGCCGGTATCGACCTCGATCAGGGCGCCGGTGACCAGGGCCTGATGTTCGGCTACGCCTGCGATGAAACGCCGGAGCTGATGCCAGCGGCGATTTACTATTCGCACCGCCTGGTCGAGCGCCAGTCGCAACTGCGCAAAGATGGCCGCCTGCCATGGCTGCGTCCAGACGCCAAATCGCAAGTCACGCTGCGTTATGTTGATGGCAAGCCGGTTGCCGTGGACACCGTGGTGCTGTCGACCCAGCACCATCCGGACATCACCCACAAGCAGATCGAAGAAGCCGTCATCGAGGAAATCATCAAGCCGGTGCTGCCATCGGAGTGGCTGAACGGCACCAAATTCCTGGTCAACCCGACCGGTCGTTTCGTCATCGGCGGCCCGCAGGGCGATTGCGGCCTGACCGGCCGCAAGATCATCGTTGACACCTACGGCGGCGCGGCGCCGCACGGCGGCGGCGCGTTCTCCGGCAAGGATCCATCGAAAGTCGACCGTTCGGCCGCTTACGCCGCCCGTTATGTGGCGAAAAACATTGTCGCCGCCGGCCTGGCGCGCCAGTGCCAGGTGCAGGTGTCGTACGCGATCGGCGTGGCGCGTCCGATCAATATCACTGTCTACACCGAAGGCACGGGCGTGATCTCGGACGAGAAAATCGCCCAACTGGTACAGGAACACTTCGACCTGCGCCCGAAAGGCATCGTGCAAATGCTGGACCTGCTGCGCCCGATCTACCAGAAAACCGCAGCCTACGGCCACTTCGGCCGTGAAGAGCCGGAATTCACGTGGGAACGCACCGACAAGGCCGCCATTTTGCGCGCCGCCGCCGGCCTGTAAGCGTCACACTGCGGCGTGCCGCCAGAGCCGGACTCGCTAGTCGAGTCCGGCTTTTTTTGTGTCTGGCGGCGCCCATTATGGGGCGCTGGCGTTGCTGGCCGGCCGTCTGCGCAGCGGGCTTGTGGCATCGCGCACACATTCGATCACAGCGCTGAATTAGTGCTAGAATGCATGTTCCGAGGAGCGTTGCGACGAACCACAGTGTTCGCCAGGCTCGGATTTCTGCAACCGCGCTCACGTTACTTTTTTCAACTAACTGAAAGGAGGGCGTGATGAACGCCGCATTCCAACCGTCGCAAGACTACATCATCGCTGACATCGGCCTGGCCGCATGGGGCGAAAAAGAAATCAAGATTGCTGAAACGGAAATGCCTGGCCTGATGGCCATCCGTGAAGAATTCGCCGCCGCCCAGCCACTGAAAGGCGCGCGCATCACCGGTTCGCTGCACATGACCATCCAGACCGCCGTGCTGATCCGCACGCTGGAAGCACTGGGTGCGCAAGTGCGTTGGGCCTCGTGCAACATCTACTCGACCCAGGACCACGCCGCCGCCGCCATCGCCTCCGTTGGCACGCCGGTGTTTGCCGTCAAGGGCGAAACCCTGGTTGACTACTGGGATTACACGCACCGCATCTTCGAGTGGCCGAACGACGCCGCCGGCAATGCCGTGTACTCGAACATGATCCTGGACGATGGCGGCGACGCCACCCTGCTGCTGCACCTGGGCGTGCGCGCTGAAAAAGACATTTCGGTGCTGGACAACCCGGGTTCGGAAGAAGAAATCTGCCTGTTCAACTCGATCAAGGCCCACCTGGCTGTTGATCCGACCTGGTACTCCAAGCGCTTGCCGGAAATCATGGGCGTGACCGAAGAAACCACCACCGGCGTGCACCGCCTGTACCAGATGCACAAGGATGGCAAGCTGGCCTTCCCGGCCATCAACGTCAACGATTCCGTCACCAAGTCGAAGTTCGACAATCTGTATGGCTGCCGCGAATCGCTGGTGGACGGCATCAAGCGCGCCACCGACGTGATGATCGCAGGTAAGATCGCCGTGATCGCCGGCTACGGTGACGTCGGCAAAGGTTCGGCCCAGGCCATGCGCGCGCTGTCGGCGCAAGTGTGGGTGACCGAGATCGATCCGATCTGCGCCCTGCAAGCGGCGATGGAAGGCTACCGCGTGGTGACGATGGATGAAGCCGCATCGCAAGGCGACATCTTCGTGACCTGCACCGGCAACTACCACATCCTGACGGAACAGCACATGCTGGCCATGAAAGACCAGGCCATCGTCTGCAACATCGGTCACTTCGACAATGAAATCGATGTGGCGGCGCTGAAGAAATACGAGTGGGAAAACATCAAGCCGCAAGTTGACCACGTGATCTTCCCTTCGGGCAAACGTATCATCTTGCTGGCCGAAGGCCGCCTGGTGAACCTGGGTTGCGGTACCGGCCACCCGTCGTACGTGATGTCGTCGTCGTTCGCCAACCAGACCATCGCCCAGATCGAACTGTTCACCAACATCCAGGCGTATCCAGTCGGCGTGTACACCTTGCCGAAACACCTGGACGAGAAAGTCGCCCGCTTGCAGCTGAAAACGCTGAACGCGAAGCTGACCACCTTGACCGAAGAGCAGGCAGCCTACATCAACGTGCAAGTCCAAGGCCCGTACAAGCCTGAGCACTACCGTTATTAATATGTTGATGCCCGGCCTGAAGGCTCGGCACCCATAGTTGTCCACGCCGTTGAAAGGGGCCGCGCTTGCGGTCCTTTTCAACGCGCGGTTGCGAGGCTCTTTATGCGTTTGGTCCTTACCTGGTTAATTAATGCGGCCGCTCTGCTTGCCGTGCCCTACCTGATGCATTCCGTCGATGTCACAAGCATTGGCGCCGCCCTGGTTGCAGCCCTTGTGCTGGGCCTGGTCAACACCCTGATACGTCCTGTTTTACTGCTGCTGACATTGCCTGTGACGCTGCTGTCGCTGGGCTTGTTCATCCTCGTCATCAATGGCTTCATGTTCTGGCTGGTGGCGCAATGGGTGGACGGCTTCCACGTCGATAGCTTCTGGTCCGCAATCGGCGGCGCGATCTTGTACAGCGTGATTTCCTGGGCTCTGTCTACCTTACTTTTGAAGAATGCAGATGGAAACTCCTAATTTCAGTATTGAATTCTTTCCGCCCAAGACGGCGGAAGGCGCGGAAAAGCTGCGCGTAACGCGCGCCAAGCTGTCCGAATTGCACCCTAAATATTTCTCCGTGACGTTTGGCGCCGGCGGCACCACGCAAAACGGCACGCTCGACACCGTGCGTGAAATCATGGCGGCCGGCGAGGATGCCGCGCCCCACCTGTCGTGTATCGGCGGCACCCGCGAATCGATCCGCGCCATCCTCGACGAATATAAATCGCACGGCATCCGCCGCCTGGTGGCGCTGCGCGGCGATTTGCCGAGCGGCTATGGGGCTTCCGGCGAATTCCGTTACGCCAATGAACTGGTGGAATTCATCCGCGCCGAAACCGGCGACTGGTTCCACATCGAAGTGGCCGCGTATCCGGAAGTGCACCCGCAGGCCCGCTCGCCGCAGCACGACCTGGAAGCGTTCGTGCGCAAGGTGAATGCCGGCGCCAATGCCGCCATCACCCAGTATTTCTACAATGCCGATGCCTACTTCCACTTTGTCGACCAGGCCACCAAGGCCGGCGTCACGGTGCCGATCGTGCCGGGCATCATGCCGATCACCAACTACACGCAGCTGATGCGTTTTTCCGACATGTGTGGCGCGGAAATTCCACGCTGGGTGCGCCTGAAACTGGCCAGTTTTGGCGACGACACGGCGTCCATCAAGGCCTTCGGCCTCGATGTGGTGACGGACTTGGCCCAACGCCTGCTCAAGGGCGGCGCACCGGGTATCCACTTCTACAGCATGAACCAGGCGGCGCCGACCACGGCGCTGTGGCAGCGCCTGGTGTAAGACATAAGGGCGCCTGCGGGCGCCCTTGTCGTTTTCTTAAGCGGCTGATACAGTGCGTGGCGCTTACGGCCGGGCCGGACTTATTCAATTTTTGCAATGAAACCTTTTATTTGCCTGCTGATGTTGATCGGCCTGGTGACCTCGTTTGCCTCTGGTATTGGTAACGCCAGCGGCGCCGACCTGCTGAAAGGTGTCGGCTATTTGGCGATATTCCTGATTTGCTTGCCGCAAGTGGCAAAGCCCGAGCCGGCCGGGCGCTTCGCCATCGCGGTCAAACGCGCGTCCACGCCACTCATGACGCTGGGCATCGCCTGCATGCTGGCGGCTTTCGCGTGGAAGAACGGCTGGATTTGACGCCGTGGAAGGCCGAACAATAATGACCCGTTTCTTGTGTGGCCTTTGCTTGTTTAGCGCCGGTGGCATGCTGGCCTTTGCCGCCGTCAACCACAGCGCCAGCGATTTACTGAAGGGCCTGGGCCTGTTGGTTATGTTTGTTTACTATGTTCCTGTCGTATTCCCCGATGTGGCCTCTGGCCGCCCCCAAGCCGCATTGAAGCCATACGCAACAGCGTTAAACCTGCTTGGCATTGCCTTGATGCTGGCCGGCCATGCGCTGCAGCGCGGCTGGATCTAAGCCGACTCCGTCAGCATGACGTCGAGCGCGACGTCATGCGGATCGTCCGGAAAATCGGCCTGCAGGCAACGGTAGGCGATGCCCGCCGTGGCCGGCCGTGGCGCAGCGGCCAGGGTCCGGTCATAAAAGCCGCCGCCATAGCCAAGGCGGAAGCGGTGCCGGTTGTAGCCGAGGCACGGCACCAGCAAGGCCGGCGGATACGCCGTCATGCGCAAATCCGCCGGCACCGCCACCCCCATGGTGTCCTTGACCATGGCTTCACCGAGGGTCCATTCGGCAAATTCCAGCGCCGTATGGCGCGCCACCACCACCGGCAGCAGCAAGCGCACGCCGCGCCGGGCCAGTTCGGCATAGGCCAGGTGCAAATCCGGTTCGTCGCGCAGCGGCCAATACACCCCCAGTTCCCGCACCTGATTGGCGTCCTGCCACGCCAGCACGTTGGCGCACAGCGCCTGATCCCAGGCGGCCCGCGTGTCCGGTGCCAGGGCGCGGCGGTATGCCAGTAATTGTTTCCGTAGTTCAGCTTTTCCGACGGGCAGTTTGTCTGGTGGCGTGGCTGGGTTGCGTGGTATTCTTGGATCGCTGGTCATGTCTGGATTTTTTGTGAGAGTCGTACCTTGATTTCCCCTTCGAAATGGATAGCCGGCATGGCGATGGCCTGTGCTTTCGCATCCGCAGCATCCCCAGTCCACGCCGACGACATCGACACCCGCAAGGAAGACGATGCCTTCCTGTTGCTGCGCGAAGCCGTGCGCAAGGACGAACCGGCCAAAGTGGATTTCTACGGCGCGCGGCTGGGCAATTATTCCATTCCGTCGTACGTTGATTATTATCGGCTGAAATCGCGCTTGCGCGACGCCACCACCTACGACATCCGTGAATTTCTCAAGCGTTACGACGGCAGCGCGATTGCCGACCGCTTGCGCAATGACTGGCTGCTGGAACTGGGCCGCAAGAAAGACTGGCCGAACTTTGACGACCAGTTGCCGCTGTTCGTGCTGAACGACGATACCCAGGTCAAATGCTATGCGCTGCAATCGAAAGCGCTCAAGGGCTTGAAAGTGGCCGACGATGCGCGCGCCTTGCTGACCCAGCCCAATGGCTATGGCGAAGCGTGCGCGGGCCTGATCGCCACGCTGTACCAGGCCGGCCAGTTCTCCGCCGACGATGTGTGGGCGCAGGTGCGGCTGGCGGGCGAATTCAACGCCACCGGCCAGGCGCGCCGCGCGATCCTGCTGGTGGGCGGCGTCGATAAAAAGATTTCGCAGGCGGTCGATGTGCCACTGGTGGCGCTGGCCAAGGGCGCCGGCGTGTCCAAGGCCGACCATGAAACCTTCCTGGTGGCGGTCGGCCGCGCCGCCAAGACCAGCAAGCAACTCGCGGTGCTGGCGCTGAACAAGGCGGCGCCGAAGCTCTCCGCGCAGGAACAGGCGATCGGCTGGGCCAATATCGCGCTGCAGTCGTCGTACTCGCTGGCGCCGGAGACCGCCGACTACTGGCACAAGGCGAACGGCGCGCCGCTGTCGCTCGACCAGCATCAATGGAAGACCCGCTTCGCGCTGCGCCATGGCGACTGGAAGCAAGTCAAAAAGAATATCGCCGCCATGCCGGAAGCGCTGCGCGCCGACCCGGCGTGGGTGTACTGGAAAGCCCGCGCGCTGATGGCCGAGCATGCGGGCGCCCAGCCGTCCGGCGAGGCGGCGCAACTGCTGCGCACGATTGCCGACCAGCCGCATTTCTATGGCCAACTGGCGCAGGAAGAATTGGGCAAGCTGGTGGCGATCCCGCCACCCGGCGCGCCATTGACGGACAGCGAAGTGGCCGCGATTGCCGCCCGCCCGGGCTTCCAGCGCGCGCTGAAATTCTTTGCCATGCGCCTGCGTTTCGAGGGCACGCGCGAATGGAACTGGGAATTGCGCAGCCTGAACGAACGGGAACATCTGGCGGCGGCGGAATTCGCGCGGCAACACCATATCCTGGACCGCATGGTCAACACCTCCGACCGCACCCGCGTGCAAGTCGACTACAGCCAGCGCTTCCCGGCGCCGCATGACGACATCATGCATCCGGCCACGCAGACGCTGGGCCTGGACAAGGCCTGGGTGTATGGCCTGATCCGGCAAGAGTCGCGCTTCATCATGGATGCGCAATCGCACGCCGGCGCGTCCGGCCTGATGCAAGTGATGCCGTCCACCGCGCGCTGGGTCGCCAAGAAAATCGGCTTGAGTGATTACGTGTCGGAGGCCATCACGGACGTGCGCACCAATATCCTGCTGGGCACCAATTACATGAACATGGTGCTGGGCAATATGGATGGCTCGCAGGTGCTGGCGTCGGCCGCCTACAACGCGGGCCCGGGCCGTTTGCGTTCGTGGCGCGCCACACTCGACAAACCGATGGAGTCGGCCGTGTTTATCGAGTCGATCCCGTTTTTCGAGACCCGTACCTACGTCAAAAACGTGATGTCCAACGCCACTTATTACGCCGCCCTGTTCGAGGGCAAGCCGCAATCGCTGAAAGCGCGCCTCGGCAGCGTGGCGCCGAAGGGCTTTACTGAACAGCAATTGCAGGAAGCCGCGTTTGGCGGCCGTTGAATCTTCGCTGATCTCCCTTGATAACCGGAACCCTTATTCATGCAAACTGAACTCGACCCGCTGCTGACGCAAACCCTCGCCGCCGCACGTGAACCGGGCCTGACCCTGGTGATCGGCAACAAGAATTATTCGTCGTGGTCGATGCGTCCGTGGGTCGCGATGACGGCCTTTAATATTCCGTTCCACGAAGTGCGCGTGCTGCTGGACCAGCCAGACACGGCCAATAAAATCGCCGCTTATTCGGCCTGTGGCCGGGTGCCGGTGCTGCTGGCCGGTGAAATCACGATCTGGGACAGCCTGGCCATTTGCGAATACCTGGCTGAGCAATTCCAGGAAAAACACTTGTGGCCGCAGGACGTGGCGGCGCGCGCGATGGCGCGTTCGGTGTGCGCGGAAATGCATGCCGGCTTTGCCAGCCTGCGCAGCTCGATGTCGATGAACATCAAGGGCCGCTATCCCGGCAAGGGCCGCACGCCCGGCACCCAGGCCGATATCGGCCGCATCAGTGAAATCTGGGAAGAGTGCCTGGCGCGCTTTGGCCATACTGGCGGCCACTCCGGTTTCCTGTTCGGCGAATTCTCGATCGCCGACGCGTATTACGCGCCGGTGGTGATGCGCTTCCAGACCTATGGTGTGACGTTGCCGCCGGCGCTGAACGGTTACTGCGAACGCGTGCGCAACCATCCCGCCGTGGCGCGCTGGATCGACGAAGCCATGGCGGAAACCGAAACCTGCCCGCTGCACGACGCGGACATGCCCGGCTGATGGCCATGCAAACCTATGTGGTCGGCGGTGCGGTGCGCGACGAACTGCTGGGATTGCCGGTCCAGGACCATGACCACGTGGTGGTGGGGGCGACCCCGGAAGACATGGTGCGGCAGGGCTACCGGCCGGTCGGCAAGGACTTCCCGGTGTTCCTGCATCCGCACACCCACGAAGAATATGCGCTGGCCCGCACCGAGCGCAAAACCGCGCCCGGCTATAAAGGGTTTGTGTTTCACACCTCGCCCGATGTCACGCTGGAACAGGATCTGGTGCGGCGTGATTTGACCGTCAATGCGATTGCCAAGGCGGCCGACGGCGCCCTGATCGACCCGTTCAACGGCCGTGCCGACCTTGCCGCGCGCGTGTTCCGCCACGTGTCGGCGGCGTTTGCCGAAGACCCGGTGCGAATCCTGCGCGTGGCGCGCTTTGCGGCGCGCTATGGCGATTTCAAGGTGGCGCCGGAAACCAATGCGCTGATGCGCCAGATGGTGGAGCACGGCGAAGCCGATGCGCTGGTGGCCGAGCGCGTGTGGCAGGAAGTGTCGCGCGGGCTGATGGAAGCGGCGCCGTCGCGCATGTTCGACGTGCTGCGCGATTGCGGCGCACTGGCTCGCATCCTGCCGGAATGCGACGCCGGCCCGCGCGCCATGCAAGTAATTGATGCTGCGGCGCGCTGCGGCCTGGACTTGCCGGTGCGCTTTGCCGCCCTGCTGCGGGGGCTGGGCGGTTCGGCGCCGGCATTGCAAGCGCTCGACCAGCTGTGCAAGCGCTTGAGAGTGCCCGCCGAGTGCCGTGACCTGGCCGTGATGGTGGCGCGCGAACAGGACTGTGTGGATGGCGCGCTGGCGCTGGACCCCGGCGCCATCGTCAAACTGCTGGAGCGCTGCGATGGTTTCCGCAAGCCGGCCCGCTTCAGCCAGTTGCTGCTGGCGTCGCAAGCCTGCGCCGACGGCCCCTATCCGCCACGGGCGCACCTGGAAGCGGCGCTGGCGGCCGCCCGCGCCGTCAACGCGGGCGACATCGCGCAAGCGTGTGCAGATCAGCCACAACAGATCCCGACAAAGGTGCATCAGGCCCGCGTGGCGGCGGTACGCGAGGCACTGGCGTAACGGACAGGGTTGCCGGCGCACGTTGCCTGATGCGTTGCCTCCCGCTACGCTGGTAAGATGGAAGCAACATCGTGCCGCACCCCTGCGGCCGGGAGCCACCCATGAAGCTGAACCTGTTCCGCAACCCGCTGCGCCGCTGGCTGTCCGGCGATGGCCGCGACCGTCCGACGGTGCCGATCAAGGAACTGGCTGAGCGCGACCGGCGCCGCATGGTCAAGCATTTCATGGCGCTGGAAAAACCGGACCGGCTGCTGCGTTTTGGCGCACACACCTCGGACGAGCAGGTGGCCAGCTACGTGTCCGGCATCGATTTTTCGCGCGATATGGTATTTGGCGTCTACAACCGCGTCTTCAAGCTGGTGGCGGTCGGGCATCTGGCGTTTGCGCCGCGCGATACCCGCAATTGTTCGTCCGACAAGGAGCGGGTGGCGGAATTCGGCGTTTCGGTGCTGAGGGCGGCGCGCGGCCTCGGGATCGGCTCGAAACTGTTTGAGCGGGCCGCGATCCACTGCCGCAACAACGACATCGACACCCTGTACATGCACTGTCTGTCGTCCAACAAGACCATGATGCATATCGCGAAAAAGGCCGGCATGGAAATCCACCGCGATTATGGCGAAGCCGATGCCTACCTGAAGCTGCCCGCGCCCAGTCCCGCCACGGTACTGCAGGAAGCGCTGGACGAGCAACTGGCGACATGGGACTATGCGCTGAAAGCCAATACGCGGGCGGCCGCCAAGTGGCTCGATAAATTGCCCGGGGTGAAATCCGATGACTAAGACCCGCACCCAGCGTTCCGCGCGGCGGCGGTCTGCCTGGCTGGCGTTGTTGGCGTCCTTGACGGCGTGCCTGGCCGTGGCGGACCTGTCCGCCGCCCCGCTCAATCTCTGTTTTGAAGATGTCTCTCAAGCGCCCTGGACCCTGCCTGAGGGCACAGGCCTGAACATCGAGCTGTTGAAGCGGGTGGAGCGCCTGACTGGCGAACAGTTCCATTACATTGCCCGGCCGTGGAAGCGCTGCGAGGAAGAGACACGCAGTGGTGTCATGGATGGCATGATCGGCCCGGCCGACAACCCGCGCCGCCGCGTCTTCAGCGTGCCGCCACGCAAGCCCGATGGCGGCCAGGACCCGGACCGCGCGCTATACCATGATCAGGTGACGCTGTTCCTGCGCACCGGCAGTGGCGCCGGCTGGGATGGCAAGCACCTGGTCAACCCGCGCGGCATCGCCGTGGCGCAGCGCGGCTATTACGCGGTGGATATGTTGCAGGCGCTGGGGCAGAAAGTCATCGACACGCCGAAATCGGCCGAGGAGGGCTTGCGGCTGCTGGCGGTGGGCGCCGCCGACGTGGCGGTGCTGATGGGACGGCGCTCGGAAGAATCGTTGCGCAACGATCCGCGTTTCCACGGCAAGATCGAATTGGCGCGCCAGCCGTTCGCCCTGCTGGATTTCCACCTGATGATCGGCCGCAAGGCGTTCGACAAGGAGCCCGCGCGCTTCGAGGCGATCTGGAACGCCATTGCCACGGTCCGCGCCACGCCGGACTATCGCCGCCTCGAAGCGGCGCAGGTGCGGCAGCCGGTGCGCGATTAGCGGGTCTGTTAGCGCGTCTTACAGCAGCGGCAGCGCGGTCGTATCCTTGATCCGCTGCAGCGCAAACGACGACTTCACATCGAGCACGGCCGGATGGCGCAGCAAGGTCGCCATCATGAAGCGCGAAAAGTGGTCCATGTCTTCCACGTGTACCCGCAACAGGTAGTCCATTTCGCCCGTCATCGCATAGCAGGCCACCACTTCCGGCCATTGTTCCACCGCCACCGCGAAATCGGCGCGCGGCGACGCGCCCGCCGGGTTGACGCCCAGTGCCCGCGCATTGCTGTGGGCCACCGCCGCCGCATCGCTGTGTTTTTCCAGCCGCACGTTGACATAGGCCAGCAGGCCCAGGCCGATCTTGTCCGGATCGAGCAGCGCCACGTACTGGCGGATCACGCCTTCCTCTTCCAGCCGCTTGATACGGCGCAGGCACGGGGACGGCGACAGGTTGACTTGTTCGGCCACGTCCTGGTTGGACAGGCGGCCATCGTTTTGCAAAATGGACAAAATCTTACGGTCGGTTTTGTCGAGCGCAATTTTGGTCATAAATTCCTCGGATGATCTGGTCGCGCAATTGTGTTGCGCGCAATCTTGGCTACAAATTCCTGCTTTGGTCAGGCATTTGGCAATATTATTGCGTAAATTTTGTGGCGTCAGGAATTATTCGCAATTAAATGCTGTCCTTTGAGGTCTATACTGTGCGAAAAATACTTTACGTATACGTAAACTTGGGCACAGGAGACCGCCATGAAATTTGAGCCGTGGGACAACCCGATGGGGACCGATGGGTTTGAGTTCGTCGAATATGCGGCGCCGGACCCGAAGGCGCTGGGCGCACTGTTCGAGCGCATGGGGTTTACGGCGATCGCGCGGCACCGCCACAAGGACGTGACCCTGTACCGCCAGGGCGGCATCAATTTCATCATCAATGCCGAACAGGATTCGTTTGCGCAGCGCTTCGCGCGCCAGCACGGTCCGTCGGTGTGTGCGATCGCGATCCGCGTCAATGACGCGGCGGCGGCCTACCAGCGCGCGCTGGAAATGGGCGCGTGGGGTTTTGACAACAAAACCGGCCCGATGGAATTGAATATCCCGGCCATCAAAGGCGTCGGCGATTCGCTGCTGTATTTCGTCGACCGCTGGCGCGGCAAGAATGCGCAGGGCGGGATAGGCGATATTTCGATTTATGACGTTGACTTCGTTGCCATCCCCGGCGCCAACGCCAACCCGGTGGGCAACGGCCTGACCTACATCGACCACCTGACGCACAACGTGCACCGTGGCCGCATGAAGGAATGGGCATCATTCTATGAAAACCTGTTCAACTTCCGTGAAGTGCGCTACTTCGACATCGAAGGCAAGCTGACCGGCCTGAAATCGAAGGCGATGACGTCGCCGTGCGGCAAGATCCGCATCCCGATCAATGAATCGTCGGACGACAAGTCGCAGATTGCCGAATACCTGGACGCCTACCACGGCGAAGGCATCCAGCACATCGCACTGGGCACCGACGATATCTATGGCGCGGTGCAAGCCATGCGCGACACCGGCATCGTGTTCCAGGACACCATCGCCACCTACTATGAACTGGTGGACCGGCGCCTGCCGCATCATGGCGAAAACCTGGAACAGCTGAAACGCCTGCGCATCCTGATCGATGGCCACAGCAATGAACAGGAACGCGAGTTGTTGCTGCAAATCTTCACGCAAAACGTGATCGGCCCGATTTTCTTTGAAATCATCCAGCGCAAGGGCGACCAGGGCTTCGGCGAAGGCAACTTCCGGGCCCTGTTTGAATCGATTGAACTGGACCAGATCAAGCGTGGCGTGCTGAAAGACGACACTGCAAAAACCTAAGGTTTTATTCGGCAGCGCCACGGCAGAATGGCGCGCCTGGCTGTGCTACCCTGAATCCACCGGGCGGTGCAGAGAAGTCAATTTGCTATGCGGATGCCCGGCCTAAAGGCCTGGCACCCAAGTATGATTTTCGCGGCGGCGCTCCCACAAGGGGTGTCCCGAGTAATAATTTGGAGACATTGAATGAATGCACCAGTCAAAGGTTCCGACCTGGAACCGGGGTCGCCGGCGAACGCAATTTCGCTCGACGATAAATGGACGTTGGAACGCGGCCGCGCGTTTATGACGGGCACGCAAGCGCTGATCCGCCTGCCGATGATGCAGCGCGAGCGCGACGTCAAGGCCGGCTTGAACACCGCCGGTTACATCACCGGTTACCGTGGTTCGCCGGTCACCAGCGTCGACATGACGGCGATGAAGGCGAAGAAATACCTGGACGCCCACCACGTCAAATTCCACCCCGGCATGAACGAAGACCTGGCCGCCACCGCAGTCTGGGGCACGCAGCAGACCAATTTATTCCCGGGCGCGAAGTATGACGGCGTGTTCGGCATGTGGTACGGCAAGGGCCCGGGCGTGGACCGCTGCGGCGACGTGTTCAAGCACGCCAACAATGCGGGCACCTCGCAATACGGCGGTGTGCTGGTGCTGGCGGGCGATGACCATGCGGCGAAATCGTCGTCGATCGCGCACCAGTCGGACCATATCCTCAATGCCTGCGGCATCCCGGTGCTGTACCCGTCTTCCGTGCAGGAATACCTCGATTACGGCTTGCACGCGTTTGCCATGAGCCGCTACACCGGTCTATGGGTGTCGATGAAGTGCGTGACCGACATTATCGAGTCGGGCGCGGTGGTCGACTTCGATCCGGACCGGGTGCAAATCCAGACCCCGACCGACTTCGAACTGCCTGCGGGCGGCTTGAATATCCGCTGGCCGGACGCCGTGCTCGACCAGGAAGCGCGCATGAATACCTATAAATGGTATGCCGCGCTGGCGTATGTGCGCGCCAACAAACTCAACAAGATTATCTGGGACAGCCCGAAACCGAAGATCGGTATCATCACGGCCGGCAAATCCTACCTCGACACGCGCCAGGCGCTGGCCGACCTGGGTATCGACGAACAGGCGGCCGCCGATATCGGCCTGCGCCTGTACAAGATCGGCATGACGTGGCCATTGGAAGCGTCCGGCGTGCAGGACTTCGCCAGCGGCCTGGACGAGATTCTGGTGGTCGAAGAAAAACGCCAGATCCTCGAATACCAGTTGAAGGAAGAACTGTATAGCCTGCCGGATTCCCAGCGTCCGCGCGTGGTCGGCAAGTTCGACGATACCGGCGAATGGTCGCTGAACCCGAAAACCGGCCACGGCGACTGGCTGCTGCCGGCCACCTATGAATTGTCGCCGGCGCAAATCGCGCGCGCCATCGCGTCGCGTATTTCGCACTATTGCGCCGGCCATCCGGTGGCCACCCGTGTGGCCGAGCGGATCGCGTTCCTGGAACAAAAAGAAGCGGTGCTGAAGAACATCAACACCAAGCCGGACCCGCAAAAAGACCGCACGCCGTTCTTCTGCTCCGGCTGCCCGCATAACAGCTCGACCAAAGTGCCGGAAGGTTCGCGCGCGCTGGCCGGCATCGGCTGCCACTACATGGTGCAGTGGATGGACCGCGAAACCTCGACCTTTACCCACATGGGCGGCGAGGGCATCACCTGGGTCGGGCAGGCCCCGTTCACCCACGAAAAGCACGTGTTTACCAACCTCGGTGATGGCACCTACTTCCACTCCGGTTTGCTGGCAATCCGTGCGGCGGTGGCGGCCAAGGTCAACATCACCTATAAAATCCTGTTCAATGACGCGGTGGCCATGACCGGCGGCCAGACCTTCGATGGTCCGCTCGATCCGGGCATGATTTCGCGCCAGATCGCCGCCGAAGGCGTGGGGCCGATCATCGTCGTCACCGACGAACCGGAAAAATACCCGGACAACTACAACTGGGCGCCCGGCGTCACGGTGCGCCACCGTTCCGAATTGATGGACGTGCAGCGCGAGCTGCGCGACGCGCCGGGCGTGTCGGCCATGATTTATGACCAGACCTGCGCATCGGAAAAGCGCCGTCGCCGGAAACGCAATGAATACCCGGATCCAGCCAAGCGCGCGGTCATCAATGAAGCCGTGTGCGAAGGCTGCGGCGACTGCTCGGTGCAGTCGAACTGCCTGTCGGTGGAACCGCTGGAAACCGAACTGGGCCGCAAGCGCCAGATCAACCAGTCGTCCTGTAACAAGGATTTCAGTTGCACCACCGGTTTCTGCCCGAGCTTTGTGACGGTGGAAGGCGGCGCGCTGAAAAAGCCGAAGAAGGCAGCCGCCGGCGATACCGCGATGCCGGTCTTGCCGACGCCCGCCACGCCATCGACGGCGGAACCGTTCGGCATCCTGGTGACGGGCATCGGCGGCACCGGTGTGGTCACCGTGGGCCAGATCCTGGCCGTGGCGGCGCACGTCGAAGGCAAGGGCGCCGTGGTGCTCGACATGAGCGGCCTGGCGCAAAAAGGCGGCCCCGTGATGTCGCACGTGCGCCTGGCGGACAAGCAGTCCGACCTGCACTCGACCCGCGTCGGCACCGGCATGACCGACCTCGTGATCGGCTGCGACCAGATCGTCACGGCCAGCCGCGATGCGCTGTCGCGCATGGGCGAAGGCCGCACCTGGGCCGCCGTCAATTCCACCGGCGCCACCACGGCGGCATTCGTCAAGAATCCGGACTGGCAATTCCCGGGCGCGTCGTCGTCGGGCGAAATCATCAAGGCCTGCGGCCAGGACCGCGTCGACTTCGTCGATGCCGGCCAGATCGCCACCGCGCTGATGGGCGATTCGATCGCCACCAACATGTTCATGCTGGGCTATGCGTTCCAGAAGGGCCATGTGCCATTGACGGAAGCGTCGATCATGAAGGCGATCGAATTGAACGCGGTATCGGTCGGCTTCAACAAGTCGGCCTTCACGTGGGGCCGCACGGCGGCGCATGACCTGGCGCTGGTGACCAAGCTGGTCACGCCGGCCCAGGTGATCGAGTTCAAGCGCATCCAGACCCTCGATGACGTGATCAGCCGCCGGGTCGAGTTGTTGACGGCCTACCAGGACGGCGCGTATGCCGCGAAATACAAGGCCTTGGTTGACCAGGTGCGCGCCGCCGAAGACAAGATCGCCAACGGCAAACCGCTGCGCCTGACCGAAGCGGTCGCGAAGTATGGCTACAAGCTGATGGCGTACAAGGACGAGTATGAAGTGGCGCGCCTGCACAGTGATCCTGCCTTCCGCGCCAAGATCGACGGCATGTTCGAAGGCGATTACCAACTGAAGTTCCACCTGGCGCCGCCGCTGCTGGCCAAGAAAGACAAGCAAGGCCATTTGATCAAGCAGCAGTTCGGCCCCTGGATGTTGAAGGCGTTTGGCGTGCTGGCCAAGTTCAAGGGCCTGCGCGGTACCGCGCTCGATATCTTTGGCTATACGGATGAGCGCAAGATGGAACGCGCACTGATTGGCGAGTACCAGCAAACCGTGTCCGGCCTGCTGGGCAAACTGACGGCCGATAACCTGGCGCAAGCCGTGGCGATCGCCTCGGTGCCGGAAAACATCCGCGGCTATGGCCACGTCAAAGAGCGCCACCTGAAGTCGGCCAAGGAGAAGGAAGCCGCGCTGCTGGCGGCCTTCCATGCGCCGGCCTCCGCCAAGGCGTCGCACGCGGCGTAAGCCGCGTTGCCTCACGGTAGGGCGGATTAGCCGGCCAAGGCCGATCAATCCGCCCGGGGGCCCCATCGTACGACCGTCACTCCTGCCGGAGTGACTGAAGAGGCGAAGCCGTAATCCGCCATGCCGGCACCACTGGGGCGCATGCCATGGCGGATTCAGATTGTCAGCGGCGCCCGCCCTGAATGCCCGGCCATCACGTCGCAGTATCCACCCGGCAACGAACTGTAACAGTCGATTAGCCGGGCCGGCCACGGGCCTATAATGGCTGGATGAAACCGACCTCTTCTTTCTGGCTGGCGCTGCTGGCCGCCGCCACGCTGGCTGCCTGTGGCGGCGCTGATCAAACCGCGCCCGCCGGTGCCCAGCGCCAGGGGGGCGCCGGACTACCGGACGCGCAGCAGGCGTCGCCGGAACAGGTGGCGGCGGTGCAGCGCGTGATGGCCGGTGCCACGGCGCCGCTGCCGGCATACGCGGCCTTCCAGAACCTGTGCGCCGCGCCACGGGTGTCCGATGCCACGCATCATTATCCGGACCGCCAGGGCACGCTGGCCGATGAAAAGAACTTCCTGCTCTTGTGGAGCAACGACACTTATCTCTGGTATAACGAAATTCCCGGCGCTGATCCCGCCGGTTACAGCAGCGCGCCCGATTACTTTGCCGTCCTCAAAACCCCCGCGCTGACCGCCAGCGGCAAGCCCAAGGACCGTTACCACTTCACCTATGACACGGCCCAATATGACGAACTGTCGCGTGGCGTGGAACTGGGCTATGGCCTGTCGTTCGTGCGCAATGACGGACCGAATATTCCCCGTGAATGGCGCATTGCTTCGGTCGCACCCGGGTCACCGGCGGAACGGGCTGGGCTGCAACGCGGCGACCGCCTCGACCAGGTCGACTACCAGAACTTCATCTGGGCCGGTGACCGTGCCACGGTTGACCAGATCAATGCGGGCCTGTTCCCCACCAAGGCGGGGGAAACCCATGAAATGATATTTTCCCGTGGTTATCAAAAGCTGATGGTCTTCATGCAAGCGACCAAGGTCGATGTGGCGCCCGTGCAAAATACGCGCGTGCTCGATACTCCGACCGGCAAGGTGGGCTACATGACTTTCAATAGCCACAATACCGTGTCGGAACGACAATTGATCGACGCTTTCCGCACCTTGCAGCAAGCCGGCGTGGGCGATCTGGTGCTGGACTTGCGGTACAACGGCGGCGGCTTGCTGGCCGTGGCCAGCCAGGTGGCGTACATGATTGCCGGCACCGCGCAGACCACCGGCAAGACGTTTGAGAAAACCATCAACAATGGCAAGGGGGACGCCGATACGCCGCTGATTTTCCTGCCGCTGTCGCTGGGCCTGAGAGCGCCCCAGCCGGCGCCATACCTGAAACCCTTGCCATCGCTGGACTTGAAGCGGGTGACGATACTGACCGGTCCGGGCACGTGTTCGGCCAGCGAATCGATCATCAACGGCCTGCGCGGCGTGGATGTGGACGTCACCCTGGTCGGTGGCCAGACTTGCGGCAAGCCGTACGCGTTTTATCCGACACCCAATTGCGGCACCACCTATTTCACGATCCAGATGCAGGGTGTCAACCACAAGGGCTTTGGCGATTACGGCGACGGTTTCGCGCCCACCTGCAGCGTGGCCGATGACTTCACCCGGGCCCAGGGCGATCCGCAGGAAGCGCTGCTGGCCGAAGCGCTGCAATACCGCCGTACCGGCCAGTGCAGCGCGGCCAGCACGCGCGCCAGGGCCGGCGGCATGGCGCCGCCACTGGTCCCGGTGCGCCATCCGGTGCGTGAGATCGCCATTCGCGGCTGGTGAGGGGGCGTTGATCGGTTGAGCAAGGACGCGTTAGCTTGTCTATAATTTCCGGCTGCTTGATCTTTATCAATCCCCGGAGACTATTTGATGAAACGCTGCGCCCTGCTGCTCGCTTTGTCCGCTGCTGTTCCCCTGGCTTATGCCGACCCCGACCTGACCACCGTCTCCGAACGGTCGGGCTTCCAAACCACCGGCCGCTATGACGAAGTGCAGCGCTTGTGCCATGCCTTCCAGCAAGCGTATCCGAAGGCCGTGCGCTGCTTCGAATTCGGCCGCACGCCAGAAGGGCGGCCGATGCTGGCGCTGGCCGTGTCGCGCACGGGTGCGCTGACGGCGGCGCAGGCGCGCCAGCGCAACGTGCCGGTGTTGCTGGTGCAGGGCGGCATCCATGCCGGCGAAATTGATGGCAAGGACGCCGGTTTCCTGGCGCTGCGCGACGTGCTCGAAAACAAGGCGGCGCCCGGCGCGCTCGACAAGCAGGTGCTGCTGTTCGTGCCGGTGTTTAACATCGACGGCCATGAGCGCTTCGGCCCGAACAACCGGCCGAACCAGCGCGGCCCGGTGGAAATGGGCTGGCGCACCACGGCACAGAACTACAACCTGAACCGCGACTACGTGAAAGCCGACGCGCCGGAGATGCAGGCCATGCTGGCGCTGGTCAACCAGTGGGACCCGCTGGCCTATGTCGACCTGCACGTGACCGATGGCGCCAAGTTCCAGCCGGACGTGTCGATCCAGGTCGAACCGGTGCATGGCGGCGACGCCGCGCTGATGCAGTCCGGCGTCGTCCTGCGCGAGGCCGTGATGGCCGATTTGCGCAAGGCCGGCTCCGACCCCAAGCACTTCTATATTTCGTTCGACAAGACCGACGACCCGACCTCCGGCTTTGTCGACAACATGGCGCCCCCGCGGTTTTCGACCGGCTACTTCCCGCTGCGCAACCGCTTTGCGATGCTGGTGGAAACCCATTCGTGGCGCGACTATCCGCACCGCGTGCGCGTCACGCGCAACACCATCGTGTCGCTGCTGTCGCAAGTGGCCACCCATGGCGCCGCGTGGAGCCGCCAAGTGCGCGAGGCCGACCAGCGTGCGCTGGCGCTGGGCGGGCAGCAAGTGCCGCTCAGCTACAAGGCCACCGACAAGGTGCAGATGATCCAGTTCGCCGGCTATGAATACACCCGCACCCCGTCCGATATATCGGGCGCGCTGTGGACCCGCTATGACGAAACCAAGCCACAACTGTGGACCGTGCCGCTGCGCGACGAGGTGGTGCCGGATTTGCAGGTGACGGCGCCGGCCGGTGGCTATATCGTGCCGGCCGCCTGGGCGGCGCCGGTCAGCGCCAAGCTGAAACAGCACGGCATCACCTACCGGGTGCTGGAGCAGGACGCTGGCAAGATGGCGGTGCAGGCGTTCCGCGCCAACACCATGAAATTCAACCCGCAATCGTTCGAGGGCCGCCAGTCGGTGACGGTGACGGGCGCGTGGAACGCCGAGCAGCGCGCGGTCGGCAAGGGCGCGCTGTACGTGCCGGTGGCGCAGCCGAAGGCCCGTCTGGTAGTGGCCATGTTCGAGCCGCTCGGCGCCGATTCGCTGCACACGTGGGGCGCCTTCAACACGGCCTACGAGCGCAAGGAATACATGGAAGAGTATGTGGCGGAACAGGTCGCGCGCGAACAACTGGCGGCCGATCCGGCGCTGGCGGCGGCGTTCAAGCGCAAGCTCGAGACCGATCCGGCGTTTGCCGCCAGTCCGGAAGCGCGGCTGGACTTCTTTGTGCGCCGCCATGCGTCGTGGGATGAGCGCTACCAGCTGTATCCGGTACTGCGCAGCGCAGTCGCGCCCTGATCATGGGTCCCGTGCGGGGAATAGCTGGTAAAATCCAGTCATAAATTAACAATTAGTTAATACTAATTTGATACTCAGTGTTCGCACTGAGTGCCCCGCACTGGATTGATTGAAAGAGGTAAGCCCATGACGCATCTCGACACGCGCCGCGCGGACAGCGCATCGGATTGCACGGCGGCATCGGTGGCGCCGGTCGCTAATGCGCCGGTGTTCGCCAATGCCGCCACGCCGGAACAGGCGGCGGCGTTATATGACGAGCAGGCGCGCAAGGCGGCCGTGATCGACGCGGCGCTGGAGACAATGGGGGGCGACGCCGCTGCGCTGCCGGCCATGTCGGTGCGCAGCCTCGATGAGATGACGCGCGGCGGCGACTGGACGCTGCCACGCGCACGCATCAAACTGAGGCAACCCTCGGTGGTAGAACCCTCCGTGGCGGCACCGTCAGCGGCGCCACCGTCGGAGGACTGATCATCGGCCTGCCGGTGCTGGCCGCCGGCTTATTGCGGTTGCAGCGGAATGATGCCTGGCACCGTGGTGGGCGTCGAGCATGGTTCTTCATCAAACGCGATATCGCCCAGCGGGTTGGCCATGCCATCGGCCTTGATGCCGGCAAAGCCAAACAAATCGCGGTCCATCAAGTGTGACGGCACCACGGTCGACAAGGCCGAGAACGTGTTTTCCACCCGGCCCGGATGTTTCTTTTCCCAATCGCGCAGCATGGCCTTGATTTGCTTGCGCTGCAGGTTTTCCTGCGAACCGCACAGGTCGCAAGGAATGATCGGGAAGTTCTTCACTTGCGCATAGCGCTCCGTGTCTTCTTCCTTCACGTACGCCAGCGGGCGGATCACCACATGCTTGCCATCGTCCGACACCAGCTTGGCCGGCATGCCTTTCAGCTTGCCGCCGAAGAACATGTTGAGGAAGAAGGTTTCCAGGATATCGTCGCGGTGGTGGCCCAGCGCGATCTTGGTCGCGCCCAGTTCATCGGCAACGCGGTACAGGATGCCGCGCCGCAGCCGGGAGCACAGGGAACACGTGGTTTTGCCTTCCGGGATCAGACGCTTGACGATGGAATACGTGTCCTGGTTCTCGATGTGGAACGCGACCCCGAGTTCGGTCAGGTAACGCGGCAGGATTTCCGGCGGGAAGTTCGGCTGCTTCTGGTCCAGGTTGACGGCCACGATCTCAAAGTTGATCGGCGCGCGCTCGCGCAGCGTCATCAGGATATCGAGCAGGGCGTAGCTGTCCTTGCCGCCGGACAGGCACACCATGACCTTGTCGCCTTCTTCAATCATGTTGAAGTCGCCGATGGCCTGGCCGACCAGGCGGCACAGCCGTTTGTGCAGCTTGGCGTTTTCGCGCGCGATCTTGTCGGTGGCGGGCGTCGCTGCTGCAGCGGCCGGGGTCGCCTCCGCCGGCAGCGTGTCAATCACGGCATTCATTACACGTCATCCTTGATGCGGAACACTTCCACGCCGACGCCGACGCAGTCCGGGTACACGTCGGGCTTCATGGTCGAGACGCGCACGGCGCGCACGCGCGGGTGCGCCAGCATGGCTTGCACCACGTCGTCGCACAAGGTTTCTTGCAGCTGCACATGGCCTTGGGCGATGCGGCGGCCGATGGTTTCGCGCATGAAGTCGTAGTCGACCACTTCATGCAGCTCATCGGCGTGCGGCGTCGACACGGCCAGCGGGATGTACAGGTCCACGTTGATCAGGACGCGCTGCTCGCCCTTCTTTTCAAATTCATGCACGCCAATATTGATCATCACTTCGTAATCGCGAAGGAATAAACGGCGGCAGTCTTGCAGGCGAGGGTGGGTCAGGGCGGACAGCATGGTTGATCTTTCTACGAATATTAAAAATGCGGTTATTTTGCGAGGAACATCACATCGCGCGGCAGCGCCATCAAATGCTGGCCGCCATCGACCAGCAAGGTGGCGCCCGTCAGCGCGGCGGCATCGGCCGCATACAGCACGGCCTGCACGATGTCGGCCGGGGTGCTGGAGCGGCCCAGCGGCGTTTGCTGGTGCGCGTTGGCGAACCCTTCCTCAGTCTGGTCGCCGGACACCAGGGTAATGCCTGGCGCGATGCCGACCACGCGCAATTTCGGCGCCAATGCCTGCGCCAGCAAGGTGGTCGCGGTATGCAGCGCCGCCTTGGACAGGGTGTAGGACAGGAAGTCGGGATTGAGATTGTACAGTTTTTGGTCCAGCAAATTGATAACCACCGCCTGATGACCATCTTGTGTGGCGGCATGCAGTGCCTGCGCCAGTAGCAGTGGCGCCGCGACATTGGCGGCCATGTGCGCGTCGAGCTTGCCAAAAGTAAAGTCGGTGGCGCTGTCGTAGTCGAACAGCGAGGCGTTGTTGACCACGCAACTGACCGGGCCCAGCGCTGCGACGGCGGCCGGCAGCAGCGCCCGCACCTGCGCTTCGTCTGATAAATCGCCCGGCAGCGCGACGGCGCGCCGACCCAGGGCGTGGATCTGCGCCACCACGTCCAACGCTTCGGCCTCCGAATGGCGGTAGTGCACGGCGATATCCCAGCCGGCGCGCGCCATGCCGAGGGCAATTGCGCAGCCGATGCGGCGCGCGGCGCCGGTCACCAGGGCAACGCGGGGTTGTTTAGTGTTCACGGTGGTCATTTGATGGTCAATGGTCAACATAATTTACAATGCAGGGATGTCCTTACCTGCCCCCACCCCTGACGCGCTTGAAGCGTCCCATGCCCTGCAACGCCTGATTGCCGCGGAAATCGCGGCGTGCGACGGGGCGATACCGTTTTCCCGCTTCATGGAACTGGCGTTGTATGCGCCGGGTCTCGGCTATTACAGCGGCGGCTCCGCCAAGCTGGGAAAAGATGGCGATTTCACCACGGCGCCTGAAATGTCGTCCCTGTTCGGCGCCACCCTGGCGCATCTGGCAGGCGCTATTATGGCCCAAAGCGCACCCAACCTTCTCGAATTCGGCGCCGGCACCGGCAAACTCGCGTTGGATATCCTGACCGAAGCCCAGGCCGCCGGCATCCCCATCGCATCGTATGCCATCGTCGAGCTGTCCGGCGAATTGCGCGCCCGCCAACAGGCGCTGCTGGCGTCCTTCCCGCAAGTGCGCTGGCTCGACGCCTTGCCGGCGTCGTTCCAGGGCGTGGCCATCGGCAATGAAGTGCTGGACGCCATGCCGGTGCAACTGGTGAAAAAGACCGCGCAAGGCTGGCGCGAACTGTACGTCACCATTGAACACGGCGCATTCGCCTATGTCGAGCGGGACCCGGGCGCGGCGCTGGCGGCGCAAATTGCCGCGCAAATCCCGGACCAGGAGTACTTGCCGGAAGGGTATACCACGGAAGTGCATGGCGCCGGCTGCGGTTTTATGGCCACCTTGGGTCAGATGTTGTCGCGTGGAAACAACGGCGCGGCCATCCTGTTCGACTACGGTTTCCCGGCCCACGAGTATTACCTGGGCCAGCGCGACGCTGGCACGTTGATGTGCCATTACCGCCACCACGCGCATGCCGAACCGTTTTATTTGCCGGGCTTGCAGGACATCACCGCGCACGTGGATTTCACGGCGATGGCGCTGGCCGCGCAGGATGCCGGCGCCGACGTGCTGGGCTATATGAATCAGGCCGCTTTCCTCTTGTCGGCGGGCATAGGCGACTTGTTGACGCGCACCGATCCGGCCGACGTCAAAGCGTATTTGCCGCAAGCGAACGCCGTGCAAAAGCTGCTATCGCCGGCGGAAATGGGTGAACTGTTCAAAGTGTTGATGGTCGGAAAAAACGTCGAACTGCCACCGCAAATTGCCGCCGCAGATCGCACGCACAAGTTGTAATATGAAGAAATAGCACGGTTTATCTGCCGTGTTTGCTGCGCTGTGGTGATGGTAATCCGCTATGATGTTTGGCTGGGCGTGGCAATCCTGCCGCGCGGCGCGCAGCTCCTGGAACGAACGTAACGATGGGCAAAGTACATTCTCACTATGACAACCTGAAGGTGTCCCGCATGGCGCCGCAGGAGGTTATTCGTGCTGCTTACAAGGCGTTGAGTCAGAAATATCACCCGGATAAAAACCCGGGCGATGACAAGGCCGCGCGCATCATGTCGATCATCAATACCGCCTACGGGACACTGTCGGACCCGCTCAAGCGCAAGGAACACGATGAGTGGATTGCCGCAGAAGAGTGGGAGATCGGCTGGCTGGAAGGCGCCCACGAAGACCATGAACACGCGCCGGCGCAGCGCGGCGAACACTGGCCGGGCCACGTGGGCGAACCGCGCCCCGTCAAATCGGGCTTGCGGCGCAACTGGAAATGGGGCGTGACGCTGTGCGTCGGCATTATCGGCGGCTGGATCGGTGGCGTGCTGTCGGCCGGCCAGCCCCGCTTGCAAGCGGCGCTGGCATCGGCGCTGGGCGGCAAGAGTGAATTGAGCGCGACCGTGGTCAACGCCCGCGTGCCGCTGCGGCCGGCGGAAGTGGCGCCGAAAGCCGATCCGATGGCCGACAGTTGGGCTGTGGTTAAAGCCCATGTGCCCGACGCCGCGGCACGGCCGCCCGCCATCAAGGTGATGGCGCTGTCGCAAGTGGTGTTGCCGGGCGCTGCCGCGCAACAGGATTGCGACGCGGAGCAGCCGACGCTGGTGGCGCCCAACGGCGAGCCGTGGCCGGCGCAATCGGGCTATGTCGATGGCTTCCCGATTGGCAACAAGGGCGACGATATGCAACTGACGCTGGACAACAGCGGCAACGTGTCGGCGGTCTTCATCAAAGTGTTCGATCTGGAACGCAAGGCCAATGTGCGCTATGCCTACGTGCAGCCGCGCGATACGCTGGTGGTCGACAAGCTGGCGGCGGGCAAGTATGAAATCCGCTACCAGAATCTGGATATGGGCCTCGACCGCACCGGTTGCCGGCGCAAATAAAAACGGCGGCCCGCAGGCCGCCGTCGTGTCACGCCCGTGACTTAAAACTCTTCCCAGCCATCATCCGCCGGCGCCGCCTTGGGCGATGCTTTCGGCGTCGCCTGGGCGGTGGGTTTCGCGGCTGGCTTGGCCGCAGCCTGAGTGGAGACGGCCAACTGGCGCTGCTTCGATGCCGGCTTGGCCGCCGGACGTGGTGGCGCCACCGGCGGCGCGTTTTCGCCGATCAGCTTGAAGATGCTGACCGACTGCGCCAGCGTCCCCGCCTCATCCTGCATGGACTGCGCCGCCGCGGCCGCCTGTTCCACCAGCGCGGCATTTTGCTGCGTCATTTCATCCATTTGCGAAATCGCTTCATTGACTTGCTCGATGCCGGAACTCTGTTCCTGGCTGGCTGACGTGATTTCGCCCATGATGTCGGCCACCTGGCGCACCGACGTGACGATCAGGTCCATGGTCTGGCCGGCCTCATCGACCAGCTTGGCGCCGCTGTCGACCTTCTCCACCGAATCGCTGATCAGGGTCTTGATTTCCTTCGCGGCCGAGGCGGAGCGCTGCGCCAGCGAGCGCACTTCGGACGCCACTACGGCAAAGCCGCGGCCCTGTTCACCCGCGCGCGCCGCTTCCACGGCGGCATTCAGGGCCAGGATGTTGGTCTGGAAGGCGATGCTGTCGATCACGCCAATGATGTCGACAATGCGGCCCGAACTGTCCTTGATCGAACCCATGGTTTGCACCACTTGCGAGACCACCTGGCCGCCGCGCTGGGCCACACTCGAGGCGGAAATCGCCAGTTGATTGGCCTGGCGCGCGTTGTCCGCGTTTTGCTTCACGGTGGTGGTCAATTCCTCCATCGAGCTGGCGGTTTCTTCCAGCGAGCTGGCCTGGGATTCGGTGCGGCCCGACAAGTCCATATTGCCGCTCGCAATTTCACTCGAGGCGCGCGAAATCGTCGACGAACTGGCGCGCACGCCCGACACCGTCATCGACAGGCTTTCATTCATCTGGCGCAGCGCCAGCAGCAATTCACCGGTCTCGGTGCGGTCCGCGACGTTGACGTCGATGCGGCTGGTCAAGTCGCCATCAGACACGTCTTTGGCCACCCGCACCGCCTGGTTCAGCGGACCGGTGATCGAGCGCGTGATGTTCAGCGCCAGGCCCGCCGACAGCAACACGCCGACAATGCCGATACCGATGATCAGCCAGCGCGAAAAGGCAATGTCGGCCGCCGCCCTGGCGCCCGCGTCCTCGATGTCGCGGCGCTGCTTGTCCGCCAGTTTCTTGACGGACTCCAGCAGGCTGTTCAGGGCGGGGAAGGTTTCCCCGTTCATCATGTTCGCGGCGTCGTCCTTGCGGTCTTCTTCGATCAGTTCCGCGACCTTGATAAACGATGCCGTAAAGGTCGCCTGCTGGCTGCGGATCGTCGTCAGGTCCTGCTTGCCCTGGTCCGAGGTGATCAGCTTTTCCAGTGCCGTCAGCGACTGGTCGATGGCTTTCTTGTTGGCGTCGATGCGGCCATATTCGCCGCTGCGCTGGTTCCGGTCCGGCAAGATGAACAGGGCCAGCGTGCGGCTGGCGTTTTCGCGCGCGAGCGCTTCGACAATGCCGGACTGCTGCGCGCTGGCAAAGTCGCGTTCGCGCATCTGGCGGTTATCGTTGCCGACCGAAGTGAAGCGGCCGAACGCCACGCCGATGGTAATCAGTAACAGCAGCACGAGGGCGCCGAAGCCGGCGATCAGGCGGGTGCGAATTTTGAGTTGGGACAGGAGCATGGGATTCCGTCAGGTCAGGTGGCGTTAGGATCGGTGAGGCCCATTTCAGGGCTCGACATCAGGCGGTCGATATCGACCAGAATCAGCATGCGCTCGTCGATCGTGCCCAGGCCGATGATGTATTCATTGGAGAACGCCGTGCCCATTTCCGGTGATGGCTTGATTTGTTCTTGCATCAGGGTGGTGACATCCGACACGGCGTCGACCACCATGCCCACCACGCGGCCATTGATGTTGAGGATGATGACCACGGTGAACTGGTCATACACGGCTTCGCCGAGCTGGAATTTGATTCGCATGTCCACCACCGGGATCACAATGCCGCGCAGGTTGATGACGCCCTTGATGAATTCCGGCGCGCTGGCAATCCGGGTCACGGCTTCGTAGCCGCGGATTTCCTGCACTTTCAAGATATCGATCCCGTATTCTTCCTTGCCGAGTTTGAAGGCGAGGAATTCACGGCCGGCCATATCGCCATCGGCATTTGCTATGGTGGGGACTTGCATAATGTCATCCTTGTAACGAAAGTAGATACGCGGCAGCGCCGCGCAGACTCCTAGAGTAGCGGTTTTCAGGGCTTCTTGCAGAATGTTGCCAGGATGCGCCGCCGCTGGGAACAGGGGTTGTCATGCTATTAAATTCTGATTATGCTTGGGAACGAGAGACCGTCGATGTGAGCGCCGCCTCGAGCGCGAACCGCACCACCGCAAACCGCACGGTGCGACCTGGGAGACTGTATGACCGAATCAAATGCCGCAGATGACAACTGGCTGCTCGACGAGGATGACGATGAGACGCCCGCTGCCGGCCAGCCGTCTCCTGAGCAGCGCCTGTGGCGCGTTCTGATCGTCGATGACGATGTCGATGTCCATGCCGTGACCCGCCTGGCGCTGCGCAATGTGAGTTTCAAGGGCCGTGAACTGGAATTATTTTCCGCCTACTCCGGGCGCGAAGCGTATGAGATCCTGCGCGATACGCCCGACATTGCCCTGGTGCTGCTCGATGTGGTGATGGAAACCGATGATGCGGGCTTGCTGCTGGCGCGCCGCATCCGCGAAGAATTGCATAACGCCATCGTGCGGGTCGTGTTGCGCACCGGCCAGCCTGGCCAGGCGCCGGAACAACGCGTCATCATTGAATATGACATCAATGATTACAAGGCCAAGACGGAACTGACGACGCAAAAGCTGTTTACCACGGTGATTTCCGCACTGCGCGCGTATGAAAGCCTGAACATGCTGGAGCGTTCGCGCATCGGCCTGGGCAAAATCCTGGCCGGCGCGACCAACCTGTATCAAATCCATTCGCTGCGTGAATTCGCTTCCGGCGTGCTGAATCAGGTGTCCGCCATCCTCGACGTCGGCGCCGATGGTGTGCTGTGCCTGATGCAGGGCGACACCGGCCCGGCCACCGTGGTCGCCGCCACCGGCGGCTACGCTCCGCTGGCCGAGAACGAGCGCATGCCATCGAACCACCCGCTGTGGCCGACCATCGCCAAAGCGTTTGCCGAGAAAAAAAGCCAGTTCGATCATCCGGACAACGTGCTGTTCATCCACACCCAGGAAAACCGCGAAGTGGCCATTTCCGTCACGCCACCGTGGCCGCTGGCGCAGATCCAGCGCGATTTGCTGGAAGTGTTTTGCCAGCGTATCGCGGCCGCCTTCGATAACCTGTATATCTTCGGCCAGTTGCGCAAGGCACAGGAAGCGACCGTGGTGGCGCTGGCCGACCTGGCCGAATTCCGCGACCGCGGCACCGGCGGCCACGTGCGCCGGGTCCAGGCACTGTCGTCCGCGATTGCCGTCTGCCTCCGGGAAAAAGGCATTTACCCGGATGAGGTCACGCAGCAACTGGTCGACATGATCGGTTTGGCCAGCATCCTGCACGACGTTGGCAAGGTGGCGACCCCCGACCATATCCTGCTGAAACCGGGCGCCCATACGCCGGACGAACGGTCGCAGATGCAACACCATGCCGATGTCGGGCGCACCATCCTGGAGCGTGCCGCCAACATGGTCGATGGCGTCAGCTACCTGACGTATGGTGCGGAAATCGCGGGCGCCCACCATGAACACTTCGACGGCAACGGTTATCCGAATGGCTTGAAGGGCCGACAAATCCCGCTCTCCGCGCGGGTGGTGGCGGTGGTCGACGTGTTTGATTCGCTGCTGCATGAGCGCCCGTACAAGGAGCCATGGCCTTATCCGGAAGTCATGACCTACATTCAGGCGCGCGCCGGCACTCAGTTCGACCCGGAAGTGGTGCAAGCCTTGCTGGAGGTGATTGAGCGCGATCCGGAACTGGGGCAGCAGCCGCCACCGCCGGCGCCGGAACCCGCGTGACCGCCTGAGCATTTGTTGGACACCGTGTGGCGGCCCAGCACCGCCAGCGGGTGAATTCTCTCCAATTCCCACGGAATTGTGTTTCTTTCCTGCACCACCGGCATATACTTTCAAGTAGACAGTCGGGCGCGCCGCGCTGGCCATCGAGTGCAGGAATTGCCATGAACCTCGCCTTTCATCCTACGGATCAGCCAGCTCGTCCGGTGCGTGGCCCACTGCTGAAAAAGCTGTGCGGCGATGACAACGTGTTTGCGCTGGGCGTGTCCGTGGCCCGCGTGGTGCAATTGATCGACTCCGATGATGGCGGCACCCATGACCTGGCGTACTACGTGCTGTCGGACGCGGGCCTGACGCAAAAAGTGCTGCGCCTGGCCAATACGCCGCAATACCGCACCAAGGCCGGTACCCCCGTCACCACGGTATCGCGGGCGATTTCACTGCTGGGTTTTAACAATGTGAAAGCATCGGCGCTGGCCATGATGCTGGTCGATACGCTGATCAATTCGCGCCAGGAACAAAGCGTACGGACCGAGCTGGAGGCCGCGCTGTGCGCCAGCCTGGTGGGGCGCGAGATGTCGCGCACCGGCGCCTACCAGGGCACTGAGGAAGCCTCGATTGGTGCGCTGTTCCGCAATATCGGGCCGCTGTTGATCGCCGCCCACCAGCACGAGCGCTACCGCGACATTGGCGCTCTGGTCGCGGCCGGCACGCACACCCTCAACCAGGCCTCGCAATCCGTGCTGGGCAGCAGTTACGACACCTTGTCGGCCGCCATCCTGCATGAATGGAAGATCCCGGACCCGATCGCGCGCGCGATCGCGCCGCTGCCGCCCGGCGTACTGAAGGCGCCGCAGGGCAAGCCGGAATGGCTGCGCGTGGTGGTCTCGTTCAGCGGCGAGGTGGCGCGCATCCTGGCGCGCCAGGGCGGCCCCGCGCAAGGCGTGCTGCAGGGGTTGCTGGAGCGCTACGGCGTGGCGCTGGGGCTGGACCGGGACCAGTTGGCCAGTGTGCTGGCCAACGTGCGCAACGGCATGCATGATTTACTCGATTCCTTGCAATTGCAGCCGCGCGCCGGCGCCGGCGTGGCCGCGCCAAGCGGGCTGCCCGATGTCTTGCTGATGGCGACCATGGCGGGGCGCGAAGCGGCCGCGCCGGGGACGCATGCCAGCGGCAAGCCGCACAATGCGCGTGAACAGTTACTGGCCGGCGTGCAGGAAGTGGCGCAAATGCGCGCCGCCGGACACAGCCGATTGAATGAATTGATCCAGGCGGTCCTGGAAACCCTGTATCGCGGCATGGGTTTCCGCTTTGCCACCGTGTGCCTGCGCGATATGCGCACCAGCGTCTACCGCGCCCGCATCGCGTTCGGGGCCGACCATGCGCAGCGCATGGCGGGTTTTACCTTTCCACTGGCGGGCACCGACCTGTTCCACCTGGCGATGCAAAACGATGCGGATTTGATGATTGCCGATGCGGCCACGCACCAGATCCGCGACCTGCTGCCGCCGTGGCACCGCAGCCTGCTGCCCGATGCGCGCAGTTTCATCGTGCTGCCGCTGGTGGTGCAGGGCCAGCAACTGGGACTGTTTTATGCGGACCGCGTGGTGGTGGCGCCGGAAGGGGTGCCGCCGGACGAGGCATCATTGATCCGGGCGTTAAAAGCCCAGCTGATCGTGGCGCTGACACCTGTGTAGGGCGGCTTTTACAAAGCCGCCGATTGGCGTCAACGCGGCGCGTGCATGGCGGCTTGCGCAGCGCGCAAACCGCCCTACACGTTCACCGCCGCAGGCCGTGTTCAGGCGGGCACCGTTGCCGCCATCGCTTCGAACTGCGCCACCGGCATCGGTTTCGCAAACAGATAGCCTTGCGCCGTTTCGCAGCCCTGGCTGCACAGGAAGGTGCGCTGCGCTTCGGTTTCCACCCCTTCCGCCGTCACTTCCAGTCCCAGTGAATGGGCCAGCGCAATGGTGGCGGTGACGATCACGGCATCGTTGGGATCGGATTCGATGTCCTTGACGAAGCTGCGGTCGATTTTCAGGCGGTCCAGTTCAAACAGCTTCAGGTAGCTGAGCGATGAATAACCGGTGCCGAAATCGTCGATCGCCACCTTGATGCCGCGGGCCCGCAATTCTTTCAACAGCAAGCGGCTGCTTTCCGGATCTTGCATGGCGGCCGATTCCGTGATTTCCAGTTCCAGCAGGGCCGGGGCGATGCCGTTGTCGGCCAACAGTTTATCGAGCAGCGGCAGCAGGCTGGTGCCACGGCACTGGCGCGCCGACAGGTTGACGGCCAGCCGCAAATGGCCCAGGCCCTGGGTGCGCCACGCCACCAGCAATTGCGCGGCGCGCCGCAAGACCCAGTCGCCCAGCGGCAGGATCAGGCCGGATTCTTCGGCAATCGGAATGAAGCGGTCCGGCGAGATCATGCCCAGCTCCGGGTGGTGCCAGCGCAGCAGGGCTTCCGCGCCGATAATCCGGCCAGTGGCCGTGGCCACCTGCGGTTGCAGGTACAGTTCGAACTCCTGTTTTTCCAGCGCTTGCGACAAGCGGCTTTCCATCAGCAGCCGCTCGTGCGTGGTGCGGTTCATGGCGCTGGAAAAGAACTGGAAGTTACCGCGCCCCTGGCTCTTGGCCGCATACATGGCGGTGTCCGCGTGGCGCAGCAGGGTGGCGCTGTCGTCGCCGTCGGCTGGATACATGGCGACGCCGACACTGGTGCCGGTGTGGATGGTTTTTCCTGCCAGCACAAAAGGCGCGGCCAGCGCCTCGACGATGCGCAGCGCCACCGTCGAGGCCGCCTCGGGCGTGATGTCGCAGTCCGTGGTGATGATGAATTCATCGCCGCCCAGCCGCGCAATGGTGTCGACTTCGCGCAGCATCTCGCGCAAGCGGTTGGCCACCGCCAGCAGCAGCAAGTCGCCGGTCTGGTGGCCATGGGTGTCGTTGATTTTCTTGAAGTGGTCGAGGTCGATGAACATCACCGCCGCGGTGCCGTGGACGCGGCGCGCGCGGGCCAGCAACTGGTCCAGCCGCAGGTTCAGCGACAATCGGTTGTCCAGGCCCGTCAGCGGGTCATTGTGGGCCAGCCGGTGGATGTGTTCCTGGGCCCGGCGCTGTTCCGTCAAGTCGTGCAGGATGGCGACAAACAGGTGTTCATCGGGCAGCTCCACTTCGCTGACCGAAATCGCCAGCGGGAAGTCCGAACCGTCACGGCGGTAGCCCAGCGCTTCATGTTCATGGCTGTCGCCGCCGGCAATCATGCGCAACAGTTCGGCCGGGGTCTGGTCATCGCGCGGCGGCAGCAGGGTCACCAGCGGCAAGCCCGCCATGTGCTGCGGCGGGTAGCCGAACAAGCGGCCGGCGGCGCCATTGGCCGACAGCAGCACGCCATCGGGCCCGATGGTGAGGATGGCGTCGGCCGCCTTGTCGAGGATGGCTTGCAGGCGCGCTTCGCGTTCCCGCAGGCGCGCCGTGCTGTCCTTGACCTGGGCCTGGATTTGCGCCCGCTCGCCGGAAATCAACAGCATCATGCCGCCCAGCAGCGCCGTCAGCAGCAGGCCGCAGGTCAGCACGGTCCAGCTTTGCCAGCCGCGCTGCGCGGCCGCGTAGGCCGGCGTCGGCGCCAGCACCAGCAAATACTGGCGGCCGCCAAAGTTGAGGATACGCTGCACGTCGCCGATGCGGGCTGCGCGGTGCACCTGGTCCACCAGCGCGATGCCGCTGCCGGTGGTGATATCTTCCAGGCGCACTTGCAGCGACGGGAAATTCACTTGCTGCAGCATGCGCTGCAAGTACGGTTCAATCTGGATCGAAATCAACAGCATGCCGGGCGATTCGCCGCCGCCGACCGGCAACACCGCCTGCAGCAGCAGCAGCGCGCGCGCCGACTGTCTTTGCAGGAAATTCACCGGCGCGCTGACCGAGGGCTGGCCGGTGCGCAAGGCCTGGATCACCGCGTCCGAGCGCACTGGTTCGCTCAGCACGTCGATGCCGCGGTAGAGTCGGGTGCGTGGCGGCTCAATGAAGGTGGGCACCATGTACATGTCACGGTCGCCGGCGCGCTGCAAGCGCTGCGGGCCGGCCACTTCGCGGATTTCAAAATCCGGCGCCAGTTGTTCCTTGCCCCATTGTTCGAACTGGTCGCGCTGTTCGCGCCGTACCGGCACCAGCCAGCCCATCGACGACAGTTCGGGCCGCTTGTCGAGATAACCGGACGCCAGCGCGGAAAAATCATCGGCCGCCAGGTTGCGGCGCGGGTCGCCCAGCGCCCGCGACATCGCGTGCAGGAAGCGCTCGTGCTCGGAAAACTGGGCCTGCAGCAAGTCGCCCGCCTGTTGCGCCTTGAGGCGGAAGGTTTGCATTTGTTGGGCGCTTTCCCAGTGCTCGGCCTGGAAATAAATCACGATAAACACCGCGCCCGACAACACCAGTGGCAGGCCCACCAGCAGGCGGCGGCGGCGCCACAGCACGCGCGGTTGGCCGATCAGGATCCACGCCAACGGCGCCGCCAGCAAAATGCCGATGGTGTCGCCCAGCCACCAGGTGAACCAGTTGATGGCCAACTCCTGCGGCGACAGCTTGCCCAGCAGTACCGTTGCGGTGATCACTACCGTGCTGCTGATGGTGGCCAGCACCGGCGTGGCCAACATAAAGGTCAGTACGTGGCGGCCGGCGCCAATCGCCGGCTGCATGGTGCGGCGCAGGGCCAGCATGGCGATCCAGGCCTGCAAGGTGGCGCCGGCCCCGGCCGCCAGTGCCGTCAGCGCCTGGTCGCTGTCGACCGGCACGCCGTTGGCCAGTGGCACCAGGTTGACGGTGATGGCGCCCAGCGCCACGGCGGGCAGCAGGCGCGGACCATAGGTATAGATGGCGGCCAGCGCAATGCCGGCCGACGGGAACAGCGGGGAGGCATAAGTGGGGCCGATGGTTAGTGCCAGGCTCAGCAGGCCCGCCACGACATACAGTGCAAACAGCAGCAGGCAAGAGGGCAGTGCCGCGCGCCAGGCAGAAGTTTGTTCCACGTTCCGTCACTCCGTTGTCATCAATAAATTGGATTGTACGAGGATTATGAGAAGAATCTAAAAAAATACCCTTGCGGTTTGAAAAATGTGTGCTTATAATCTCGCCCCGAAGCAGACGAAACATCGTTGCTTACAAAACGAAGCGAATGCGCAAGCAAACGCGACAATGTAAGCGGGGTTGACAAGTCAAAGTAGTTGCTTCATACTCTGCGGTTCCCGCGGAGGGGTGGCCGAGTGGTTAAAGGCGACGGACTGTAAATCCGTTCTCTCAGAGTACACTGGTTCGAATCCAGTCCCCTCCACCAAGTTTCTTTCAAGAAGCTGAGTGGGTATAGCAGTGAAGTGGAAAACCTCGCGGGTGTAGCTCAATGGTAGAGCCGAAGCCTTCCAAGCTTAAGACGAGGGTTCGATTCCCTTCACCCGCTCCAGAGATTCTTGCGGTGCATACGTGTCGCAAACATTAGCCCTTGTAGCTCAGTGGTAGAGCACTCCCTTGGTAAGGGAGAGGCCACGTGTTCAATCCACGTCAAGGGCACCAGAATTCGCAGTACCGTAAGTAAAGTTCCCAAAAGACAGAAGGGCGATTGCCCAGCATCTCATCTATTGTTAGGAGTCTAAAATGGCAAAAGAGAAGTTTGAGCGGACTAAACCGCACGTGAACGTTGGCACCATCGGTCACGTTGACCATGGCAAAACGACCCTGACCGCTGCAATCGCAACCGTTCTGTCGAAGAAATTCGGCGGCGAAGCTAAAGCTTACGACCAGATCGACGCTGCTCCAGAAGAAAAAGCACGCGGCATTACCATTAACACCGCCCACGTTGAGTACGAAACGGCTAACCGCCACTACGCTCACGTTGACTGCCCAGGCCACGCCGACTACATCAAAAACATGATTACCGGTGCTGCGCAGATGGACGGCGCGATCCTGGTGTGCTCCGCAGCTGACGGCCCAATGCCACAGACCCGCGAACACATCCTGCTGGCCCGCCAAGTTGGCGTTCCATACATCATCGTGTTCCTGAACAAGTGCGACCTGGTTGATGACGCTGAGCTGCTGGAACTGGTTGAAATGGAAGTGCGCGAGCTGCTCTCCAAATACGAGTTCCCAGGCGACGACCTGCCAATCATCAAAGGTTCGGCACGTATGGCACTGGAAGGCCAGCCTGGCGAAATGGGCGAAGCTTGCATCGAGCGCCTGGCTGAAGCCCTGGACACCTACATCCCAACCCCAGAGCGCGCTGTTGACGGCACGTTCCTGATGCCAGTGGAAGACGTGTTCTCGATCTCCGGTCGCGGTACCGTTGTTACCGGCCGTGTTGAGCGTGGCGTGATCAAGGTCGGCGAAGAGATCGAAATCATCGGTATCGTTGACACCGTGAAAACCACCTGCACCGGCGTGGAAATGTTCCGCAAACTGCTGGACCAAGGTCAAGCAGGCGACAACGTTGGTCTGCTGCTGCGCGGCACCAAGCGTGAAGACGTACAGCGTGGTCAAGTTCTGGCAAAACCAGGCTCGATCAAGCCGCACAACCACTTCACCGGCGAGATCTATGTTCTGTCGAAAGACGAAGGCGGTCGTCACACTCCGTTCTTCAACAACTATCGTCCACAGTTCTACTTCCGTACGACTGACGTGACCGGTTCGATCGAGCTGCCAGCAGACAAAGAAATGGTTATGCCAGGCGATAACGTGTCGATCACCGTGAAACTGATCAGCCCAATCGCGATGGAAGAAGGTCTGCGCTTCGCTATCCGCGAAGGTGGTCGTACCGTTGGTGCCGGCGTGGTTGCTAAGATCATCGCCTAAGAATCCTGCCAAAAAATACTAGCGCCCGACTCTGTTGGGTGCTAGAATTACGGATTCAGCAAGTTTGTAGTGAGTAAGTTTTACGTAGGGGCGTAGCTCAATTGGCAGAGCGTCGGTCTCCAAAACCGAAGGTTGGGGGTTCGATGCCCTCCGCCCCTGCCACCGAATTCTGGTGCAGGGCACCGAAAGTAAAATAAATGTCTAATCAATCCGTGCAAACCGTTGGCACGTCGAACGACAAGTTCAAAGTCGTGCTGGCCGTGGTTGCTGCGATTGCAGGCGTAGTCGGGTTCTTTTACCTGGCAGGTCAACCAACCCTGGTGCGTGCTATCGCACTCGTGGTTGGTTTGCTTATTTCCGCCGGCATTGCGTACACGTCTACCTCCGGTCGCGATTTCCTGAATTTTGCCAAAGAAGCCGTTCGCGAGACCAAGAAAGTTGTCTGGCCAACGCGCAAGGAAGCAACGCAAATCACGATGATCGTGTTTGCTTTTGTGCTGGTCATGGCTGTGTTCCTGTGGGGCACAGATAAGTTGTTGGAATTCCTGTTGTACGACGTAATCCTGGGTTGGAAACAATAATGAGCGACAATGTGCAAGATAACGCGCCGGACAGTGTTCCGGCGCAAGACGCTGGCGCAGAGCTGAGCAAGCCAGTCAGCAACAAACGCTGGTACGTGGTGCACGCTTATTCCGGCATGGAGAAAAGTGTACAACGTGCACTGACCGAGCGCGTTGAGCGCGCCGGCATGCAAGACCAGTTCGGCCAGATCCTGGTGCCGACCGAAGAAGTGGTTGAAGTCCGTAACGGCCAGAAGTCGGTCACCGAGCGTCGTTTCTTCCCTGGCTATGTGCTGGTGGAAATGGAAATGACCGATGAAACGTGGCACCTGGTGAAGAATACCAGCAAGGTCACCGGCTTCATTGGCGGTAAATCGAACAAGCCGACTCCGATTCCTGCGCGCGAGATCGACAAGATCATGCAGCAAATGCAGGAAGGCGTGGAAAAGCCCCGCCCGAAAGTGCTGTACGAAGTGGGCGAGCAAGTCCGCATCAAGGATGGTCCGTTCACCGACTTCAACGGCAACGTCGAAGAAGTCAACTACGAGAAATCGAAAGTGCGCGTCTCGGTTACCATCTTCGGTCGCGCAACGCCAGTCGAGCTCGAGTTCGGCCAGGTCGAAAAAGTCTAAGTATCAAGCGCCCCACGGAGCGCGGCTCCGGCTAAATCTGCGAAACAAGAGGAGCCCTGCCAGGTTATTTGACCCGGTGGGGCGCTACTACTCAATCCAACGATAGGAAGTGCCCAAATGGCAAAGAAAATCATTGGCTTTATCAAGCTGCAAGTGGCAGCAGGTAAAGCAAACCCATCCCCTCCAATCGGTCCAGCGCTGGGTCAGCGCGGTCTGAACATCATGGAATTCTGCAAAGCGTTCAACGCGCAGACCCAAGGTATGGAGCCAGGCATGCCGATCCCGGTCGTGATCACCGCCTTCGCTGACAAGTCCTTCACCTTCGTGATGAAGACCCCTCCAGCGACCTACCTGATCAAGAAGCACTCGGGCGTCACCAAAGGTTCGCCGAAGCCACACACCGACAAAGTCGGTAAGCTGACCCGCGCCCAAGCGGAAGAAATCGCTAAACTGAAAACCCCGGACCTGACCGCCGCCGATCTGGACGCCGCAGTGCGCACCATCGCTGGTTCCGCACGTTCGATGGGCATTACCGTGGAAGGCATCTAATCATGGCAAAACTGTCCAAGCGCGCTCAAGCCATCAAGGCCAAAGTAGACCGCACCAAAGTGTACGGCTTCGACAACGCTGTTGCCCTGGTTAAAGAACTGGCAACCGCCAAGTTCAACGAATCGATCGACGTGTCCGTGCAACTGGGCGTGGATCCGAAGAAGTCGGACCAAGTTGTTCGCGGTTCCGTCGTGCTGCCAGCTGGCACCGGCAAAACCGTTCGCGTTGCCGTGTTCGCAACCGGTGACAAGGCTGAAGCTGCTAAAGCAGCCGGCGCCGACGTGGTTGGTATGGAAGACCTGGCTGAGCGTGTTAAAGCCGGCGACATGCCTTTCGACATCGTCATCGCTTCGCCAGACACCATGCGTATCGTTGGTACCCTGGGTCAGATCCTGGGCCCACGCGGCCTGATGCCTAACCCGAAAGTTGGCACCGTTACCCCTGACGTCGCTACCGCCGTGAAAAACGCGAAAGCCGGCCAGGTTCAGTACCGTACCGACAAAGCAGGTATCATCCACGCAACGATCGGCCGCAAGTCGTTCGACGACGCCGATCTGAAGCGCAACCTGGTTGCCCTGATCGACGCGCTGAACAAAGCTAAGCCAGCTTCGTCGAAAGGCGTGTACCTGCGCAAAGTAGCGATCTCGTCGACCATGGGCGCTGGCGTCCGTGTTGACCACGCTGGTCTGGCTGCTTAAGTTTTAAAGAATTAAGTCCCGGCAGTAATGCCGGGCGCATCTTTGGGCTGGTGATCGCAAGATCACCAGGCAATCAAAGACCGTTGGGCTCGAAGCAGCAGGCAGGTTTCGGGTTAATCGTCGCAAGGCGCCCAACGCAGATGGTGTACCCGATCAAGTTTTGCAGTCCATTGGACTCCTAACCTCGGACGCCGTTGTTCGAACCGATACCGGGCATTGGCCCAGTATCATTTAAGGAGGTTGACCGTGGGTCTCAATCTGAATGACAAAAAGGCCGTCGTCGCCGAAGTTTCCGCAAAAGTAGCAACTGCGCAAACCGTGGTCGTGGCCGAGTACCGTGGCATCCAGGTTGCTCACTTGACGCAACTTCGTGCTAAAGCGCGTACCCAAGGCGTGTACCTGCGTGTTCTGAAGAACACGCTGGCTCGCCGTGCCGTAGAAGGTACGCAATTCGCCGCTCTGGCCGACAGCATGACCGGTCCGCTGATCTACTCGATCTCGGATGACGCCGTTGCAGCAGCGAAAGTCATCAACGACTTCGCTAAAACCAACGACAAACTGGTTATCAAGGCTGGTAACTACGCCGGTAAACAGCTGGATAAAGCTGCTGTTACCGCGCTGGCGAGCATTCCTAGCCGTGAAGTCCTCATCTCGCAGCTGTTGGGCGTTATGCTGGCTCCGGTGTCGGGCTTTGCACGTGGTCTGGCTGCTCTGGCAGCGAAAAAGAGCGAAGGTTCGGAAGCTGCTCCTGCAGCCGAAGAAACCGCTGCAGCTTAATAGCGCGCTGTTTTTCTCAAGTAAACAATTCTGTAGCATACAAATTAATTAGGAGTTTCAAATGGCAATTTCCAAAGACGACATCCTGGCAGCAGTTAGCGAAATGTCCGTAATGGACCTGAACGAACTGGTCAAAGCTTTCGAAGAAAAATTCGGCGTGTCGGCAGCAGCTATGGCTGCTCCAGCAGCTGGTGGCGCAGTAGCAGCCGCTGCTGAAGAGCAAACCGAGTTCAACGTTGTTCTGACCGAAGTCGGCGCGAACAAAGTTGGCGTGATTAAAGTTGTTCGTGAAATCACCGGTCTGGGCCTGAAAGAAGCCAAAGACGTCGTTGACGGCGCACCAAAAGTCGTTAAAGAAGCGCTGTCGAAAGCTGACGCTGAAGCCGCCCAGAAGAAACTGGTTGAAGCTGGCGCCAAGGCTGAACTGAAGTAATCTTGTTGTACCGGCGGGTCGTTTAAACGCCGAGAGCCAAAGCCAGATACTCCTCCTGCAAGGGGGGAGTGTCGGCTTTGGCTCCTTTGTCGTCTGTATCGTATTCGTCGTATCTGTCGCAGTAAGTCACCTTGTTCGTATCACCGACCTGGAGACGATAGCGGATTGAAGTTTCACCGGTATTGAACCGGCTGAAACTTGAATTTTCTATCCTTTCCTGTCACTCACGGAGTGTCCATGCACTACTCATTTACTGAGAAGAAACGCATTCGTAAGTCTTTTGCGAAGCGCGCCAACGTCCACAACGTTCCGTTCCTGCTGGCGACCCAGCTCGAGTCCTACGAAAACTTCTTGCAAGAGCACACCGCTCCGTCCACACGCAAGAATGAAGGCCTGCAATCGGCTTTCACGTCGATCTTCCCTATCGTCTCCCACAATGGCTTCGCACGCCTGGAGTTCCTGTCGTATGTGCTGGGCGACCCCGCATTTGACGTCAAGGAATGCCAACTGCGCGGCCTGACTTTCGCTTCCCCGCTGCGCGCCAAGGTGCGCCTGGTGATCCTGGACAAGGAATCGCCAACCAAGCCGGTCGTGAAAGAGATGAAAGAGCAGGAAGTGTACATGGGCGAACTGCCTTTGATGACGACCACCGGTTCGTTCGTCATCAACGGTACCGAACGTGTGATCGTTTCTCAGTTGCACCGCTCCCCGGGCGTGTTCTTCGAGCACGACCGTGGCAAGACCCACTCGTCCGGTAAGCTGCTGTTCTCGGCACGTATCATTCCTTACCGCGGCTCGTGGCTGGACTTCGAGTTTGACCCGAAAGACATCCTGTACTTCCGCGTCGACCGTCGCCGCAAGATGCCGGTCTCGATCCTGCTGAAAGCCATTGGCATGACGCCGGAACAGATCCTGGCGAACTTCTTCGTGTTCGACAACTTCCACCTGCGTTCGGAAGGCGGCGAGATGGAATTCGTCGCCGAGCGTCTGCGTGGTGAAGTGGCGCGTTTCGACATCGTCGATAAGTCGGGCAAGACCATCGTCATGAAGGACAAGCGTATCAACGCCAAGCACGTGCGTGATATCGACGCCGCTGGCCTGAAACACATCACGGTGCCGGAAGACTACCTGCTGGGCCGTGTGCTGGCGAAAAACATCGTTGATCCGGACACCGGCGAAGTGGTGGCCAACGCCAATGAAGAGCTGACCGAAGAAACGCTGAACAAGCTGCGCGACGCCAACATTTCCGACATCCAGACGCTGTACACCAACGACCTGGACCAGGGTGCCTACATTTCGCAGACCCTGCGCATCGACGACACCGCCGACCAGACCGCGGCGCGCGTGGCGATCTACCGCATGATGCGTCCTGGCGAACCACCAACCGAAGAGTCGGTGGAAGCCCTGTTCAACGGCCTGTTCTACAGCCCTGACCGTTACGACCTGTCGGCCGTCGGCCGCATGAAGTTCAACCGCCGCATTGGCCGCGATGAACTGACCGGCATGATGACGCTGTCGAACGAAGACGTGCTGGCTGTGATCAAGATCCTGGTGGAACTGCGCAATGGCCGCGGCGAAGTCGACGATATCGATCACTTGGGTAACCGTCGCGTACGTTGCGTTGGCGAACTGGCGGAAAACCAGTTCCGCGCCGGCCTGGTGCGTGTTGAACGCGCCGTCAAGGAGCGTCTGGGCCAAGCTGAAGCCGACAACCTGATGCCGCACGACCTGATCAACTCCAAGCCGATCTCGGCTGCTATCCGTGAGTTCTTCGGTTCGTCCCAGCTGTCGCAGTTCATGGACCAGACCAACCCGCTGTCGGAAATCACCCACAAGCGCCGTGTTTCGGCCCTGGGCCCTGGCGGTCTGACCCGCGAACGCGCCGGCTTCGAGGTGCGCGACGTGCACCCGACCCACTACGGCCGTGTATGCCCGATTGAAACGCCTGAAGGCCCGAACATTGGTCTGATCAACTCGCTGGCACTGTATGCCCGCCTGAACGAATACGGCTTCCTGGAAACCCCGTACCGCAAGGTCGAAGGTTCCACCGTGACCGACAAGATCGACTACCTGTCCGCGATTGAAGAAGGCCGCTACATCATCGCCCAGGCGAATGCGACCATCAACAGCGAAGGCAAGCTGTCCGACGAGCTGGTATCGGCCCGTGAAGCCGGCGAAACCATCCTGGTCTCGCCTGAGCGTATCCAGTACATGGACGTTGCGCCAGGTCAGATCGTGTCCGTCGCTGCTTCGCTGATTCCATTCCTGGAACACGATGACGCGAACCGTGCACTGATGGGCGCCAACATGCAGCGTCAGGCCGTGCCTTGCCTGCGTCCTGAAAAGGCGCTGGTCGGTACCGGTATTGAACGTACCGTGGCGGTTGACTCCGGCACCACCGTGCAAGCACTGCGTGGCGGCTTGGTGGACTACATCGATGCGGGCCGTGTCGTGATTCGCGTCAATGACGAAGAAGCGACCGCCGGTGAAGTCGGTGTCGACATCTACAACCTGATCAAGTACACCCGTTCCAACCAGAACACCAACATCAACCAGCGTCCGATCGTCAAAGTGGGCGACCGCGTGGCCAAGGGCGACGTGATCGCCGACGGCGCATCGACCGACCTGGGTGAATTGGCGCTGGGCCAGAACATGACCGTGGCGTTCATGCCATGGAATGGTCTGAACTTCGAAGATTCGATCCTGATCTCGGAAAACGTCGTCAAAGACGACCGTTACACCTCGATCCACATCGAAGAACTGTCGGTGGTGGCGCGTGACACCAAACTGGGCGCGGAAGAAATCACCCGCGACATCTCGAACCTGGCGGAAAACCAACTGGCCCGTCTGGACGAGTCCGGTATCGTCTACATCGGCGCCGAAGTGCAAGCCGGTGACACCCTGGTCGGTAAAGTGACGCCAAAAGGCGAAACCCAGCTGACCCCGGAAGAAAAACTGCTGCGCGCGATCTTCGGCGAAAAAGCGTCCGACGTGAAAGACACGTCGCTGCGCGTACCGTCGGGCATGGTGGGTACCGTGATCGACGTCCAAGTGTTCACCCGCGAAGGCATCGTCCGTGACAAGCGCGCGCAACAGATCATCGATGATGAACTGAAGCGTTTCCGCCTGGATCTGAACGACCAGATGCGTATCGTGGAGGGCGACGCCTTCCAGCGTCTGGAAAAAATGCTGGTCGGCCAAGTCGTCAACGGCGGTCCGAAAAAGCTGGCGAAAGGCGCCAAGATCACCAAGGAATACCTGGCCGATCTGGACAAGTACCACTGGTTCGACATCCGCCCGGCGGAAGACACCGCTGCCGTTGCCCTGGAAGCCATCAAGGAATCCATCAACGAGAAGCGTCACCAGTTCGATCTGGCCTTCGAAGAAAAGCGCAAGAAATTGACGCAAGGCGACGAACTGCAACCTGGCGTGCAAAAAATGGTCAAGGTTTACCTGGCCGTGAAACGCCGCCTGCAGTCGGGCGACAAGATGGCGGGTCGCCACGGTAACAAGGGTGTGGTTTCCCGTATCGTGCCAGTGGAAGACATGCCATACATGGCGGACGGTACGCCGGCCGACGTGGTGCTGAACCCGCTGGGTGTTCCATCCCGTATGAACGTGGGTCAGATTCTGGAAACCCACTTGGGCTGGGCAGCAAAAGGCCTGGGTATCCGTATCGGCGAGATGCTGCAAGCACAGATCAAAGTCGAAGAAATGCGCAAGTACCTGACCACGGTCTATAACGAGACCGGCCGTCAGGAAGACATCGCCAACTTCACCGACGAAGAAATCATGGGCTTGGCGTACAACCTGAAAAAGGGTGTGCCATTCGCAACGCCGGTGTTCGACGGTGCGCACGAATCCGAAATCCGCCGCATGCTGGACCTGGCGTACCCGGACGACATCGCCCACAAACTGGGCATGACCCCGTCGAAGAACCAGGTCACCATGTACGACGGCCGCACCGGCGAAGCGTTCGAGCGCAAAGTCACCGTGGGCGTGATGCACATGCTGAAACTGCACCACTTGGTTGACGACAAGATGCACGCGCGTTCGACCGGTCCGTACTCGCTGGTAACGCAGCAGCCGCTGGGCGGTAAAGCCCAGTTCGGTGGCCAGCGCTTCGGTGAGATGGAGGTGTGGGCACTGGAAGCGTACGGCGCATCGTACGTGCTGCAGGAAATGCTGACTGTGAAGTCGGACGACGTGAACGGCCGTACCAAAGTGTACGAAAACCTGGTCAAGGGCGATCACGTGATCGACGCGGGTATGCCGGAATCGTTCAACGTGCTGGTGAAAGAGATCCGCTCGCTGGGTATCGATATCGACCTCGAGCGCAACTAAGACACCGCACGCAGCCTGGCCATCCGCACCTGCGGTGGCCGGGCAAGTTTAAGAATTCATCACTACCTGGAGTGATACATGAAAGCCCTGCTCGATTTATTCAAGCAAGTACAGCAAAACGAGACCTTTGACGCGATTAAGATCGGTCTGGCCTCGCCTGAGAAAATCCGTTCGTGGTCCTACGGCGAAGTTAAAAAGCCGGAAACCATCAACTACCGTACCTTCAAGCCAGAGCGCGATGGTCTGTTCTGCGCCAAGATCTTTGGCCCGATCAAAGACTACGAATGCCTGTGCGGCAAGTACAAGCGCCTGAAACACCGCGGCGTGATCTGCGAAAAGTGCGGCGTGGAAGTCACGCTGGCCAAAGTGCGCCGTGAGCGCATGGGCCACATCGAACTGGCTTCGCCGACCGCCCACATCTGGTTCCTGAAATCGTTGCCGTCGCGTCTGGGTATGGTCCTGGACATGACGCTGCGCGATATCGAACGCGTGCTGTACTTCGAAGCATATGTCGTGACCGATCCTGGCATGACCCCGCTGAAGAAGTGCCAGATCATGTCGGAAGACGACTACGCCGCCAAGTACGAAGAGTACGGCGACGACTTCACCGCCTTCATGGGCGCCGAAGGTATCCGTGAACTGCTGCGCTCGATCGACATCCACCGCGATGCCGAAGCCCTGCGCGTGGAACTGAAGGAATCGAAGTCCGAAGCGAAGATCAAGAAGTACGCCAAGCGCCTGAAAGTGCTGGAAGCGTTCCAGCGTTCCGGCATCAAGCCGGACTGGATGATCATGGAAGTGCTGCCGGTGCTGCCACCGGAACTGCGTCCACTGGTCCCGCTGGACGGCGGCCGCTTTGCGACCTCCGATCTGAACGACCTGTATCGTCGCGTTATTAACCGTAATAACCGTCTGAAACGCCTGATGGAGCTGCGCGCTCCAGAGATCATCACGCGTAACGAAAAGCGCATGCTGCAAGAAGCAGTGGACTCGCTGCTGGACAACGGCCGTCGCGGCAAAGCGATGACCGGCGCCAACAAGCGTCCGCTGAAATCGCTGGCAGAGATGATCAAAGGTAAGGGCGGCCGCTTCCGTCAAAACTTGCTGGGTAAGCGCGTCGACTACTCGGGCCGTTCGGTCATCGTGGTGGGTCCGCAGCTGAAACTGCACCAGTGCGGTCTGCCGAAGCTGATGGCGCTGGAACTGTTCAAGCCATTCATCTTCAACAAGCTGGAACTGATGGGTCTCGCGACCACCATCAAAGCGGCGAAGAAGCTGGTGGAAGTGCAAGAGCCGGTGGTGTGGGACATCCTGGAAGAAGTCATCCGCGAACACCCGATCATGCTGAACCGTGCGCCAACCCTGCACCGTCTGGGTATCCAGGCGTTCGAGCCGGTGCTGATCGAAGGTAAAGCGATCCAGCTGCACCCGCTGGTCTGCGCCGCATTCAATGCTGACTTCGACGGTGACCAGATGGCGGTCCACGTACCGCTGTCGATCGAAGCGCAGATGGAAGCCCGCACCCTGATGCTGGCCTCGAACAACATCCTGTTCCCATCGAACGGCGAACCATCGATCGTTCCTTCCCAGGATATCGTGTTGGGTCTGTACTACGCGACCCGCGAAGCGATCAACGCCAAGGGCGAAGGCATGCTGTTCCCGGACGTGTCGGAAGTGATCCGCGCGTACGACAACAAGGAAGTGGAACTGGCGACCCGCATCACGGTGCGTATCGTTGAAAATCCAAAGGATCCGGAAACCGGCGAGTTCGTGCGCACCCTGACGCGCTACGAGACCACCGTTGGCCGCGCCATCCTGTCGGAAATTCTGCCAAAAGGCTTGCCATTCAGCGTCCTGAATCGCGCGCTGAAGAAGAAAGAAATTTCCAAGCTGATCAACACGTCGTTCCGCAAGTGCGGTCTGCGTGCCACGGTGGTGTTTGCCGACCAGCTGATGCAGTCGGGCTTCCGCCTGGCAACCCGCGCCGGTATCTCGATTTGCGTCGATGACATGCTGGTGCCGGAAATCAAGAAAACCATGATTTCCACCGCCGAATCCGAAGTCAAACAGATCGAACAGCAATATGCTTCCGGTCTGGTGACGGCGGGCGAGCGTTACAACAAAGTGGTCGACATCTGGGGCAAAACTTCCGACGAAGTCGGCAAGGCCATGATGGAACACTTGAAAGTGGAAACCGTCACCAAGCGCGACGGCACCACGACCACCCAGGAATCGTTCAACGCGATTTACATGATGGCCGACTCGGGTGCGCGTGGTTCTGCGGCACAGATTCGCCAGCTGGCGGGTATGCGTGGTCTGATGGCGAAACCGGACGGTTCGATTATCGAAACGCCGATTACCGCGAACTTCCGCGAAGGCCTGAACGTTTTGCAGTACTTCATCTCGACCCACGGCGCTCGTAAAGGTCTGGCGGATACGGCACTGAAGACCGCAAACTCGGGTTACCTGACCCGTCGTCTGGTCGACGTGACCCAGGATCTGGTGGTGATCGAAGATGATTGCGGCACCTCGAACGGCACGCTGATGAAGGCGATGGTCGAAGGCGGTGAAGTGATCGAAGCCCTGCGCGACCGTATTCTGGGCCGCGTGGCCGGCACCGACATCGTCAATCCTGAAACCCAGGAAACGCTGTACGAAGCGAACACGCTGCTGGACGAAGACATGGTCGAAGAGATCGAGCGTATGGGCATTGACGAAGTCAAGGTCCGTACCCCGCTGACCTGCGACACGCGCTTCGGCCTGTGCGCCAAGTGCTATGGCCGCGATCTGGGCCGTGGCATGCTGGTCAACTCCGGCGAAGCGGTTGGTGTGGTGGCAGCGCAGTCGATTGGTGAGCCGGGTACCCAGCTGACCATGCGTACCTTCCACATCGGTGGTGCGGCATCGCGTGCAGCGGTGGCATCGTCGGTCGAAGCGAAGTCGAACGGTATCATCCGCTTCACTTCGACCATGCGTTACGTCACCAACGGCAAGGGCGCGCAAATCGTCATTTCCCGTTCCGGTGAAGTGCTCATTACCGACGACCACGGTCGTGAGCGCGAGCGCCACAAGGTGCCGTACGGCGCGACCCTGATCGTCAAGGATGGCATGACGGTGAAAGCCGGTATCGCCCTGGCAACCTGGGATCCGCTGACCCGTCCGATCATTACCGAGTACGCCGGTACGGTGCGCTTCGAGAACGTCGAAGAAGGCGTGACCGTGGCCCGTCAGGTGGACGATGTGACCGGTCTGGCGACCCTGGTGGTGATCGATGCGAAACGTCGCGGTAACTTGACCAAGACGCTGCGTCCACAGGTGAAACTGCTGAACGAAGAAGGCCATGAAGTGAAGATTGCCGGTACCGAACACGCTGTGGCGATCGGTTTCCAGGTGGGCGCACTGATCATGGTGAAAGACGGCCAGCAAGTGTCCGTGGGTGAAGTGTTGGCGCGTATTCCGACCGAATCGCAGAAAACCCGTGACATTACCGGTGGTCTGCCACGTGTGGCGGAACTGTTCGAAGCCCGTTCGCCGAAAGACGCGGGCATGCTGGCGGAAGTCACCGGTACGGTTGCGTTTGGTAAAGAAACCAAGGGCAAGCAGCGTCTGGAAATCACCGACATGGACGGCAACAAGCACGAGTTCTTGATTACCAAGGACAAGCAAGTGCTGGTGCACGACGGCCAGGTGGTGAACAAGGGCGAGATGATCGTGGACGGCCCGGCCGATCCGCAAGACATCCTGCGCCTGCTGGGTATCGAAGCGCTGGCGCGTTACATCGTTGACGAAGTGCAGGACGTGTACCGTCTGCAGGGCGTGAAGATTAACGACAAGCACATCGAGGTGATCGTTCGCCAGATGCTGCGTCGTGTTCAGATCGTCAATGCCGGCGACACCGACTACATCGTCGGCGAGCAGGTCGAGCGTTCGGAACTGCTGGACGAGAACGACAAGGTCAATGCCTTGAACAAGATCCCGGCAACCTACGAAAACGTACTGCTGGGTATTACCAAGGCATCGCTGTCGACCGATTCGTTCATCTCGGCCGCATCGTTCCAGGAAACCACCCGCGTGCTGACCGAAGCGGCGATCATGGGCAAGCGCGATGGTCTGCGCGGCCTGAAAGAAAACGTGATCGTTGGCCGCCTGATCCCAGGCGGTACCGGTCTGGCCTTCCACCGCGCCCGTCGCGAGAAGGAAGTGTGGGAAGCCGAAGAGCGCAAAGCGCTGCTGGAAGCCGAAAAAGCTGCCGCCATCGCCACCGCCCAGGAAGAACTGACGGAACACGCCGCCCAGCATCCGGAAGGCGACGCGCAATAATCCGCGCGCTGTCTTCCAGCTGACGCTGTGACAAAAAAGCCACCTTCGGGTGGCTTTTTTTTGGGGTCATGGGTGACTGGCGTCGTATTCCGGCAGCGCTATCCATACGCTGGCATACAACTCTCCGCAGTCAGCGCGGCAACAGTCAAACCCCGTGCTACGCGGCCCAGGCACAGCCCGTCATCATGCCGAATCGCCCGCAGGACAGCCGCGATAGCGCCGCCATGGCGCATTACCAAAACCGGGCCGATTACAAGGAAAAGCTGCGACAATTTGACGCCAAGTTGGAATGCCTGGCCTTTATTTATATGGTGGACGGATTGACGATCGATGGCCATATGGTCAAGCCCAGGCAGACTGGCGCAAATAAACTGCCGGTGCTGGTGTATCACCGCGGTGGCAATATCCGGGATACTCCCTTATCTGCTCAGGAGTTGGTCCGCAATCAGATGGAATGGGCGGAGCAG
>JAIENA010000052.1 GCA_019751755.1 Burkholderiaceae bacterium | reverse complement strand
CGCCCGCTGCCCCGGCAACGCCCACGGCGGCAACTGCTCGCCGTTGTAAACCACCCCCGTCACAATCGGATGATCGACATTGCCGTTCATGAACTGCACCACCACTTCCTGCCCCACCCGCGGCAAGCCGATCTGGCCAAAATTAGCGCCCGCCACCGGCATCGCGACCCGCACCCACGGCGAGCTGCAGCCATTGATGCCGCCCACGCGGTCCCAATGAAAGCGCAGCTTGATACGCCCCAGGCCGTCGGTGTGGATCTCTTCGCCATCAGGCCCCGCCACAATGGCCGTCTGCACGCCGGGGTCGGGACACGGCGTGCTGTGATAGCCGCGCCCCGGCGCCCAGCGTCGCTCCTGCCGAATGCAGGTGAAGTGATTGCTGTAAAGCGACTGCGCGTTGCGACCGTCCTGGTAGTTGTTGCTGGCACGGTGCTCGACCGACAGGATCAGGTAATTGCGCCCGTCGCGCGAGGGCTCGCCCAGCGCACGCGGGGCGTCACCGCTGAAGTGTTCTTCCAGTTTGAAGGTGCGCCCTGGCTGGGCGCTGCGGTCGTTGCCGGACGCTTCGAAGACTTGGTACATCGCTTCGCGCTCGTCGCTGCGTCGCTGCGCCAGCGCTTCGCCTTCGAGGGGGCCGCTGTAAGCCCTCGCGCCGGCGTATTCATGTACTTCCTGCTCGAACAGCTTGCGCTGCGGATGGCGGATGTGCGCCGAAACCTGCTGCGGGCGCGGGTCCTTGTAGTCAAAGGTGGACAAGGTCAGCTTGCTGGCGCCGAGGCGGCGCAGCGCTTGCCATTGGTGGATGCTGTCGTCTTCCTGTGCCCCCGCTTCGCTGCGGAACGGCATCGCGTCCGGCGCAAACGTGCCATCGCGCGCATCGATGGTATTGGCCAACATGGTGTCGTCGCCCAGCCATAAGGTGTGGCCATCGGCGCGGTGCTCATACCAGTAGTGCCAGCCCAGCGCTTCCCAGCGCCGGTGCAGGTGGTTGTAATCGGTTTCGTTGTACTGGTTGGCACAGGTGATCGGCGGGTCTTCCAGCCGCAGGTGGGTTCGCCAGTCGTGCTGCAGGCAGTGGCGCAAGGTCAGTTCCGTGATCTCACGGACCGTGCGGCCGTGAAAGCTGAAGCAATCCTGGCGCAGCCGGGCAAACGCCATCCACGGCTCCAGCACCATGCGGTATTTCACCAGGCCGCCGTCCGCCCCCAGCAAGCCAAACTGCGTCACATAACCATTGAAATGGCGCTGCGAGCCGTCATCGCGCACCAGCGAGATGGTCACCATCTTGCCCATCACGGCCGTCAGCGCGATATGCGCATCGTCCGACAACAACTCCGCTTCATAGCGGAAGCTGCGCGACAATTCTTCGCGCGCATGCAGCGTGTTGACCAGCAACACCGCGTATTCCGGCCCATCGCCACGCGGAAAATCCATCGTCAGCAAGCGGCCATGCTGGCTGTCGCCGTCCAGCACCGACTGTATCCACGTTCTTGCACCGTCCATGCTGGGCTCCCCGGAAATTGCCAATAGGAATTAGGGGGCCAGTATGTTATTCATATCTTGCCGGCAATTTGCGCTACAGCAAGGACCGGGGCGGCTGCGGCGGCCACGCCACAGTTTCAGCATCCTAGCCACTTAACACGCATCGCTCAAACGCCCCCAGTCGGGCGCCGTCTCCATCTCAAAAAACCACGCGCCTTCCCGGTCGCGCGGGTCTTCCGGCAACACATAGCTGGCCAGCTTGGCCTGCAAGCGGCCGATATCGCTGAAGGAGGCCAGTTGGCGCGCGGCGATGCCGATCTTCGCCCGCACTTCCAGCACATCCTGGCGCAACATATGGATCGCACCGGCCGGGGTGATGTCATCGAGTGGCAAGTTCCATTCTTCGGCCAACCGCAACAACAGGCTGAACAGCACGGCCGACACCGCGCTCAACTCGCGCCGCGCCAGACGGCAATAGGCGTCCAGCGCCGCCTCGTCGAGCAGCGCCAGACCGGCCTTGTCATGCCAGATTTCGCGCAGCATCCACAGCGTTGGCGCGTGGTCGACTTCCGGCGCCGGCGCCATCTCGGGAAACGGCAGCGGCGCCGGCGCGGCGGGCGGCGGGATATGCACGATGCCGGACGCGGCAATGACATCTTCCTCGTCCCACAGCAGGTCTTCGCCAGCGCGCGCCAGTTCATGCCGGTCCAGCAAATCGGCCATGACGGCATCGTCTTCCAGCATCAGCACCTGTTCGGCAAAGGTACAGATCAGCCAGGACAGCTTGATGCGTTCCAGTTGGTTTACTGTCGGGTCAGTGTGCGCCGCATCGAAGCAGACCGCCAGTTGCGTCAACTGCCGGTTCATTTCCCGCCTGGCCGGCTGCAATTCCCACGCCGCTACACTGCGCACGACAGCGCGCTGGTCGGTCCACTGCGCGGCCAGTAACGTGGTCCGATACAGCTTGCGCATCACGCGGTCAAAGCGGCGATGCGCACACGATGGCGGCGGCGGCGCAACCAGCGCCAGGTGAAGCGGGTGCAGGGGTGGATATGACATGAGCGTGTCCTCCAGGGCGGGAAACCGCGATGGTGGCACGCTGGCGGGCGGCGGCTTTGACAGGCCTCAGTTGGTCTGGATCAATGGCCGCTGATCCGCCTCCCATTTACGTCCGGCAAATGGTCACGCCGCAAATCACACTGGTGCGCAGGCATGGCGGATTGCAATCCGCCTTACAGCACTACAGCACGCGGTGTCAGCCGCTATGCGTTGTCGGCCAACTCGATGGATGCCTCAGCCGCTGTTGCCAGCCGCACGCCCTGCTCCGCCATCGCGGCCAGGAACGCCTGCTGCTGGGCCTCGAAGCCGGCCACCGGGCTCATGCAGTCGGTCAGCAGCACCAGCTTGTTGCGCCGCGCGGAACCGAACTGGCGGGCGATATCTTCCACCGTGGCCTTGACGCAGTGGCTGCCCGCCTGGCCCGCGATATAAATGCGCTCGGCCTGGCCCAGGTGGGCAAGGAAGTCGGTGTTGAGCTGGGTGCTCTTGTCTTGCGGGTCCGGCACTTCGGCCAGCACGGCGGAATAGTGTTCGGTCCACGGGTTGGTGCCCTTGATGACCTTGTGCACCGAACGCAAGGTGGTTTCTTCCCAGTGGTTGTAGGCGGCGCGCACATCGGCGTGCACATTGTGGCCCCAGGAGCCGATTTCACAGTGCACCGGCCATACCATCAGCTGGTAGCGCCCCGCCGCTTCCAGCGTATCGAGGTACGACAGCGCGCGGGCCATGGCGGCCGGCTTGCGCGGCGCATAGCGGCCGGTGCGCACGTCAGCGGCGCTAATCGGCGTGAACGGCGCCACCGCGCCGCCGTCGCCGGCTTGCCAGAACGCCGGGTGCGCGATATCGATGCGGTGGTGCGAATCGAGCGTCACGCTAATGCCGGCAATCCCGGCCGCGCCATCCCGGATCACTTGCGCGGTGCGCAGCAGGTCGGCATGGGCGCCGGCCACCGGCAAGGCCGGCGCCAGGTTGCCGTTGCCGGCAGGGTCAGGCGGGCAGTATGCCTCGGGCAAGTCGCAAAAATCGTTTTGCGGATCGATCAGCAGCAGGTGCAGATGGCGTTTCATTAAGGACTCCAGTTGGTTGGTGATTGATTCTAGTCCACTTAAGTCCGGCCCGGCCCGCGATCCACGCGGCGGGCCGCTGTCGATTGCCGCTCAGCAGTCACGCGCAACCCATTGCACAACGCGCACCACGCATGAACTAATTTCAAGGCATCCGCTCTAAATCCCATCGCTGTGACAATGCGCGTATATCTGCCGCACGCAACGCGCTAACTTGAAAGCATCGCGCCATGGGAGGCATCGTGAACCAGCACATCCGCTACGCTTGGCTGCCGGAACAAACGCTGCCATTACCCATGCAGCAGGAAGAGTTGCGCAACATCGCGCTGCGGCGCGCGCTGCAACAGGCGCCCGGTGAGATTCAAGCGGCGCCGCAAGCGGTGGCGGAGTCGCTGTCGGGGCTGGCACTGTCGGGCGGCGGTATCCGCAGCGCCACCTTCGCGCTCGGCGTCCTCGAAGCGCTGAAAGAACAGGACCGGCTGCGCGCCATCGATTACCTGTCCACAGTGTCCGGCGGCGGTTACATCGGCGCCTGGCTCAGCGCCAATTGCAGCCGGGCGGCCGGGCGGCGCGATGCCCTCGACTTTGACAAGGTGCCGGCCGCCATCGGCGGCAACCGGCTGTACCGCAACAGCTACGCCCAGGCCGCCACCGACTGGCTGTCGCGTCACGCCAACTGGCGCGAATCGATCGCGCACTTGCGGCGCTACTCGAATTACCTGTCGCCCCAGTTCGGCATGTTCAGCGCCGATTCCTGGTCGATGGTCACCACCTGGGTGCGCAACGCGCTGCTGGTGCAGGTGACGGTGATCCTGTTCATGGCGGCGTTGCTGCTGTTGCCACGCCCGCTGCTGTGGCTGTTTACGGCGTGGCCGGACCTGGGCTACTGGCGCTGGAGCTCGGTGCTGCTGTTCGTGCTGGCGGTGTCCGGCGTGGCCGCTAACCACTGGCGCCTGACCACGCGGCGCGATGTGCCGCAATTGAAGGCGCGCCACTGGAAGGCCGGCGTGCTGGGCGCGGGCGTGTGCCTTGCCGTGGCCTACGGGATTTGCGACGTCACCGATTACAGCCCGTTTGAAGACAAGCGCAACAGCCTGGCGCTGTCGCTGCTGACCGCCATCCCCCTGATGCTGGCGGGCCTGTTCCTGCTGCCGGCCGGGGTGCGCCTGGCGAAACCCCTGCTGTACCTGGGGCGGCGCCTGATCCCGGGCTGGATCGGCACGCGTGCGCCGCGCCGCATCGACTACGGGCAAGGCCTGACGCAGGCGCTGGTGATCGTGCCGCTGATGCTGACGGGCTACTTCCTGGCCGCCGTCATGTGGGGGCTGGCGACCGGCTCGCACGTACCCTCGTCGATGCGCGACCTCACCACCTACGGCGAATTCTTCCTGGAAGGCTGGCGTTACTGGCCGTTTCCGCTGGCTATCACGTTTGTCGCGCTCTGGCCGCTGTCGTATTTTTCGCGCGAACCCAAGCTGCGCAGCCTGCTGGCGGCGCTGCTGGCGCCGCTGCCATCGATGCTGGTGCTGCACGCGTTGCTGTCCGTCATCATGCTGCTGATGCACCAGTGGGCGCAATTGCCGCACCAGCGCCACTGGCATCAGGGCGACTGGTATGCGCTGGTGTGGGGGCCGGCGCTGGTGCTGTATGCGTTTGCACTGACCATCGTGGTGCAAATCGGCATGCTGGGCCACCATTCGCCGGAAGGCGTGCGCGAATGGTGGTCGCGGCTGGGTGCTTGGCTGCTGGTGTATGGCGTGGCGTGGATACTGGTGTCGGTGGCGGCCGTGTTCGGGCCGCTGTGGGGGCTGATGGCCCTCAATAGCGACTGGATTTCCTTGCCGGCGCTAGGCGGCTGGATCGCCAGCACGCTGGCCGGCCTGCTGGCGGGCAATGCCGGCAGCACGCAAGGCCAGAAAGCCAGCGTGGCCGACACCACGTTGCGCGGCCGGGCCATGAACCTGCTGGCCGTGGTCGGGCCCTATGTCTTCATTGCCGGCATGTGCATCGGCGTGGCGGCGCTGCTGCACCTGGCGCTGGTATTCACCGCCAGCGACAATTGCTGCACGCTGGCTGGCATGGAGCGTTATTACTGGATCGACGTGGCCTTTCCGTCGCCGCTGCTGGTGCTGTCGACCTTGGGCGGCTTGCTGGCCGCCGCCAGCCTGTTTGCGTGGCGCGTCGATATCAACGTGTTCAGCCTGAATTCGTTTTACCGGGGCCGCCTGTCGCGCTGCTACCTGGGCGCCACCCGCTTCGTCCCGCGCGAGCGCACGCCGCAGCGTTTTACGCTGTTCGACGACGATGACGACCTGCCCTTGTCCAAACTGGCCGGCGAAGGATTGACGCCCACCACCGGCCCGCAACGGGCGCAAGCCGGGCCGTTGCACCTGGTGTGCTGCGCGCTGAACCTGGGCGGCTCCAGCGATTTATCGCTGCATTCGCGCCATGCGGCATCCTACGTGCTGACGCCCTACCAGGCCGGCACCGGCTACTACCTGCGCACCGACTGCGGCGGCTATGTGCCGCTGGGCTACCGGCCCATCACCCACTATTGCGGCCACAGCATGCAGCCGACGCTGGCGCAAGCGACTTCCATTTCCGGCGCGGCGGCCAGTCCCAACATGGGCTACCACACCTCACCCGGCACCGCCTTCATGCTGACCATGTTCAATGTCCGGCTGGGCTGGTGGTTCCCCAATCCCAAGCTGGCGCATATTACGCGGCCCTCCCCCGCGTTCAGCATCCGCTACCTGGTCAAGGAATTGTTTGGCGCGGCCGAGGCGCGCTCGAATTACCTGATGATTTCCGATGGCGGGCACTTTGAAAACCTGGGCGTCTATGAACTGGTGCGACGGCGCTGCAAGGTCATCATCGCCAGCGATGCCGAATGCGACCAGCAATACCGCTTCGCAGGCCTGGGTTCGCTGATCCGCATGTGCGAGGTCGATTTCGGTGTAACGATCACGCTGGACTTCACGGACATCGTGCCCGTCACCGCCATCGGCACTGACACCGCGTGGGCGCGGCGGCGCTTTGCGATCGGCGTGATCGATTACGGCAATGGCCAGCACGGCGTGCTGATTTACCTGAAGGCCGCCATGACGGGCCGCGAAGAGGCGGCCGTGCTGCAATACAAGGCCAACCATCCGCGCTTCCCGCACGAATCCACCGGCGACCAGTTTTATGGCGAAGACCAGTTCGAGAGTTACCGCCACCTGGGCTTCGACATCGCACAGGCCGTGTTTGCGCAAGTGGCGATGTATCCGGACCTGGTGTCGGCGGCGCAAGCGCTGCAGCACAAATACTGCGGCCAGCGGCCGCATTCCCATGGCCCCGGCGTGCCGCCGTCGCAGGCGCCTTCGGTTGCGCCCTCGGTTGCACCCACCCATGCGCCGCAACCCTCTCCGCTGCAGGCGCCCTATGCGATGCAGGCAAATTCAGGTGTGCAGAATTTATCGCAAGCGCAGTTACCCCAGCGTATCGCGCCAAATATTGCGCGCCCAGGACAGCGCGTACAGGCCTTCCGTTTCATTCGCGGCGGCCGACACGCCCCCTGACCCCGGCACCACCAACAAGGTCTTCTTGCCGGCGTCATACGCGTGGACCGACGCCACGTGGATCACATCGCGCTCCGACACAAAGCTGTAGCAGGTGTTGGTCAGCATCGGTTGCGCGTCCGGGGCGCGCCCGGCCAGCAGATCGACAATCGCCGCGGCGCACACTTTGGCGTGCTGGTTCGCCATGTGCGCCGATTTCGGCATCAGCGGCGCGGCCTGCAACGCATCCCCCAGGACGTGGATAAACGGGACGGCGGTCGATTCAAACGTGAGGAAATCGACCACGCACCAGCGCCCGTTGCCATTGGCGACACCGGCCTGCACGGCAATGGCGGCGGCGCGCTGCGGCGGCACCACGTTCAGCACATCGGCGCGCACCTGGTCGCCCAGCTCCGAGACGGCGGTACTGGTGGCGGCATCGATATCGACGGTGTGAAAACCGGGCCGGTAATCAATGATGCCGCCATAGCGCTCTTTCCATATTTTCTTGAACAGCGGGCCTTTCGACACCACGTCGTCATTCGCATCGAGCAGCAATACTTTGGATCTCGGCTTGTGGCGGCTGAAGTAATGCGCCACCTGGCAAGCCCGTTCATAGGGGCCGGGCGGGCAACGATAGGGCGCAGGCGGCACCGTCAGCGCATACACGCCGCCGTCCGGCATGGCGTCCAGCTGCGCGCGCAGCGCCACGGTTTGCGCACCGGCTTTCCAGGCGTGCAGGATGCGTTGCTGCGCACCGGGTTGTGCCATGCCGGGCAACTGCTCCCACATGAAATCAATGCCGGGCGACAGGATCAGGCGGTCATACGCCATCACGTTGCCGCCGGCCAGCGCCACAGTGCGTTTCACCGCATCGATCGCTTGCACCGTGTCTTGCACCAGCTTGACGCCGTGGCGCGTGGCCAGCGCATCGCGGCGCAGCGTCAGGTCGGACAATGTTGTTGAGCCGCCCAACACCAAATTCGACAGCGGGCACGAAATAAAACGGGCGGTCGGATCAATCAGCGTGACGTCGACCGCCCCTGCGCTCCACAGACGCAGATAACGGGCCGCCGTGGCACCGCCGTAACCGGCGCCCACCACCACCACATGCGGCCGGCCGGACAGCGACAGCGACGCGCAACCGGCCGTGGACAGCGCCGCCAACCCGGCCGCGCCACCCTGGATAAAAGCGCGGCGCTTCATGGCAGGCGCCCGTGCGGCTTGGCGGCCATGGGCGGCACGGCCTGCGCCTCGCCGCTTGCGGCAACGCTGCCGCGCTGCTGCTGCTGCGCCGCCGTCGGCACCGCCGGCTGTGCGGCAAAAAATTCCGCCAGCTGCGCCAGTTGCTGGTCCGTATAGCCTTTGGCGATCTGCGGCATGATCGTGCCGGGCCGTGCGCCGGATTGAAACGCCTTGAGCGCCGCCAGCAACACGCCTTGATCCTGCCCCGCCAGCGCGGGCAGCGCCGCGCCATCGGTGACGCCATGGGTGCCGTGGCAGGCGGCGCAGTTGGCAGCCAGGCGGGCCCCGGCGGAAATGACGGGCAGCGACTGCGCTGCCGCCGGCATGGACAACAGCAGCACGGGCAGCGTGCAGGCAAACATCCTCAATCCGGTTTTCATGGTGTTCCTCACGGTCGCACGCCCGGCGTTTCCAGCGGCAGGCCCCGGGCGCGCAGGGCCAGCCATGCTTCGAGTTCCACCAGTTCCAGCGCGCCATACGGCGGCGCTTCGGCGCGCACGCCAGTCATGCAATTGCGCAGGCGCCGTGGCAACGAACCCAGCGTCTGCCATTCCAGCCGGTAAATCGGATACGCATTGGCATGCGCCTGCGGGATCACGGCGCTGGCCAGTTTACGGCCCCAGTTGTCGTCATGGCACTGCGCGCACGACAGGTTCAATTGGCCGATGCGCTGTTGCCAGCGCAGCCGTCCGCGCTCGGCCGCCGCGCGCGTGGCCTCATCGGCGGGCGGCGCGACCGGCATGCCGCGCGACTGCATGCCGATGTAGGCTTCCAGGCTCAGCAAGTCGTCGCTTTCCGGCGCCAGCGGGGCGGCCTGCTGCGCGCCCTGGCGGCACAATTCGATGCGCTGCGCCAGCGTGACGACGTGATTGACCTTGCTGTCGAACGCGGGATAGCGCGCCGCCACGCCGCGCATCGACTGCCGCGCATCGCCATGGCAGGCGGCGCACGCGCGGTTGGCCTTGCCGGCCGGGGTCTGCCACAGCGTCTCGCCGCCAGCGACCCACAGCATGGCGGGATTTTGCCGGTCATCGTTTTGCATGGCCTGGGTCGCGGCGCTCATGAAATGGGCGCCGGACTGGCGCGTCTCGGCGCTGGCGGGCGGTTTTTTCGATTGCGGATGCGTGGCCACGGCCAGCATCGGCCGGGTAGGCACATGCGCGCGGTAGCCGGTCACGGACAGGTCGGCGGCGTCATTGCCTGCCAGGGCGGCGCCACAACATAACAACAAACCGGCCGCCGCAGTGTGCGTCATGGCATCACCACGATGGCCTTGCGCTCGGTCTGCGTAAAGCCGTTGTCGCCGCTCCACGTGAATTCCAGCGTGCCCGATTCCAGCGCCAGCGTATAAAACACCAGATACGGATTGGCCGAGACGGCCGGATGCAATTCCGCGCTGAACACGACTTCGCCGTTATAGCGGCAACTGAAATGCGTCAGGATATCGCGCGGCGCCGGCTTGCCGTCCGGGCCGGGACGGTAACCGGTTTCCATCGGGTGGCCGATCAGTGCGCGGATTTCCAGCACATCGTTGCGGCGGGCCGTGGCGGGCATGTGGATCAGTGCGCGCGCCATTACATCGGCTCCCCTTCGATGCACGCGGCCAGCGCCACGATCACGTCCACCGATTGCTGCCAATAGCTGCCATCACTGAGGCGCGCCACCGCCACCAGCTTTTGCGAGGTGGCGAGGCGAATGCGGGTCGCCACCTCCGCCCTGCCGCTGCGGGCGGTCAGCGTAAAGCGCACGATGTCGGTTTCCGGATTGCGCTCATTGAACAGCGCGATGCCGGTCACATGGTCTGTTGCTGTCATTGGACTGTCGACCCGGATGGTGACGGGGACGGCGTTGCCGTTATCAATCAGTTTGGCGATCTCGAATGTGACTTTGCCATTGCTCGGGACTTGGCCGCCGGTCCATTGCGCGATGGCGGCGCGCATGGCGTCCGGCGTGGCGACGGCGGGACGGACCAGCGCCAGCAGCGGCAGCGCGCCGGCCGCGCGCAAGAGGTCACGGCGCCCCATCAGGGCCGCTCCTTCGGTTGCGGCGCCAACGGTGTGCGCAATGTCTGCAGGTACGCCACCACGTCTTCCACCTGCTGCGCCGTCAGGATGGTTTTGCCGCGATACTGCGGCGCCACCTGCGACAGGCCATCGGCCTTGAAGTAAGCCGGCATGATGGTGGCGGGGTTGATACGGCCCGGGTCCACGATACGCTGGCGCAGTTGCGCGGCGCTCGAGCGCTCACCGGCACCGGAGAGGTCCGGCGCAAGGTTGCCCTGGAACGGTTCGTCCGGGAACGGGCCACTGTGACACAGCAGGCACAGGCCAAGCTGGCGGTTGGCGACAATCAAGCGGCCACGTTCGATGTCGCCAACCTCAGTACCGGGCAGCGGATCCGCGATGCCATCGGCGGCATGCACGGCATGCACGGCATGCACAACCGCCGACAGCACCCCGGCCACCAGCAGCGATGTGGCCTTCATCACACTATGCCCTGGTCTTGCCCGGCTTCAGGCGGTGGTTTTTCAGCGGAAGATCGCGGATGCGTTGGCCGGTGGCCGCGAAAATCGCATTGAGTACCGCTGGCGCGGCCACCGCGATGGTCGGCTCGCCAACCCCGCCCCAGAAGCCGCCGGACGGCATCACGATGGTTTCCACCTTCGGCATTTCATCCATGCGCAGCGGCACATAGGTGTCGAAGTTGGTTTGCTCGATGCGGCCGTCTTTCAGCGTGCACTCGCCATACAGCGCCGCTGACAGGCCATACACGAACGAGCCTTCCACCTGCGCTTCGATCTGCTGCGGATTGACGGCGTGGCCCGGATCGGTGGCGGCGATAATGCGGTGGATTTTTAAACGGCCATCCTTGTTGACCGACACTTCGGCGCACGCCGCCACGTAGCTGCCAAAGCCCATGCATTGCGCCAGGCCCCGGTAGACGCCCTTCTTCGGCGGCTTGCCCCAGCCGGCTTTTTCCGCCACCGCGTTCAGCACCGCCAGGTGCTTCGGATGGTTGGCCATCAGCTTGCGGCGCAGCGCCAGCGGGTCCTGCTTGGTCGCGTGCGCCACTTCATCAAGGAAGCATTCCAGGTAAATCGTGTTCTGATTCAGGTTGACGCCGCGCCAAAAACCGGCCGGCACCGGCGGATTGCGCATCGCATGGTCGACCAGCAGATGCGGGAACGAGTAGCCGATCGACGCTTCCGGTCCCGGCGCATTCAAGCCCTGGAACACGGCCGGGTCCTTGCCATCCTTCAGATTGGCACCGAGCGACGCCAGGATCGACTGGCCGGAAATGCGCATGTGCAGGCCGGTGATATTGCCCTGCTCATCGAGGCCGGCGGTCAGCTTGCACGCCGTAATCGGATGGTAGCGGCCATGCTGCATGTCTTCTTCGCGGGTCCAGATCAGTTTGACGGGCACGCCCGGCATCTCTTTGGCAATCGCCACCGCTTGCCGCACCCAGTCGTGGGTTGCGCCACGGCGGCCGAAACCGCCGCCCAGGTGCAGTTTATGGACGTCGCATTTGGCCGCCGGCAGGCCGGCCGCTTCCGACGTGGCGGCCAGCGCCGCTTCGCCATTTTGCGTCGGGGTCCACACTTCGCAGCGCTCCGGCGTCCACAGCGCGGTGGCGTTCATGACCTCCATCGTCGCGTGGTTCTGGAACGGGTACGAATACACGGCTTGCACCGTGCGCTTTGCGTCACGGATGGCGGCGCGCGCATCGCCATTGCTGTTGCCCACCACGCCTTCCGGCGCGCTCAGGCCTTCCTTCAGCATGGCGGCAATATCGGCGCTGGACAGCTTCGCGTTCGGGCCTTCGTCCCACACGATCGGCAAGTCCGCCAGCGCGGTGCGGGCGCGCCACCAGGTGTCGGCCACCACGGCCACCGCGCTGTCGCCCACCTGCACCACTTTTTTCACGCCGGGACGCTGCGCAATCGCGGCCGCGTCAAAACTTTTGACCTTGCCGCCAAATACCGGGCAATCCTTGATGGCGGCGTTGAGCATGTTCGGCAACGTCAAATCCATGCCATACACTTGCGCGCCGGTGGTTTTGTCGACGGTATCGAGCCGCGCCAGGCGCTTGCCGGCCAGCTTCCAGTCTTTCGGATCTTTGAGCTTGATGTCGGTCGGCAGCGCCAGCTTGCCGGCAGCTTCGGCCAACTTGCCATAGGTGGCGCTGCGGCCGGAGGCGGCGTGGCTGACCACGCCGTTGGCGGCGCGGCATTCCGCCGGCGGCACTTGCCACTGTTCGGCCGCCGCCTGCAGCAGCATCATGCGCGCCGCCGCGCCGCCTTTGCGCACGTATTCATGGGACTCGCGGATGCCACGGCTGCCGCCGGTCGAATAACTGCCCCACACGCGGTTGCGCGCCAGGTTGCGGCCCGGGCTGGGGTATTCGGTGGTGACCTTGGACCAGTCGGCATCGAGTTCTTCCGCCACCAGTTGCGCCAGGCCGGTCAAGGTGCCTTGCCCCATTTCCGAGCGGGCGATACGGATCACCACCGTGTCGTCGGGCTTGACCACCACCCAGGCATTGATTTCCGGCGGCTGCGCGCCGGCTGGCTGCGCCTCGGCATCGAACGGAATGGCAAACGGCACCACCAGGCCGCCCAGTGCCAGCGACGCGATTTTCAGGAAGCCGCGGCGCGACGCCGATGGCGCGGCCACAGGGACGGTGACAGGAGTAGATGCCGGCGCGTTCATGCCTTGTCTCCAGCGGTGTAGACCGGATCGAGATGCACGATATCGAGGCCGGCCGATGTCGGACTGGCCTTGGCCACCACCACCTTGATGGCGGCGCGCACCCGGTTATAGGTGCCGCAGCGGCAGATGTTGGTCATGGCGGCGTCGATGTCGGCGTCGGTGGCTTTGGGCTTTTGTTTCAGCAGCGCGCTGGCGGCCATGATCATGCCGGACTGGCAGAAACCGCATTGCGGCACGTCCAGCGCGGCCCAGGCTTTTTGCACCGGGTGGCTGCCGTCTTTCGACAAGCCTTCGATGGTGGTGATTTTCTGCTTGTCCGTCAGTGCGGAGATTGGCAGCACGCAGCTGCGCGTGGCCTCGCCGTCAATGTGCACGGTGCATGCGCCGCATTGCGCGACGCCGCAGCCATATTTTGTGCCGGTCAGTCCCAGCTGCTCGCGCAGCGCCCACAGCAGCGGCGTATCCCCCTCCGCATCGACGTCCCGGATTGCTCCATTGATGTTCAGCCTGGCCATACGTTCTCCCGCAAAGAGTAAAAAGCACCCACGATCTTACTCCCCACCTTTTCATTTTGGAACTTTTGACTTGTATCAAAGTTTTTAGTGTTTGAGATTTATACACTTTGTTTGCAACTCAACAGCAAAGAAAGAGAATGTGTATGAAAACCAGCAACGTCACCCTCCTGTCCCTCGTCCTCGCCGCCGTCTCCGCGCTGAGCGCCGTCCCTGCACAGGCCGCCGATAGCAGCCCTTGGCTGATCCGCGCCCGCGCCGTGCATATCGACCCGGCCGACAAATCCGATCCAGTCGCCGGCACCGGCGCGTCGGACCGCATCAGCGTCAGCAGCAAGACCATTCCGGAAGTGGATATTTCGTATTTCATCACCCCCAATGTGGCAGCGGAACTGGTGCTGACCTACCCGCAAAAGCACACCGTGTACCTGGACCAGAAAGCCATCGGCACCTTCCGTCACCTGCCGCCGACCTTGCTGGCGCAATACCACTTTGCTCCGGGCAATGCCGTCAGCCCGTATGTGGGCGTGGGCGTGAACTGGACCACGTTCTCGAAGAACCGCCTGCTGAACGGCGGCGCCAGCCTGGAACATGACAGCATTGGCCTGGCCCTGCAGGCCGGCGCCGACGTGCGACTGGACGACCACTGGTCGCTGAACTTCGATGTGAAAAAAGTGCAGATCCGCAGCGACGTGCTGATCGCCGGCGCCAAGGCCAGCCGCGCCAAAGTCGATCCGGTCCTGTTGGGCGTGGGCGTCGGCTACCGCTTCTGATCACCGCTGCTAATCAGCGCGGCTCATCACCGCGTCGGAGGTCCGTGCCGGATGTCCGGCTCGGATGATGGCATCGGATGTCAGCTCTGACTACGGCGCCTGATCGCGCAGCGCCTGCCGCAACTCGTCAGCCAGTCGGCGCCGCTGCGCGGGGAGCGCAAATCTCCCCACGTGCAGGGTGGCGCCCTTCGCTTCCAGCAGCACCAGGCCGCCCGCCGATGCCGGTGTCGCGACCCGCGTGAAGTACGGCTCGAGCACGGTGTGCGACGCGCATCCCGCCGACACCCGCTCCACCAGCAGGCAGCCCGCTGTCAGCACGATGTGTTCATAGTCGGCGGCGTGGCGCGCATACAAAATGAACGCCAGCGTGACGGCGGCCAACTCAATGGCGGTAAACACCAGCACCGGCCACACGCCGTGCAACAGGAACAGCATCGCCACGCTGAGCGACAGCGCGCACAGCGCGCCATAGGCCACCACCGTCTGGCGCGGTGTCAGCGAACAATTGCGGCGCAACAGCCATTCGTGTTTTTCAATATCCCGCTGCATAGCGTACTTTCCCATCGGCGTATCGCGATTTTACTGCTGCGGCGGCGCATCTTCCGCCCACGTTGTTGCATGGATACAAACTTGGCAACGCCGCAGCCACGGCGGGCAGACACACGGGCCGGGATATGACATTCTTGCGAAAATTACTATAAGGAAAGACATGTCGCTTGCAAATTTAAAGATAGGAATGCGCCTGGGATTCGGTTTTGGCGTGGTGCTGACCTTGCTGACGGCGATGATGCTGCTGGGCCTGGCCTCGATGTCGCGCATTGGCGACCGCACGCAAGACATTCTGAACGACAAAAACGTCAAGATGGCGGCGGTCAGGAGCATGGTCGGCGACGTTCGCACCATTACGCTGGCGCTGACCACGATGACCGTGGTCTCGAGCCCGGAGCAACTGAACGCGGAACTGGCCAAGGTCGACGAGGCCCGCAAGCGCTATCGCGAGTCCCGCGGCAAGCTGGCCGCGATGATGACGGAACAGAAGGAAAAAACGCTGCTGGCCGCCGTGGACGACGCCTTGAAAACCGGTGCGGAAAAGAACAACAAGCTGATCCAGATGCGCAAGGAAGGCGCGACCGAGGCGGCCGTCGAATACCTGTTGACGGAAACCGGCCCGGTGCAAGCGAAGGCGCTGGCGGCGCTGAACGAAGTCTTTGCACACGAGACCCGGTTGATGGAGGAAGCCGGCGCCGATGTGCAACAGGTGTACAGCACGGCGCGCATCATGCAACTGGCGCTGGGCACGATTGCCATGGCGCTGGGCATCAGCGTGGCCTGGTTTATCACCCGATCCATCACCGTGCCGCTGAACCGCGCGGTGCGCGTGGCGGAAACCGTGGCGTCCGGCGACCTGACGTCCCACATTGATACCGATGGCAAGGATGAAATGGGCCGCCTGCTGCAGGCCCTGAAGAAAATGAATGACGCGCTGCTGGGCGTGGTCGGCCAGGTGCGCTCCGGCACGGACGCCATCACCACGGCGTCACATGAAATCGCGGCAGGTAATATGGATTTATCGTCGCGCACGGAACAGCAAGCGAGCTCGCTGGAGGAGACCGTGTCGTCGATGGAGCAACTGACTTCCACCGTGCGGCAAAACGCCGACAATGCGCGCCAGGCCAATACGCTGGCGCATTCGGCGTCCGAAGTGGCCTCGCGCGGCGGCGCCATCGTGTCGCAGGTGGTCGACACCATGGGCGCCATCAACATCTCGTCCGGCAAGATCGCCGACATTATCGGCGTGATCGACGGCATTGCGTTCCAGACCAACATCCTGGCACTGAATGCGGCGGTGGAAGCGGCGCGCGCCGGTGAACAGGGCCGGGGCTTTGCCGTGGTGGCGTCCGAGGTGCGCTCGCTGGCGCAGCGTTCGGCGGCGGCGGCCAAGGAAATCAAGGAATTGATCGACGCCTCGGTCGCCAATGTCGATGCCGGTTCACGCCTGGTCAACGACGCCGGGCAAACCATGGGCGACATCGTCGACAGCATCCAGCGCGTGGCCGACATCATGGGCGAGATCACGTCGGCCAGCCAGGAACAGACCCGGGGCATCGAGCAGATCAACCAGGCCATCGCACACATGGACCAGAGCACGCAGCAAAATGCCGCGCTGGTGGAAGAAGCGGCGGCGGCCTCGCAAAGCATGCAGGAACAGGCCAACAAGCTGGTGCGGGTGGTTGGATTCTTCTCGACCGGCGCGCAGGCGGCGCCAGCGGCGATCAGGTCGCACGCGGTGGCGCTGGCGCCCAAGGCCACGCCGGCGCGGGCGCCAGTCAAGCCGGCGGCCCGGAAAACCCCACCCAAGTCGACGGCGCAGCCGAAGCACGATGATTGGGAAGAGTTTTAAGCCACTTTCGCAAGCCGGACATCCGTCACCCCGGGCCACCGGCTCCCAGCATCGCCAGCAACGTCCGAATCTGCTGTAACGACAAAATCAGGTCCGGCTCTCTGAGCCGGATCGCCGCCCCCGGCATCAGCGGCGATTGCGCTTGCTGCGGGTCTTGCACCACCGTCAGGCCCCCGGCGGCGCCAATCGCCGCCAGCCCCGCCGCCCCGTCATGACTGGCCCCGGTTAGTAGTATTCCCACCAGCGCCGGCCCGTAGGCATCAGCCGCCGACTGCATGGCAAAGTCGATCGCGGGCCGGGAAAAGATATGCGGCGCCTCGTTACTAAGCGAGAACGTGCCGTCATTTTCAAGCGACAGGTGATAATCGGCCGGCGCGAAATACACCGCGCCCGGCGCCACCGCGTCCTTGTCCGCCGCTTCGCGCACCGGCACGGCCAGGCGCGCGGCAAATAATTCCGCCAGTTGGCTGGCACGCCCCCGCAACATATGCACCACCACCACCACGGGGACCGGCACCTGCGGCGGCAAGCCGGGTAACACGTCCAGCAACGCCGCCACGCCGCCGGCCGAGGCGCCGATCACGGCCGCCTCGCAGCGCCGTCCCTGCAGCAGGGTTGCCACGCTGGCGGCGACATCGGGCGGCGCCGGTTGTTTCACGACAGCTTCCGGTAAATGCGCTCGCGCCGCGCCACATCGTCAAAGCGGGGCGAGAACGCCGAAAAATCCAGGGTTTCCTTGCTGCCGATGCCGAGGAAGCCCCGGTGGCACAGGGATTCGTGGAACAGGCCGAAGGCGCGCTCCTGCAGCGCTTTCTTGAAGTAGATCAGCACGTTGCGGCAACTGATCAAGTGCGTTTCCGCGAACACGCTGTCGGTCGCCAGGCTGTGGTCGGCGAAGGTGACGTTTTCGTACAGTGCGCGGTCGAACAGCGCCGCGTTGTAGGCCGCCGTGTAATAGTCGGAAAACGCCCGCTTGCCGCCGGCCGCCTGGTAATTGGCGGTGTAGCCGCGTATCGCATCGAGCGGAAACACGCCCTTGCGGGCTTTTTCCAGCGATACGGGATTGATGTCGGTGGCATAAATGATGGTGCGCTCCAGCAGTCCTTCCTCTTTCAGCAAGATCGCCAGCGACAACACTTCCTCGCCGGTGGAACATCCCGCCACCCATACCTTCAGCGACGGATAGGTCGACAACACCGGCAATACATGCGCGCGCAGCGCCGCGTAATACGGCGGGTCGCGGAACATTTCCGTCACCGGGATCGTCAAAAACTGCAGCAGTTGGGAAAACGCTGCCGGTTCGTGCAGCACGCGCGATTGCAGCATCGAAACCGTACCGCAATCCATGTCGCGCATGGCGTGCAGCACGCGGCGTTTTTGCGACGCGCCCGTGTAGTCGCGGAAGTCATAGCTGTACTTCAAATAAATCGCTTCCATCAGCATCGACAGTTCAATCTCGAAGCTGGACGGCGGCAACGCATCATGCGGACGTGTCATCGTCGCTCCTTACACGCGCCCGGCGCCCGGCATCCACACGCGCAGCAGCGAATGCAGGCGTGACAGGTCGATCGGCTTGGCCAGGTAATCATTGGCGCCGGCCGCCAGGCACTGTTCCTGATCATCCTTCATAGCCTTGGCCGTGATGGCAATCACGGGCAGCCGGGCAAAGCGCGGGTCCTGGCGCAGGCGGCGCGTCGCTTCCAGCCCGTCCATCACCGGCATCATCACGTCCATCAGCACCAGGTCGATGTCGGGCACGGTATCGAGCTTATCCAGCGCTTCCACGCCATTGCGGCCGATTTCCACGATGGCGCCCTTCTGTTCCAGCGCGCTGGTCAGCGCAAAAATATTACGCACGTCGTCATCGACCAGCAGGATGCGGCGCCCTTCCATGACACGGTCGCGGCTGCGCACGGTTTGCAGCATCGATTGCCGCTCGCTCGACAGTTCCGCTTCCACCTTGTGCAGGAACAGCGTGACCTCATCGAGCAGGCGCTCCGGCGAGCGGGCGCCTTTGATGATGATCGAGCGCGAGTACTTGTGCAGGTCCGCTTCCTCGGCCCGCGTCAGGTTGCGGCCGGTGTACACGATCACCGGCGGGAACGAGGCGATCTCCTCCTGCGACATGCGCTGCAACAGTTCATTGCCCAGCATGTCCGGCAATTTCAAATCAATGATCATGCAATCGAAGATCGTCGTGCGCAGCAGCGCCAGCGCGGCTGCGCCGGAATCGACGGCGGTGATGTCGATATCGTCGTCGGCGATCAGTTGCACCATGCTGTCGCGCTGGCGCGCATCGTCTTCCACCAGCAGCAGGCGCTTGATCTTTTGCGTGAACTTACTTTCCAGCTTGCGGAACACGGCTTCGAGCTGCTCGCGCGTGGTCGGTTTCAAGGCATAGCCGATGGCGCCCATGTGCAGGGCCGCTTCTTCATTGTCGGCGGCCGACACCACGTGTACCGGGATGTGGCGCGTCTGCGCGCTGTCCTTCAATTGCTGCAGCACGGACAAGCCGGAACGGTCCGGCAAACGGATATCGAGCAGGATCGCGTCCGGCCGGTAGTGCGTGGCCAACTGCACGCCTTCGTCCGCGTCGAACGCGACCAGGCAGCGGTACTGCATGTCATGCGCCAGGTCGTACAGGATGCGGGCAAAAGCCGGTTCATCTTCAATCACCAGCACCAGCCGTTCGGGCGGCGGCGGCAAGTCGCGGTCATCGTCGAACGGACGGGCCGCAGGGGGGGCGGCCGGGGGGGCTACGATTACGGCTGGTGCGGCTGCGGCACCGGAGGCCCCCAGAGCAGGCCCGCTTGCCGTACCGCGGTCCTGCGGCGGCACGTACCACAGCGGCAGGGTCAAGGTGAATGTGCTGCCGTCACCCGGGGTACTGGTCAACCCGATATTGCCACCCAGCAGGCGCGCCAGATCACGGGAAATCGCCAGCCCCAGCCCGCTGCCGCCGTAGCGGCGACTGGTGCTGCCGTCGGCTTGCTGGAAGACGCCGAAGATCGCCTCCTGATGCTCCGGCGCGACGCCGATCCCGGTGTCCGCCACGGCAAAGCACAGGCGGTCCTGGCCGTCCGCCGCAATGCGCAGCGTGACCTGGCCGCGGTCGGTGAATTTGATGGCATTGGCCAGCAGGTTTTTCAGGATTTGTTCGAGGCGCTGGCGGTCGGTAAACATCGCCGGCGGCAAGTCCGGCCCCAGCGCCACCTGGAACGCCAACTGCTTATGGCGCGCCATCGGTTCAAAAATATGCGCCAGGCTGTCGGCCACGTGGCGCACGTCGAGCTGTTCCGGCGCCAGTTCCAGCTTGCCGGCTTCGACCTTGGAAATGTCGAGGATATCGTTAATCAGGTTCAGCAAGTCATTGCCGGCCGAATAAATGGTGTGCGCAAAGCGCACCTGTTCTTCGCTGAGGTTGCCGTGCGTGTTTTCCGACAGCAGCTTGGCCAGGATCAGCGAGCTATTGAGCGGCGTGCGCAATTCATGCGACATATTGGCGAGGAATTGCGATTTGTACTGGCTGGCCCGCTCCAGTTCACCAGCCCGCTGTTCCAGCAAGCGCTGGGCATCGGCCAGGGCGGCGTTGCGCTGGTCCAGCACCAGCGCCTGTTCCGACAATTGTTCGTTGCTCTGCTCCAGTTCGGCCTTCTGGTTTTCCAGGCTGGCCTGCGACGCTTCCAGCACCCGCGACTGTTCTTCCAGTTCTTCGTTGGCGGTGCGCAGCTCCTCCTGCTGGACCTGCAATTCCTCATTCAGTTGCTGCGTTTCGGCCAGCACTTCGGCAATGCGCTGGCGCGCCAGCGTCGCCTCGATGGCGCTGCCGATATTGGCGGCCGCCTGTTTCAGGAAATCGACGTGACCTGGTAGCGGCGCCTGCAAAAAGCCCAGTTCCACCACGCCGTTGACGACGCCATTGCTGTCCACCGGCGCCAGCAGCACATGGCGCGGCCGCGCCGCGCCCAGCGCGGAACTGATTTTCACGTAATCGGCCGGCAACTGGTCCAGCTGGATCAGGCGGCGCTGCTCGGCGGCCTGCCAGACCTGCCCCTCGCCCGCCCGCACCACCGGATCGCGCTGCAAATCATCGTGGCCATAGCCATACGCGGCGGCGCGGCGCAAGGTGCCGTCGGCCTCGCGCACGTACAGCGCCCCCACCACCACCCCCAGGTATTCCGACAGAAAGCGCAGCAACGCTTCCGACATCTGCGGCAGCGCCATCTGGCCGATGCCTTGTTCCGCCAGCTGGCTCTGGCCGCCGCGCAGCCAGCTTTGCTCCCGCAAACGCTCCGCATGCGCGCTTTGCTCACGCAGCGCGGCGCCAAACTGTTCAGACAGCCGGGTCATGTCGCGCCGGCCATTCATGGCCAGCACCCCGCCCACCGCCAGGCTGACGATCAGGAAGGCCGCCACCGACCCGTTGGTGACGCTGCGCGCCTCGGCATTGCGCTCGGCCAGCAAGCGCTGTTCCATAATCAGAAATTGCTGCAGCAGTGCGCGCACTTCGTCGAATTCGAGCTTGCCCCGGCCCGCCTTGACGGGCCCCAGGTAATCACCGCCGCCACGGCGCAAGTCGATCACCAGTTGCGCATAGCGCGCCCATTGCTGCTGCTGGGCCGCGATGGCGGCCACCCGGCCCACTTGCACCGGGTTGTCCTGGATTAGCTTGCTCAACTCGGCCAGCCCGGTTTGCAGGCGCGGTTTGGCCAGCTGGTACGATGCCAGGAACGCTTCGTCGCCGGTCAGCAGGAAGCCGCGCATGCCGGACTCCATGTCCACCGCCAGCTTGCCGATTTCATTGACCTGCCCAATGGTGCGCTCGGTATGCTCAACCCACGACAGCACATTCAACAGGTAAAGCAGCAAGCCGATGAACACCGCGATGTTGACCACGCCGGCCACCAGCGGCAGTGTGATGTTGCGGTTCAGGATGCGGCGAAAACTGCGGTCGTCTTGCGGGGTCTGGCCAGTCATGGCGGGGTCCGGATCGTCACTGGAGAGCCACAAGTTTATTCCAAAAGCAATTTTTACCGCGCCACCGCAGGCAATCGTGCGGGCGTAGCCCCACTGCCGGAATCGGCTGGCTATAATGGCCTGACCCGCCAACTTTGCCTGTTTGCCATGCGCCGACTCTTGATTGCTTTGCTCCCCTTGCTGCTGACCGCCTGCGCGCGCGACAGCGCCACCTATTACGTGGACAAAGACAGCAACCAGCACACCTTATCGGTGCGGCGCCAGCAAGATTATTTCTGGAGCGACAATGTGCGCGTGATCCTGGTGGCGACACGCCAGCCGGATTGCCAGCGCCAGATCCCGCTGGGGGAGATGCTGGTCGATGAAGTCGATCTCGAAGTGTTTGCCCAGCCGGAAAACCGCTGGAGCCTGCGCAATGGCAACCAGGTATGGCAAGTGGAATCGCAAACTTGCGCGCTGGTGGGCGAAGGCGGGCCGGTGGCGGGCGACAAGGTGGGCACCTTCAAGGTCGACGCCAAGAACAAGCTGTTCTTCGAGGAAGCGGCGGCGCCAGCCGCGCTGCCCCCCGCCCCCGCCCCCGCGAACTAAATTACTGCGCGGCTTTTTTCGCTTTCGCGGTGGCCGTCAGCGCCGGCGCCGGACGCTGGCCGTCGCGGCTGTCAAAAAACCCGTTGTACTGCGCTTCATTGACATCGAGCTGGCCACTGGCGCGGGCGGCCAGCACCTCGGCTTTGACCTGCTCACGGGTCAAGGTCGATGCCGTGGCCTGCTGCGGCGGATAGTTAGATTCGTTCAACTCCAACTCGCCGGCGGCGCGGGCGCGCAAGACGTCCGCTTTTACTTGTTCCCGGGTCAGCGTGGATTTCTGCTGCTGCGCCTGGTGTACAAAAACGTCGAGGTCGGATTGGGCAAAGGCGGCGCCGGTGGCCAGCAGCAGGGTGGCGGTGACGGTGGCGAGGAATTGGGTTTTCATGATGGGCTCCAGGGGAATACGTTGTCGATAAACCCATCATATGATTTGTTTTATCGATAAAAAAGCGCAAAAATCCACTGAAATTCATTCGATAATCCGATGATTATCGCGCTCTGCGGCCGCCTTCGCTATCCGGGTGTGCCATTTGAGACAGCAGTAACTGTGACACAATAGACTCTTTAAGCAATATTTCCCCAATGACCACACCGCTCCGTCCAGCCTGGGCGCCCGTGCTGGCGCTGTCCGCATCGCTCCTGACGGTAATGCCGGTGGCGTGGGCGGCGCCTGCGGCCACGCACGCGCCGCGCCAGGACGCCCGTGCCGACCAGCCCGCCGTAAAAATCGACGGCGCCGCCCTGCTGCGCCATGTGCAGGCGCTGGCGTCCGATGAATTCGAAGGCCGCGCACCGGGCTCGCGGGGCGAAACCGTCACGCTCAATTACCTGCAGGATGTCTTCAGGAAGAGCGGGATTACGCCCGGCATGCCCGATGGCGGCTATCTGCAAAACGTGCCGATGCTGTATATGCGGTCGACGCCCACGCTGTCGTATGCGGCGCTGGGCGGCAAGAGCGTGAACCTGGCGTCGCCGGATGACGTGGTGGCGTGGTCGATGCGCACCGAGCACAAGGTCAGCGTCGCCCACTCCGAGTTGGTGTTTGTCGGCTATGGCGTGACGGCGCCGGAATTCCAGTGGGACGACTACAAGGGCGCGGACGTGAAGGGCAAGACGCTGGTCATGCTGATCAACGACCCGCCGCTGCCGGACCCGAAGCGCAAGAACCGGCTCGACAGCGCCATGTTTGGCGGCCCGGCCGTGACGTATTACGGCCGCTGGATGTACAAATTCGCGATGGCGGCCAGGCTGGGCGCGGCCGGGGCCCTGATCGTGCATGAAACCAAACCGGCCGGCTATCCGTTCGAGGTGGTGCGCAATAGCTTCGGGCGCGGCCATTACGGCATCAAGGTCAAGGGCGACACCCCGGGCTTGCCACCGGTGTCTGGCTGGCTCAAACTGGAATCGGCGCGCGACCTGTTCAAGGCTGGCGGGCATGATTTCGACGCGCTGAAAAAAGCCGCGCTGTCGCGTGACTTCAAGCCGGTGCCGCTGGGCGTGACGGCCCATAGCGCGGTGGCCAATGTGTGGAGCGAGATGGCGTCGCACAACGTGGTGGGCCGGATCGACGGCACCGACCCGAAGCTCAAGGACGAAGTCGTGGTGTACACGGCGCACTGGGACCATTTCGGCATCGACGACAGCTTGCCCGGGCCCCGCTCCCGGCAGATTTTCCATGGCGCGCTGGACAATGCCAGCGGCGTCGCGGCACTGCTGGAAATCGCCCGCGCCTATCAAGCGCTGCCCCCGGCGCAAGCGCCCAAACGCACGGTGCTGTTCGTGCTGACCACCGGCGAAGAACGCGGCTTGCTGGGTGCGCAGTGGTATACACGCCATCCGCTGGCGCCGCTGGCCAAGACCGTGCTGGCGATTAACCTCGACGGCATGAATGTGTGGGGCAAGACGCGCGACGTGATCCTGGCCGGACATGGCAAATCCACCGCCGATGAGCTGGTGATCGCGGCCGCCAAGGCGCAGGGGCGCGTGGTGAAGCCGGAAGCGCATGCGGAATCGGGCCTGTATTACCGTGGCGACCAGTTGGCATTCGCCCGCGCCGGCGTGCCGGTAATCTTGACCCAGGGCGGCATGACCTACCTCGGCAAGCCGCCGGGCCAGGCCGGCAAACTGGCGCAATACACGGCGCGCGACTACCACACGGTCAACGATGTGGTGCAGCCGGACTGGGACATGGCGGGGGCGGCCCAGGATGCCGAGTTATTGTTCCTGGCCGGCTACCGCGCCGCGCAAGATGCCACCGCGCCACAGTGGAAGGCGGGCGCGGAATTCAAGGCGGTGCGCGAAGCGCCTGCCGGCAAATAATGTCCGCTTTTGTCACATTTGGGGTCTACCCCCGGGGGGGGACATGGCGGGGTTACAGCTTGCTGGTCAGCGTGCGCTGTAACGCCCCGGCATGCGGTCCTGGCACCGTCAACATGGCCAGCTTGCTGGCCAGGCGCTGCAACTGCGTGCGGTTGCGCTGCTGGTAGGCATCGGGGTTGGCGGCAATATCCTTGGCCAGTTCGGCCGCCGCCGCTTCGATGCGCGGCAAATCCTCGGACGACAAATCAATCACGCTGGTCAAGTAGGTGGTGCCCCACTGCAGGCGCGTGGCGCTGCCTTCGGCGGCGGCCCAGGCCTGTTCATACCAGTCCAGGGTGGCGACCGTATCGCCCCGGCGGCGCGCCGCCGATGCCAGGCTCAGCATGAAATAATACGGCGCATGCGAGGTGGCCAGTTCCGCTTGCAGCAGCGCTTCGGCCTGTTCCGGCAGCCCGGCGTCATGCAAGGCGCTGACGGCGGTGTTGACCAGCGTATGACGGGCAGCCGGATCGGCTTCGGCTTGCAATGCTTGCTCGACCGTCTGCCGCACCAGCGCCACCATGCCGTCGGCGCTGCCGCCAATGCGCACCATGCGCATCTGCAGGCGTACCGCCATCAGGCGGTCCCCGGCTGACAGGCTGGCGTCGGCCGCGAAATGGCGGGCGGCCTGGCCCAGCGTCTGCACCAGTTCGGTTTGGCGCGCACCCGACCACTTGACCAGGTTGACGCCACTATTGACGAGGATATCCATGTTGGCGCGCGCCAGGCGCGGGTCGCCCAACACCGTCAACAAGCGGTCGGCCGCCGCGGCAATCGCCGCCGCCGCCTGCGCGGCGCTGGCCGACGCATTGCCGGCCGGGCCGCCGGTCGCGATCCGTCCCGCCGCCGCCACCTGCGCATGCAAATGCAAACGGGCCGCCGCGTTGGCGCAGACCTCGCCCGACGTGTCGCTGGTGGAACATGCCGCCGCCAGGCGCGCCAGCACGGCAGGCTGTTCCGCCGCCGTCGACAGGTGTCCCTCGTCGGTATCCCATGAATACAAGCTCAGCAGCGACCACTCGGTCTCATCCAGTGCCCGCGTGCCTTGCAGCGCGGCCCGCAGCGACTCGGCGGCCGTATAACGGGCCGCCAGCGCGATGTCGAGCGCGGCAATAAAGCGTTCGCCATCGAGTTCGCACGGCAGGCGCGTGATTTCACGGCCGTCCGGGCTGAACAGGATCAGGGTCGGATAGCTGCGCAAGCGGTATTGCGCGGCCAGCGCCTGGGCGCCGGGGGCATCGCCATCGAGCCAGAATGGCAGCAGGTTGCGCATACGCTGGGCAAAGTCGGGCCGGCTGAAAATATCGGCCTTGACGCGATTGCACGGCGGGCACCAACCAGCGCCCCAGTACAGGAACAGCGGGCGGCCATTGCCGGCCGCCAGTTGAAAGGCGGCGCCCAGATCGCCGCTTTGCCACTCGATCGCCGCGCCGCCCGTCATTTAAGACTCGCGCGCCAGGGCCAGGAATTCCGTGCGCAGCGCCAGGTTCGGCTGCAATTCGCCCAACATGGCCGACGTCACGGTTTCTTCGCCAGGGGTACGGATGCCACGGCTTTCCATGCACAGGTGACGGCATTTCACCACCACGCCGACCGCCTTCGGTTCCAGCGCATCCATCAGGGCATTGGCGATTTGCTGCGTCATGCGCTCCTGCACTTGCAGGCGGCGGGAGAAACAATCGACCAGGCGGGTCAATTTGGACAAACCGACAATCTTGCCGTTCGGAACATAACCAATCGTGGCCTTGCCAAAGAATGGCGCCAGGTGGTGCTCACAGTGACTGTAGACCGGGATGCCGCGCACCACGATCAACTCATTGTATTGCTCAGCGCCGTCTTCAAACACTTTCAGCAAGTCGACCGGGTTCTGTTCATAGCCGGCAGTCCATTGTTTCCATGCCTTGGACACGCGGTGCGGGGTTTCCAGCAGACCCGGACGGTCCGGATCTTCGCCCAGGCTGGCCAGGAAGCGGCGCCAATCGTTTTCGGTAAATGCGGTCATATATTGTGGAGCCATAAAAAATGCGATTGCCGCCAGTATATAGAAAACGGCGGCACGGCATCGGCCATGCCTACGGATCCGCGAATCAGGCACATCGCTTAGACGCCCGGCGGCCGGTGCGCATTGATCAGCGCCGCGGCGATCGACACCATGGCGCCGTCGGCCGGACGCTCCGGCCACACGTCGTCCGGGCCGAACCAGCGCGCTTCGGCAATCTCGGCCGGATCGACGCGGATCTCGCCACCCAGGTAGTCGGCGGTGAACGCCAGCATCAGCGAGTGGGGAAATGGCCACGACTGGCTGCCAAAGTATTGTAAGTTTTGCACGATCAAGCCGACTTCCTCATATACTTCCCGATGGATGGCTTCTTCGACCGACTCGCCGGCCTCAAGAAATCCTGCCAGTGCCGTAAACCGTTTATAGGGGGCATTGGCGTGCAGGGCGAGCAGCACTTGGTCGCCTTTGCGTATCAACACCATCATGGCGGGGGAAATGCGCGGATAAGCGGTCATGCCGCACGCGGGACAGACAAAACTGCGGTCGCTGGCGGACAGTTGCATGGGGCTGGCGCAGGCGCCGCAATAACGGTGCGTGCGGGCCCATTCCGCCAGCTGGTAAGCACGGCCGGCCAGCCCCAGGAACTCGCCGTCCAGCACCCCCAGCAGCGAACGCAGGCTGTGCCACGCGTAGTCTGGATGTTGCACGGTGTCACTATCCGTCCACGAAGTCTGGTACACTTTTTGTTGCCAAATGCCAACAGGATGCATTGTCGCCGGATCCAGCGACAAGCCGGCATCGAGGCCGGGCAACGACAAGTCGGCGGAACGCAGCAGAACACGGTTGCCGTAAAATAGGAAAATACGGGTTTCCCCTATGTGGGCGGAGTGATTAAAAGTTGGCTGGAATGACTGTGGTGTTTTCAGCATGCTAAGTCTTTTCAAAAAAACATTCACTCAAGCATAACCTGACTTTTATTGGAATTGTTAATGAACACGCGCTAAGTCATTGTTTCCAGACCAAGATTTAACATACTTTTTGTGCCCTTATCTCAAATTAGCTCCAATTGCAGGTAAGATATATTGCTGTTAGGAGATAAAATATGGCCTCGATCGTCACGACCTTTACCACGACCCAAATTGCCGCGTTGACCACGGCCCAGGTATCCATCTGGGGCACACTGGACATTGCGTCGTTGACCACCGACCAGGTGCAAGTGCTGAACACAGCACAATTGCGGGCCATTAACAGCACCACGCTGAAATCGATGACGACGGCGGGCATCCAGACGCTGAGCACGACGCAGCTCGGCGGTTTCTCGTCAACGCAGATCGCCGCGCTGGGCACCAACCAAGTTGCCGCGCTGTCGCCCAGCCAGTTTACCGAAGGCTTTGACAGCGCGCAGTTGAACGCGCTGACCTCACTACAGATCGGCGCACTGTCCACCTACCAGGTGTCCCAACTCGATGCGACCGACATTGCCGGATTTGGCACGCGCCAGATCAATGCGCTGACCACCAAGCAGTTGAGCGCCATCAGCGACACCAACCTGGCCGGCTTGACCACGCAACAGGCTGCGGCGTTGTCGTCGCGCCAGGTGGCCGCGCTGACGACGGCGCAATTGAACGCGATGGACGCCGCCGACTTTGGCGCGATCAACACACAAGCGCTGGCCGGCCTGACGGCAAACCAGATCCGCAACCTCGACGACACCCATGTTGCCGCGCTGAGCACGCTGCAAACCCGCACCCTGGCCACCCAGCAACTGTTCGCACTGACCAGCGAGCAGGTCGACGCGCTGGAAACGACCGACCTGGCGGTGCTGACCTCGACCCAAATGGCAGTGTTGAACTCGACGCAGGTGGAAGCGCTCAGCGCCAGCCAGCTGGCCACGTTCAATTCGATGCAATCGACGTCGCTGACCACCCTGCAACTGGCGCGTATCAGCTCGACACAACTGGCGTCCCTGAACACGCTGGCGTTTGCCGCGCTGAAAACCCAACAAGTGGCCGCGCTGTCGACCACCACCATCAGCACGCTGACCTCAACCCAGCTGGGCTTGCTCAATACCCAGCAAGTGCAAGCCTTGACCACGCGCCAGCTGCAAGCGCTGGACGGCACCCAGGTGGCAGCCCTGAGCACGCTGCAAACGGCCAACCTGACCACGCGCCAACTGGCGTCCTTGCTGACCAGCCAACTGGTGGCGATGGAAACCATCGACTTTGCCGCGCTGAAATCGACCCAGTTGTCGGCCCTGACCACGCCGCAATTGACGGTGCTCGACACCTCGTACATCGCGGTGCTGAAGTCGACCCAAACCCCGGGCCTCGATTCCAAGCAGATCCGCGCCCTGTCCAGCGACCAGGTGGCCGCGCTGGCGACCAATGTGCTGGCCGCGCTGCGCACCAACCAGTCCGCCGCGCTGTCCACCGATGCGATCAGCGGCATGGGCGCGACCCAGGCGGCAGCGCTGAACACCTTGCAACTGGCGTCGCTGACGTCGCTGCAGGCGCGCGCCCTGACCACCGACCAGATCATCGCGTTCAACAGCCAGCAAGCCAATGCGCTGGGCACCCGCCTGCTGGCGGCCCTGACGTCCGACCAGCTCAATGCGCTGGAAACGGCCGACTTCACGCGCCTGCAGTCGCAGTTGCTGGCCGCGCTGACGACGCTGCAACTGTCGACGCTGACCACCGACCAGATCGTGGCGTTGAATACCCAGCAAGTGGCTGCGCTGACCACGCGCCAGACGCAGTCGCTGACCAGCGACCAGCTCAACGCGCTGGAAAGCGTCGACTTGCGCAGCCTGAAAACCAACCAGATCGCGACCCTGACCACAGCCCAGATGCAAGCGCTGGCCAGCAGCCAGATCGCGCTGCTGACGTCAATCCAGGCCATCGCGCTGACCACGCTGCAACTGAGCGCGTTCGATACCGCCCAACTGACCGCGTTTGCCAGCAGCGGCCTGGCGGCACTGAAGACCAACCAGATTGCCGCGCTGTCGACCGACAATATCGCGTCGCTGTCGACGATGCAGGTCACCCAGCTCAATTCGCTGCAGATGGCGGCCTTGAGCACGCTGCAACTGTCGGTGTTGAATTCCGACCAGTTGGCCGCGCTGACCACCTTGCAAACCGTGTCGCTCACCACGCGCCAACTGGCGTCGCTGTCGTCCGACCAGATCAATGCGCTGGAATCGACCGACTTTGCCGCGCTGCGCACCAACCAGATCTTGGCGCTCAACAGCGTGCAGGTCGGCGCGCTAGGCACCAACCTGGTGGCGGCGCTGACCACCTTGCAAGTGGGTGTACTGAGCACCAGGCAAGTGTCGCTGCTCAACACCGACCAACTGGCGGCGATGGAAAGCAATGACTTCGCCACCCTGAAATCGCACCAGCTGGCGGCCCTGACCAGCGATTCCGTGGCCCTGATTCCGACTTTGCAACTGGCGGCCATGAACACCTTGCAAGTGACGCAACTGAGTTCGTCTCAGGTGGCGGCGCTGTCCACCGATCAAATGCTGAGTCTGCGCTCGCACCAGATCGCCGCGCTGACCACGCTGCAAATCGCGGCGCTGCAAAGCACGCAACTGGAAGTGTTGCCGACCAACACGTTCTCCGTGTTGAAGAGCACCCAGCTGAACGCGCTGAACTCGCAGCAAGTGGGCGCCATCACCACGCTACAAATGGTGAGCCTGACCACCTTGCAAGTGGCCAATATGGGCACGCGCCAGGTGGCTGCGCTTAACAGCGACCAACTGGCGGCGATGGAAACCACCGACTTGCGGGCGCTGCGCTCGCAACAGATCGCGGCGCTGAGCACCGATACGCTGCCGGGCTTGCCCACCACACAATTCCAGTCCTTGACCACGCTGCAACTGGCCGGCCTGACCTCGGCGCAGATGGCGACGCTGACCGTGGACCAGGTGGTGGCGCTGACCACCCTGCACGCGGCCAACCTGAACACGCGCCAGGTCTCGGCGCTGACGTCCGACCAGCTGGCCGTGCTGGAGTCGCAAGACTTTGCCGCCCTCAAGACACAGCAGGCGGCCGCGCTGACCACCGATCAGGTCGCAAAATTGTCGACCACGCTGGTGGCGGCCCTGACCACCCTGCAAGCGGGCGCCCTGACCACGCTGCAAATCGCCAGCTTGACGTCCGACCAGACGCTGGCGCTGGAATCGACCGACCTGGCGGTCCTGAAAACCCACCAGTTGGCCGCGCTCGGCAGCGACAGCATCACCGCGCTGTCCAGCAGCCAGCTGCGCGCCATCACGACCTTGCAGATCGGCGCCCTGACCACGGCGCAGCTGAACGCCATCACGGCCGCCAACATCGTCGAACTGACGACGGCGCAAGCGGCCAACCTGCGCACCAACCAACTGGCCGCGCTGACCACCGACTTGCTGGGATCACTGGAAACCACCGATTTTGCGGCGCTCAAGACCAGCCAGATTGCCGCGCTGACGACGTACCAGACCGGCACCCTGTCGGCCGGCCTGCTGGCCGCGCTGACCACGCAGCAGACCGCCGCCCTGACCACGCTGCAGATCGCCTCGTTCAATACCGACCAGGTGCGCGCGCTGGAAACCAATGACGTCGCCGCGCTGAAATCGGCGCAATTGACCGGCCTGTCCACCGACCATATCGCGTCGCTGACCACCGACCAGTTGCTGGCGCTGACGTCGATCCAGATGGCGGCGCTGACCAGCCTGCAATTCTCGGCACTGACGACGGAGCAATTGGGTCTGCTGAACTCGGTGCAATTGATGGCGCTGAGCACCAACCAGATCATCGGCCTGACCACCGACCAGTTGGCCAGCATTTCCACCGCGTCGTTCTCGCGTCTGAAAATCACGCAGATCGCCGCCCTGACCACACTGCAAGTGTCCGGTCTCGATACCGCGCACATTGCCGCCTTCAATACCGCGCAGGCGGCGGCGCTGACCACCAAGCAAATCAGCATACTCAACACGGTCCAAATTGCCGCGATTGACACCGACGACCTGGGCGCGCTGAAAACCGTGCAATTGGCCGCGCTGACCACCGACCAGATCGGTGCGCTGACCACCGACCAGATCCAGAACCTGAAGGCAACGCAAGTCACGGCCTTCAACAGCACCCAGCTGCCGGGATTCAATTCGGACCAGATCATCGCCCTGACCACGCTGCAAGTGTCGAGCCTGTCGAACACGCAAATCGCCGCGCTGTCGAGCTACCAGTTGAACGCGATGGAAGTGGGCGACTTCGCCAACTTGAAAGCGACGCAAGTGACGGCGCTGACCAGCGACCAGGCGCAAGCGCTCGATACCGCGCACGTGGTGGCGCTGACCACCCTGCAGTTCGCGTCGCTGACCAGCACGCAGTTGTCGGCCCTGTCCACCGCCGGCATTGCCGCGATCGAACTGGAAGACCTGGCCGTGATCCGGGTCGGGCCGCTGGCTTACCTGACCAGCAGCCAGATCCAGGCGCTGACCAATGACCAGATCATCTCGCTGACCAGCCTGCAAGTTGGCGCGCTGACCACCGAACATATTGCCTCGCTGACCACCAACCAGTTGCGCGCGATGGAAGACGCCGACCTGGCGACGCTGCGCGCCAACCAGTTGGGCGCGCTGTCCACCCTGCAACTGGTGTCGCTGCAAGATACGCAAATCCAGGCCCTGACGTCGCTGCAGGTAACGTTGCTCAACAGTGACCAGTTCGCGGCGCTGACCACCAACCAGATCATCGCGCTGACGTCGGCGCAGATCCGCGCGCTGAACACGCTGCAAATCGCCTCGCTGACCACGACCCAGCTGGCGGCCATCGAACAGGACGATTTTGCGATCCTGAAAACCAACCAGATCGCCGCGCTGACCACCTTGCAGGTGAAGGCCCTGAGCAATGACCAGGTCATCACGCTGAACACGCTACAAATCCGCGCACTGACCAGCGACCAGTTGCAGGCGCTGACCTCGGCGCAATTGCTGGTGCTCGAATATGACGACCTGGCGGCGCTGACCACCACGCAAATCGGCTACCTGGGCAGCTTCCAGCTGGAAGGACTGAGCCCGGACCAACTGCAAGCCTTGACCACGCTGCAAGTCCGCGCGCTCAATTCGGACCAGTTGATCGCGCTGTCCACGGAACGCATCGTATCGATGACGTCCGACCAGTTGAACGCGCTGACGTCCGACCAGGTGCAAAGCCTGACGTCGACACAGATCCGCGCCATCGCGCTCGATGACTTCGCGGTGCTGACCACCAAGCAGATCGCCAACATGGCGAGTACGCAAGTAACGTCGCTGACCACCGACCAGATCATTGCCCTGACCACCTTCCAGGCCAACGCCTTGACGTCCGACCAGTTGCAGGCGCTGACGTCCGACCAGTTGAATGCACTGGAAGCGGAAGACCTGGCGGTGCTGGCCTACAACCCGGCCATGGTCTTGACCAGTAACCTGATTTCCATGCTGACCGCGGCGCAAATCCCGAACCTGACCACCAGCCAGCTGGCGGCCATGGCCAGCGACCAAATGAACGCGTTCAGCACCGAGCAAATCGATGCGCTGACCACCAAACAAGTGCTGGCGCTGCACTCGGGCCTGCTGCAAGCGCTGTCCAGCACGCAACTGCGCGCCATCGCGGCCGATGACATTGCCGTGCTGACCACGGCGCAAATGGCTTACCTCAGCAGCGACCAGATCGCCCTGCTGGCAACCAGCCAGGTCGAAGCGCTGACCACCCTGCAAGTGGCCAATCTGGCCATCGACCAGTTGGCGGCCATGGGCACCGACCAGATCGTGGCGCTGGAGTCCAACGACCTGGCCGCGTTGCGCACCAATCAGGTGGCGGCCTTGACCAGCAGCCAGCTGGTCAGCCTGGGTTCGGACGACATCATTTACCTGTCTTCCACCCAGTTGAATGTACTCAACAGCGAACAGTTGCAGGCGCTGAGTAGCGACCAGGTGATCGCCTTGACCACGGCGCAAACCACGGGTCTGTCGAACGACCAGCTGGTGCTGTTGCTGGACGCGCAGTTGGCGGCGCTGGAAACCGACAATATCGCGCGCCTGAGCACGGTCCAACTGAACGCGCTGAACAGCCTGCAAATCCAGGTCCTGACCAGCGACCAGGTGGCGGCGCTGACCACCTTGCAAGTGTCGACCCTGGATACCACACTGGTGGCCGGCATGAGCACCGCCCAGTTGGCGGCGCTGGAAACCCTCGACTTGCGCGCCCTGAAGAGCACGCAAATTGCCGCCCTGACCACCCTGCAAGTGCAGTCGCTGGCGACGGACAGCGTGGCGCTGTTGACCACCGCGCAAGTGGCCGGCCTCGACGCCACCCAAGTCGCTTCGCTGTCGTCCGACCAGGTCAGTGCCTTGACCACGCAGCAAGTGGCCAACCTGAGCCTCGATCAACTGGCCGCGCTGACCAGCGACCAGGTGGTGGGCCTGGAAACGGTTGACTTGAATGCGCTCAAGACCACCCAATTGCAGGCGCTGGCGTCGGAGCAGATCGCCGCGCTGAGCACCGACCAGACCAGTGCGCTGAACACGAAACAAATCGCGAACCTGACCGCCACGCAAATTTCGGAAGGGTTCACCAGCGACCAGATCGCCGCCCTGACCACGGCGCAAATCCGCGCCATGACCAGCGCCCAGTTCGACGCGCTGACGGCGACCCAGGTGGCGGCGATTGAAACCACCGATTTGTATGCGCTGAGCTCGCTGCAAATGTCGACCCTGAGCGCCACCCTGCTGTCGTCGCTGACGACGCTGCAAGTCAATGCCCTGTCGACGTCCGCGCTGGCCGGCCTGAGCCTGACACAACTGGCCGATGGCATCACCACCGAGCAGTTGATGACCTTGGGCACACAGCAGGTGAACGCGCTGTCGACGCTGCAATTCTCGTCGATGACCAGCCTGCAGATTTCGGTGCTGTCGAGCGTGCAGATGGCGGCCCTCGGCACCCGCGCTGTGGCGGCGCTGACCACCGCTCAGATCATGCAGGGCTTGACGGACACGCAACTGGCGGCCTTCAACACGGCCGCCATCCGTACCCTGACGTCGCAGCAATTGTCGGTGCTGCAAGATACGCACCTGGCGGCACTCGACACGGTGCAGGTCGGCGTGCTGACCAGCACCCAACTGGGCGGCTTCGATACGCACCAGCTCAACACCTTGACCACGCTGCAAATCAGTGCCCTGACCAGCACCGCGGTTGCAGGCCTGAACGCGGCCTCGCTGGCCGGCGGCTTCAGCAATGGGCAACTGGCGGCGCTGACCACGGCGCAGGCGGTGGCGCTGACCACCGCGCAATTGAATGCACTGTCGAGCGACCAGTTGAACGCGCTGGAAACCGCAGACCTGGCGGTCTTGACCACCAAGCAAATCAGTTCGCTCGACAGCACGCTGCTGATGGGCCTGTCGAACACGCAAGTGGCCGCACTGACCACCTTGCAGGTGCGCGCCATCACGACCCTGCAAATGGCGGCGCTCGATACCGCCAACTTTGCCGAACTGAGCGCCGACCAGATGGAAGCGCTGTCGAGCACGCAAATCCGCGCACTCGACGCCGGTGTGCTGGCCACGCTGCCAACGTCCAACCTGGCGGCGCTGGGCACCACGATGATTGCCGCCCTGTCCACGCTGCAGATCAGCAGCCTGACACAGACGCAAATCCCGGCGCTGACCACCGACCAGGTGCCGGCGCTGACCAGCACGCAACTGGTGGCGCTGACGGCCGACCAGATGCAGGTCGTCACCACCGACCAGATCACCGCGCTGACCACCGCGCAAATCGGTTACCTGTCGACCAGCCAGTTGCCGGCGCTGACCAACGCGCAATTGCTGAGCTTGTCGGCCGACCAGATCAAGGCCATCAAAGCCAGCCAGATCACGTCGCTGACGGTGGACCAAATCGGCGTGCTGTCGGAGACCCAACTGACCAGCTTCACGACGCAACAGATCCAGAGCCTGAGCAATACGCAAATTGCCGCGCTGTCGGCCACCCAGGCCGCCAGCCTGGCCACCCAGCAAATCGCCGCGCTGAAGAATTCGCAGCTGGCGGTATGGACGGTGGACCAGATCAGCGCGCTCAACAGCGAGCAGGTGCCGGTGATGAACACGTCGCAGATCAGCAACCTCAGCACCGACCAGATCGGTTACCTGACGGATACGCAGATCACCTACCTGACCACGACGCAAATCGCCGCCCTCAAAGCCAGCCAGGCCGCCGTGCTGAGCGCCACGCAACTGGCGCAACTGAGCAACGCCCAGGTGGCGGTGCTGACCACCGCGCAGATCAACGCGCTGACGGCGACGCAAATCAGCACGCTGCCGATCGCCCAGTGGATTGCCCTCAACACCCTGCAAATGCAGGCGCTGAAAGCGACGCAAATCCAGGCGCTGACCACCGAACAGGTGGCCAGCCTGACGGCCACGCAGGCCGCCGGCCTCAGCACGCTGGCGATCGTGTCGTTCACCACCACGCAAATCCAGGCGCTGGAAACCGAGGACCTGGCGGCGCTCAGCCTGGCGCAGGTGAATACCTTCACGGTGGCGCAAGTGGCGGCCATGACGACCGCGCAAACCATGGCGCTCAACGCCAGCTCGTCGAACTACGGCTCGCCGCTGATCCTCGACCTTGATGGCAACGGCGTCACCACCGTCGGCCTGGAGCAAGGTGTGGCGTTCGACATCTATGCCGCCGGCCAGAAAACCGCCACCGGCTGGGTCGGAGCGAACGATGGCTTGCTGGTGCTGGACCGCAATCACGACGGCACCATCAACGACGGCTCCGAACTGTTCGGCGACCACACCGCGCTGGCCGATGGCAGCACCGCCACCGATGGCTACCAAGCCCTGGGTGCGCTCGACAGCAACGCCGACGGCGTCATTGACAAGCGCGACCAAGCCTTCAGCCACTTGCGCGTCTGGATCGATGCCAACGCCGACGGCGTCAGCGATGCCGGCGAATTGCATACCCTGCAGAACCTGGACATCGCGTCGCTGTCGATTGCAGCGCAAACCGATGGCAGCATCGACCACGGCAATATCGTGGGACTGAAGTCGAGCTATACCAGGACCGATGGCAGCACCGGTGACACCGCCGACGTCTGGTTCCGCACCTCGGCCTCGCCAATGTCGGCGCAAGTGAGCAGCTTGTCGCACGCCCTGTCGAGCTATGCGATGGCGCAAGATGCGGCCCCGGCCGCACCGAAGCTGACCCTGGACCAGGGCGGCGCGATGGCGCCGGCAGTGCAGCAAATGGCCGATGCGCTGCGCGACTTCGCCACCCACGCACCGCTGTTGTCGGCGGCGCCGGTGGAGCGTCACGACCGCCTGCAAAGCCTGACGCAGGCGCAAACCGGCTGGCTGACCGTGCCCAACAAATAAGCCGCCCTGCCGGCCCGCCCCAAAGGCGCCGTTTCCCGCGAGGGAACGGCGCCTTTTGATTGGATGGCGCGTTGGCAAACGAAATGTGGTGCGAGCGTATCCGCACCGTCACAATGTGCGCCGCCAGAGGGAAAAGGCGCAAGAAAGCCCCCCACAACCCCTTTGTTTCTGGTTTAGAATAGCCCTCGCTGGCCGATAATAGGCTGGCAGGAGAATCGCCGCCCACTTGCGCATTCCGCTGCCAAACTAAAAAACCAAAGGGAGCATCATGAAAGCAGTCATTCTTGCCGGCGGACTGGGGACACGGCTGAGCGAAGAAACCACCGTCAAGCCCAAGCCGATGGTGGAAATCGGCGGCAAACCCATCTTGTGGCATATCCTGAAATCCTACTCGGCCCATGGCATCAACGATTTCGTGATCTGCTGCGGCTACAAGGGTTACGTCATCAAGGAATTTTTCGCCAACTACTTCCTGCACACGTCCGACGTGACCTTTGACCTGCAGTACAACACCATGCAGGTGCACGAACGTCACGCGGAACCGTGGAAAGTCACGCTGGTCGATACCGGCGAAAACACCATGACCGGCGGCCGCCTGAACCGGGTGCGTGCCTATATTGAAAAAGACGAAGCGTTTTGCTTCACCTATGGCGACGGCGTGGCCGATATCGACATTGCCGCGTCGGTCAAATTCCACAAGGAACATGGCAAGCTGGCCACCATGACAGCGGTGCAGCCACCGGGCCGCTTTGGCGCGCTCGACATGGACGGCACCAGTGTCACCGCCTTCAAGGAAAAACCGCAGGGCGACGGCAACTGGATCAACGGCGGCTACTTCGTGCTGTCGCCGAAAGTGCTGGATTACCTGACGGACGATAACTGCATCTGGGAAAAAGAGCCGCTGGAGCAGCTGGCCGCCGAAGGCCAGTTGAACGCCTTCCAGCACCGCGGCTTCTGGCAACCGATGGATACCCTGCGCGACAAGGTGGCGCTGGAAGATCTGTGGCAAAGCGGCAAGGCCCCGTGGGTGCGCCACGCATGAATCCATCGTTCTGGCACGGCAAACGCGTTTTTCTCACCGGCCATACCGGCTTCAAAGGCAGTTGGCTGAGCTTGTGGCTACAACAACTGGGCGCGCACGTCCATGGCTATGCACTGGCGTCACCCAGCCAGCCCAGCCTGTTTGATGCGGCGTCGGTCGGCCAAGGCATGGTGTCCACGCTGGGCGACATCCGCGACGCGGACGCGCTGCGCGCGGCCGTGCAGACGGCCCAGCCGGACATCGTGATCCACATGGCGGCCCAGGCGCTGGTGCGCCACTCGTATGCGCATCCGGTGGAAACTTATTCCACCAACGTGATGGGCCTGGTGCACCTGTTCGAAGCGGTGCGCGCCACCCCCGGCATCCGCGCCGTGGTCAATGTCACCAGCGACAAGTGCTATGAAAACAAGGAATGGCCATGGGGTTACCGTGAAAACGAAGCCATGGGCGGCTATGACCCGTACAGCAACAGCAAGGGTTGCGCCGAGCTGATCACCAGCGCCTACCGCAATTCGTACTTCAATCCCGCCCACTATGCCGAACACGGCATCGCACTGGGTTCCGGCCGTGCCGGCAACGTGATCGGCGGCGGCGACTGGGCCGAAGACCGCCTGATTCCCGACATGATCCGCGCGATTGCCGCCGGCAAGCCGGTGCAAATCCGCAGCCCGCACGCGATCCGCCCATGGCAACACGTGCTGGAACCGCTGTCGGGCTACCTGACCCTGGCCGAGCGACTGGTTCAGCACGGCCCCGACTATGCCGAAGGATTCAATTTCGGCCCGCACGACGCCGATGCGCGTCCGGTCGAATGGATCATCGGCCGCCTGTGCGACAGCTGGGGTGACGGTGCGGCATGGCAACTGGACGGCGCCCCGCAGCCGCATGAGGCAACCTACTTGAAACTGGATTGCTCCAAGGCGAAAAGCCGCCTCGGCTGGCAACCACGCTGGCCCCTGGCGCAAACCATCGACCACATTGTCGCCTGGCACAAGGCACACGCCGCCGGCGCCGACATGCGCGCGCTGACCCTGGCGCAGATCGCCACCTATCAAAATACTGGACACGAGTAAGGCAGCAACACCATGAGCATCGATCAACTGAGCAAAGAACAACTGCGCGAACAAATCCTCCAACTGGTCGCCCAATACGGCGCACTGGCCAGCCAGCCGAAAGCCTTCGTACCGGGTGAAACCATGATTCCACCGGCCGGCAAGGTGGTCGGTGCCCCGGAAATGGGCTTGATGGTCGACGCCTCGCTGGACGCGTGGCTGACCACCGGCCGTTTCAATGACGAGTTCGAAGCCAAATTGGCCAAGCTGATCGGTGTGCCATTCCTGATCACCGTGAACTCCGGCTCGTCGGCCAACCTGGTGGCGTTTTCCGCCCTGACCTCGCCCAAACTGGGCGAGCGCGCCATCCTGCCGGGCGATGAAGTGATCGGCGTGGCGGCGGGCTTCCCCACCACGGTCAATCCGATCCTGCAATTCGGCGCGGTGCCGGTGTTTGTCGACGTGGAACTGGGAACCTACAACATCGACGTGACGCAGCTGGAAGCGGCCATCAGCCCGAAAACCAAGGCCATCATGCTGGCCCACACGCTGGGCAACCCGTACAACCTGGACGTCATCACGGCGATCTGCAAGAAATACAACTTGTGGCTGATCGAGGATTGCTGCGATGCGCTCGGCGCCACCTACCGTGGCCAGATGGTCGGCACCTTTGGCGACATCGGTACCATGTCGTTCTATCCGGCGCACCATATCACCATGGGTGAAGGCGGCGCCGTGTTCACCAACAACCCGGAATTGAAAATGATCGCGGAATCGTTCCGCGACTGGGGCCGCGACTGCTATTGCCCGCCCGGCAAAGACAATACCTGCGGCAAGCGTTTTTGCTGGAAACTGGGCACCTTGCCGGAAGGCTATGACCACAAGTACACCTATTCGCACCTGGGCTATAACCTCAAGATCACCGACATGCAGGCGGCCTGCGGCCTGGCCCAGCTTGAGCGTGCGCCCGGCTTCATTCAGGCCCGCAAGGACAATTTCGCGTTCCTGAAACAGCGTTTGCAAACCTGCTCGGACTTCCTGATCTTGCCGGAAGCGACCGAACATTCGGACCCGTCCTGGTTCGGTTTCCCGATGACCATCAAGCCGGAATCGAATGTGTCGCGCGTGGATTTGCTGCAATACCTGGACCAGCACAAGATCGGCACCCGCCTGCTGTTCGCCGGCAACCTGACGCGCCAGCCTTACATGGTGGGCCGCAATTACCGCGTCTCCGGCGAGTTGACCAATACCGACCGCGTCATGAACGACACCTTCTGGATCGGTGTGTATCCCGGCCTGACTCAAGAAATGCTGGAATACGCCGCAACCAAGATAGAAGAGTTCTTCGGCGTGGGATTCTGATGATGAACGTACAAGAAAAAATCAAGGTCGCCCAGCAAGTGGCCGAACAGCTCGAACACATGGGCATCCGCCACGTTTTCGGCATCATTGGCGCCGGCAATGTGCATTTGTTCGAAGCCATCACCCGCCACGGCTACAGTGAAATCGTGTGTGTGCACCACGAACAAAGCGCCGCCATGGCGGTGCAAACCTATTACCGCACGCATGGCCGCCTGGCGGCAGCGTTGCTGACCACCGGCGCCGGCGCCACCAACGGCGTCACCGGCGTGGTGTCGGCCTGGGCCGACTCGATTCCGTGCCTGATCATTGCCGGCAACGAAAACTCGCGCTTCACGTTCCCGGACAACCCGCTGCGCATGTGGGGCGTGCAAGGCTACGATACGTGCCAGATGGTGAGCCGCGTGACCAAATTCCAGGAACGCGTGACCAAGCCGGAGCAGACCCTGCATGCGCTGGAACAAGCCGTGCATGTGGCGCTGGACGGCCGTCCCGGCCCGGTCTGGGTGGAAATCCCGATGGATATCCAGGCCAGCCGCATCGAACGCGACGCCATGGCGCACTTCACCGCGCCCACCAACGACCGTGCGCTGTCGGACACCGCCTCCACCCAGATCGACAGCGCGATTGATGCGCTGCTGGCGGCCGAACGGCCGGTGCTGTGGCTCGGTAACGGCATCCGCCTGGCTGGCGGCGAGCGCGCCATTGCGCCGCTGCTGGACTTGCTGGGCGTGCCGGCGCTGGTGTCATGGGCCGGCATCGACATGATTGATTCGGACCACCCGCTGGTGTTTGGCCGCGCCGGCGTCTATGGCCAGCGCGCCGCCAACTTCGTGCTGCAAAACAGCGATTACGTGCTGGCCATCGGCACCCGCCTGGCGATCCCGCAAGTCGGCTATGACTTGACGGAACTGGCGCGCGGCGCCCGCATCGACGTGGTCGATATCGACCCGAGCGAAGTGTCCAAGCACGCGGTGCGCACCACCGAAAACATCGTCGCCGACGCCAGGGAATTCATCGCGGCGCTGCACGCGCGCGTGGCGGCCCGTGGCGCCAAGCCAGTACCGGCCTGGCTGGAACGCTGCCGCGCCTATGAAGCCCAATTCCCGTGGGTCGGCGAAGAACACGCCGACAAGGGCGGCTTCATGAACTCGTACCGCTTCATGGAACGCCTGAACCAGCACTTCAAGCCGGACCAGGTGGTGGTGACCGACATGGGCACCGCGCTGCTGTGCGGCCACCAGGTGCTGCGCCTCAAGGAAGGCCAGCGCCTGATGACGTCCACCGGGCTGGGCGAGATGGGTTATGGCTTGCCGGCCGCGCTGGGCGTGTCGTTCGCCAACGACCGTGGCGAAGTCATGTGCCTCAATTGCGACGGCGGCATGATGATGAATTTGCAGGAACTGCAAACCATGGTGCACCACAAGCTGCCGATCAAGCTGTTCATCTTCAACAATGACGGCTACCTGATGATCAAGCACACGCAGAATTCGCTGTTCAAGAGCACCTATGTCGGCACCGATGCGGCGTCCGGCGTGTCCTGCCCTGATTTCTCGAAACTGGCGACGGCCTTCGACATCCCGTCGTTCCAGATCCGCCAGTGGGATGAAGTCGACAGCACGCTGGAACAGGTGCAGGCCGCCACCGGTCCGGTGATTTGCGAAGTGTTCATGCATCCGGAACAGTTGTTCTCGCCGAAGCTGTCGGTGGTGGCGCGCCCGGATGGCAGCCTGGTCTCGCCACCGCTGGAAGACTTGTCGCCGCTGCTGCCGCGCGAGGTGCTCGATCAGGCCATGCTGGCCGGTATGCACGAGAAGTCGCGCGCGCTCTGATATGAGCAGGTTGGCCATACTCGGCGCAAGCAGCCAGATCGCCAAGGATCTGGTGCGCTCGCTGGCGGCGGCAGGCCAGCATGACCTGCTGCTGTACGTGCGCGACACGGCCGCCATGCAGGCGTGGCTGGACCGGCAAGGCCTGGATTTGCCGGTCGCCACCTACGACGCATATGACCGCGTGCCGCACGACGCCGTGCTCAATTTCGTCGGCGTCGGCGACCCGCAGCGCGCCGCCAGCATGGGCGGCGATATTTTTTCCATCACGCAGCAGTTCGACGACCTGGCGCTGGCCGGACTGCGCCGCCATCCGTCGCGGCGCTATGTGTTCCTGTCCAGCGGCGCGGCGTACGGCAGCGATTTCGCCGCCCCGGCCGGGCCGGACACCCGCGCCACGGTGGCCATCAATGCCTTGCAGCCGCAGGATTACTATGCGGTGGCCAAGCTGCATGCCGAATGCCGCCACCGCGCGCGGCCAGACGACGCCATCACCGACCTGCGCATCTTTAACTATTTCAGCCATACGCAAGACCTGGCGGCGCGCTTTTTCATCACCGACCTGCTGCGCGCCGTGCGCGACGGCAGCGTGCTGCACACCAGCCCCGGCTTCATGGTGCGCGACTACCTGCACCGCACCGACTTTCACCAACTGGTGCAATGCGTGCTGGCCAACCCGGGCAACCGCGCACTCGATTGCTACAGCGCCGCCCCCATCGACAAACCATCCCTGCTGGCACTGATGCAGCGCCGCTTCGGCCTGCGCTATGCGGTGGCCGACGACAACGCCGCGAATACAGTCAATGCCACCGGCAGCAAACCGCATTACTACTCGCTCAACCGGCAAGCCGCCGAATTGGGCTACCAACCGGCCTACACTTCCGAGGATGGCATCGCCAGCGAATCGGCGATAATCCTTGGCAAGACTGCAGACCACGACATGGATAGCGCAAGATGAAAAACCCTGCCCCGCTCAAGATAGCCATCATCGGTTCCGGCAACATCGGCACCGACCTGCTGATCAAAGCCATGCGCTCGCCGCACCTGACCTGCACCCTGTTCGCGGGCCGCAATTTCAACTCGGCCGGCATGAAGCGCGCCAGCCAGCTGGGCGTGCCGATTTCCGACCGGGGCATTGAAGCCATCGTGGAAAACCCGGACATTTGCGACCTGGTGTTCGACGCCACGTCCGCCATGGCCCACATCGAACACTGGGCCGCGCTGGAAAAGCTCGGCAAAACCGTGATCGACATGACCCCGGCCAAGCTGGGCGAATTCTGCATCCCCGCCATCAATGCCCAGGCTTGCCTGGACACCGGTTCGCGCAACATCAACATGGTGACGTGCGGCGGCCAGTCGTCGATCCCGATCGCGCATGCGATCGGCAACGTGCACAAGAACGTCGAATACATGGAAGTGGCGTCGAGCATCGCGTCGCGCAGCGCCGGCCCGGCCACGCGCGCCAACCTGGACGAATACATTGAAACCACGGAAGACGCGCTGCAGCGCTTTTCCGGCGCCGCGCGCGCCAAGGCGATCCTGATCCTGAATCCGGCCAATCCGCCGATCGACATGCAGACCACCATTTACGCCAAGATCCCGGACCCGGACTTGCCGGCCATCCGCGCCGCGGTCGACGCCATGGTGGCGCAACTGAAAACCTACGTGCCCGGCTACCAGTTGATCGTGCCACCGACCCTGGAAGGCGGCCGCGTGGTCACCACCATCAAGGTGCTGGGCAACGGCGATTACCTGCCCCAATACGCGGGCAACCTCGACATCATCAATTGCGCCGCTATCGCGATGGCCGAACGCCTGGCCACCGCGGACGACGCGAAGGAGCGCCAGCATGGCTAAGAAAATCCTGATCAGCGACCCGACCCTGCGCGACGGCAACCACGCCGTGCGCCACCAGCTCAGCCGGGAAAGTTTTGTCGCGTATTGCCAGGCCGCCGAAGCGGCACGCGTGCCGATCGTCGAAGTCGGCCATGGCAACGGCCTGGGCGCGTCATCGATGCTGGTGGGCGAATGTCGCCTGACCGATGAAGACATCCTGCAAACCGCGCGCGCCAACTTGAAGCATTCGCGCCTGGGCATCCACGTGATTCCCGGCTTTTGCACCATCAAGAAAGACTTGAGCCGCGCCATCGACCTGGGCGTGGACGTGTTCCGCATTGCCGCCCACTGCACCGAAGCCGACATCACCGACCGTCACATCAACTACGTGCGCCAGGCCGGCAAGGAAGCCTGGGGCGTGCTGATGATGAGCCACATGGCGACGCCGGCGGTGCTGCTGGAAGAAGCCAAGAAAATGGAATCGTACGGCGCGGAAGCCATCGTCATCATGGATTCGGCCGGCGCGTATTTCCCGGACGACGTCAAGGAACGCATCGGCACCCTGGTCGGCGGCTTGTCGATCCCGGTCGGCTTCCACGGCCATAACAACCTGGGCATGGCGGTCATCAACTCGGTGGAAGCGGTCAACGCCGGCGCCACCATCATTGACGGCACCATCCGCGGCTTTGGCGCCGGCGCCGGCAATACCCAGCTCGAAGTGCTGGTGGCGGTGTTCGACCGCCTTGGTTTTGAAACCGGCATCGACCTGTACAAGATCCTCGACGCGGCCGACGTGGCGGAAAAGGAATTCAATCCGGTGGCGCCCTCCATTTCCCCGCTGTCCATCGTCAGCGGCCTGGCCGGCGTGTTTTCCGGCTTCGCCAAGCCGGTGGCGCGCGCCGCGCAAGACTACAACGTCGACCCGCGCGACATCTTCTTCGGCCTCGGCAAGCGCAACGCCGTGGCGGGCCAGGAAAGCCTGATCATTGAAGTTGCGCGTGACCTGGCCGCACAGGGCGGCGCCACCACGAAAGGCTGACTCCATGACCGACCGTACCAGCCATAACGACCTCGCCCGCTACGCGGAAATGCGCCAGGATTGCCTGGCCGCCTGCGCCGGCCAGTCCGACGTGCGCAGCGCGCTGGCGCGCCAGCACATTGCCGTGACCGGCGGCACCGGCTTCCTCGGCACCTGGGTGGCGGAAATGGTGGCCACCCTGAACGATGAATACAACCTCGGCATCACGCTCGACCTGTATGCGCGCAATATCAGCGAGTGGCCGCAAAAGTGCCCGCACCTGGCCAACCGCCTCGACATCCGCCTGAAAAAGCAGGATGTGCGCTCATCGTTTGAATTCGCGCGCGGCACCAGCTACGTGCTGCACGCGGCCGGCATCCCGAACAACCGGGTGCACGCGTCCGATCCGCTGCGCGTGTACCAGACCACCACCGCCGGCGTCGCCAACGCGCTGGAAGCGGCTGCGCAACTGGACGGCCTGCGCCGCTTCGTCAACGTCAGTTCCTGCCTGGTGGCCGGCGCGCCGCAGCGTTCCGGCGCACTGGCGGAAACCGATGTGTTCGCGCTGCCGGTCGGCCATCCGCACACCGTGTATGCGGAAGCCAAGCGCAGCGCGGAAATGGTGGCGGCGATCTTCCGCAGCCAGTACCGCCTGCCGGTGTCCACCGTGCGCCCGTTCACCCTGACCGGCGCGTACCAGGAACTAGACCGTCCGTGGGCCATCAACAACTTCCTGCGCGATGTCCTGACCAGTGGTGAAATCCGCATCCACGGCGACGGCAGCGCGCGCCGCAGCTATCTGTATGGCAGCGACGCGGCCTGGTGGTGCCTGGCCGCGCTGGCCAAGGGGGTCGATGGCGAAGTGTATAACCTGGGCAGCGCGCAAGCGGTCAGCCACCTGGATCTGGTGCGCCTGATCGGCGACCAGGTGGCGCCGCGCCCGCGCGTCGCGCTCAACACCCTGCCCAACCGTCCGGTGCGCGACGACGACCTGTTCCCCGACACCTCGGCCACGGAAAAGCGCCTGGGCGTGCGCCAGACCTGCACGCTCGAACACACCATCGATAAAACGTACCGCTGGTTCAGCACGCCGCGCGCCTGAACCGGAGCTTGAAAGCCATCATGACCAAACCGACGACCGTTACCCCGCTCACGCACGAACAGACCGCCCAGGTCGACACCGCCATGCAGCAAGCCGCCACTGGCATGTTGCAAATCATCGAACTGTTCCAGGTGGCGCAGTTGCTGACCGAAGCCGGTCAAAGCGACCAGGCCATCCATGTATACAAGCTGTGGCTGGACAACACGCCTTCGCCGCTGGCGTACGCGGCCTGGTTCAACCTGGCCGTGCTGCTGGCGGTGGCCGATGAAGCCGGGGCCGAAGCGGCCTACCGCTCCGCGCTGAAAGCCAACCCGAATTTCGTCGAAGCGCTGCTGAACCTGGGCACGCTGCTCGAGCGCATGAAGCGCCCGGAAGAATCGCTGGAACTGTGGCGCAAGGCGGTGGAAATTTCGCCGCCCACCACACCGCCGACCAAGGCGCTGCGCGTACAGGCGCTGAACAATATCGGCCGCCTGCAGGAAATCCTCAAGCGCATGCCGGAAGCCGAAGCCGCGCTGGCGGAAAGCTTGCGGCTGGAACCGGACCAGCGCAACGTCGTCACGCACTGGGTGCACCTGCGCCAGAAGCAGTGCAACTGGCCCGTGTTCGACACCCGCATCGGCATTTCCGAGCGCAAGCTGCTGGACGGTACGTCGGCGCTGGCGATGCTGAGCGCGTCGCCGGAACCGATCGAACAAGTCGGCGCGTCGCAGCGCTATGTCGAAGAAAAAGTATTGAAGGGCGTGGCGCCGATGGCCACCGCCGGCTACAAGCACGAGCGCCTGCGCATCGGCTACCTGTCGTCCGACTTTTGCTCGCACGCGGTGTCGATCCTGACCGCCGAGCTGTATGGTTTGCACGACCGCAGCAAATTCGAAGTGTTCGGTTTTTGCTGGAGTCATGAAGACGGTTCGCCGCTGCGCGCCCGCGTGATTGCCGGCATGGACCACCATATCCGGATCGGCGCCCTGTCAGACCTGGAAGCGGCGCAACTGATCCGCGCCTGCGAAATCGACATCCTGGTCGATTTGCACGGCCTGACCATGAACGCCCGCCACAACATCTTGTCGCACCGCCCCGCGCCGGTGCAGGTGACGTGGCTCGGCCTGCCAGGTCCGACCGCGCTGCCGGAAATCGATTACGTGATTTCCGACCCGTTCGTGATGCCGCCCGAGCTCGAGCCTTTCTTCACTGAAAAGCCGCTGCACATGCCGCACACGTTCCAGATCAACGATCGCCAGCGCCAGATCGGCGTCAAGCCGACACGCGCCTCGTGCGGGCTGCCCGAAGACGCGTATGTGTTCTGCGCCTTCAACAATACCTTCAAGATCATCCCGGAAGTATTCGACAGCTGGATGCGCATCATGCGCGACGTGCCGAACTCGGTGCTGTGGCTGGTGGCCGATGGCGACATCGTGCGCACCAACCTGCAGCGCGAAGCGCAGGTGCGCGGCGTCGACCCGGAACGCCTGCTATTTGCCAAGCGGGTCGCGCCGGCCGATTACCTGGCGCGCTTCCAGGTGGCCGACCTGTTCCTTGACACCAGCCCGTTCGGTGGCGGCACCACCGCCAGCGACGCGCTGTGGGCCGGCTTGCCGGTGCTGACCTGCGCCGGCAAGACGTTCTCGTCGCGCATGGCGGGCAGCCTGCTGCGCGCAGTCGGCCTGCCGGAACTGGTGACGTTTACCACCGCCGACTACGAAGCACTGGCCATCAAGCTGGGCAATGACCGCGCCTATACCGCCGAACTGCACCAGAAACTGGAAGCGAATCGCCTCAGCACGCCGCTGTTCGACAGCGAGCGCTTCGTGCGCGACCTGGAACAGCGCTTCACGGAAATTGCCGTCAATCCGGACCGCAACATCACGCCAAGTGGCCTGCCGCTGGTGTCGATCCTGCTGCCGACCCACAACCGCCCCGACTATGGCGAACTGGCACTGAAAAGCGTGCTGGAGCAGACGTACCCGAACATCGAGATCATCATCAGCGACAACAGCGACGATGAACTGACCCGGGCCCGCTTCGCGCCCTACATCGCCAAGTATCCGCAAATCCGTTATTACCGGGTGCCTGGCTACGGTCCGCTGGAAAACGCGATGAATTGCTTCAAGCATTCGCGCAGCGAGTACATCAATTTCCTGATGGACGACGACCTGTACCATCCGGACAAGATCATGCGCATGATGTCGTTCATGCTGACTGATGAAAAAATCGGCCTGGTGACGTCGTTCCGCCAACTGATCGACGCCAACGGCGCGCACATGGCGCCGATCCCGGGCACCGAGCGTTTGTTTGAATCGGAAGCGCGCATCAGCGGCCGCCAGTTCGGCCACCTGCTGCTGACCGGGGGGCGCAACCTGATCGGCGAGCCCACCACGGTGCTGATCCGTAAGAAAGCGCTGGACCGCCAGTTCGGCATGTTCTGCGGCCGCCAATACACGGTGCTGTCGGACGTGGCGACCTGGCTGGCGATCTTGCGCGAGCATGACGCGGTGTACCTGCCGGACACGCTCAGTTATTTCCGCCTGCACGGCGGCCAGGACCAGCGCGGCAACGGTCAGGCCATCCGCGCCAACCTGGATTGGCTGCAACTGTATTGCGACGCGCTGGAAAACGGCCATTACTTCGACGACCGCCACACGGCCGACGAACAGCTGGCCAGCAAGCTGACCACCTGCCTGTGGTACCTGGGCACGATGCGGGAAGAAATCCGGGCCGGCAAATTCGACCTGGAGGCGATCCAGTCGATGATCAAGCAAGCCACCAACTTGCTGCTGACCAAGCCGAAAGCGGCTTGATCAAAAAAAAGCCGCCCCGTGCATCACGGGGCGGCTTGCGCGGCAAAGCTGCACGACGCTGGCCGTCTTGTGGCCAGTCCTGGATTTACGTGGCCTGGCCGGCATCCACCGTGGCCAATATCGAGCGCAAGGCCGCATCGAGCCCGACTTCAGGCGCCCATGACAAATCGGCTTTCGCCGCGGCGATGTCGGGGATGCGCCGGCTCGGATCTTCATAGCCGGCACCATACATGTCGGTCCCCGGCAGTACCTGGAACTGCACCTGCGCCGCCGACGCGCGCAACGCCGGATAGTCCGCCGCCAGCGCCAGCATCCGGTTTGCCAATTCGGCCACCGAGACGTCGTTGTGCGGATTGCCGATGTTGTAGATCTTGCCGTCCGCCGCCCCGGAGGTATCGTCCAGGATCCGCATCAGCGCCTCGATGCCGTCCGTGATGCAGGTAAAACTGCGGTGCTGCGTGCCGCCGTTGACCAGCGTGATCGGCAGACCATGGAGAATGGCGTACAAGAACTTGGTGACGACACGGCTGGACGCCTCATGCGCCGCATCGAGCGAGTCCTGGCCCGGGCCGATCCAGTTGAAGGGGCGGAACAGGGTAAAGCGCAGGCCATGTTGCTGGCCGTAGGCGCAGATCACACGATCCATCAGTTGTTTCGAACAGGCGTAGATCCAGCGCGATTTCGTCACCGGGCCATACACCAGCTGCGTCGTTTCCGGATTGAATTCATCATCCGTGCTCATGCCATACACCTCCGAGGTGGAGGGGAAGACCAGGCGCTTGCCATGCTTGACGGTGGCGCGGACGATCGGCAAATTCGCTTCAAAATCCAGTTCAAAGACCGACAGCGGGTCCGAAATATAGGTCGCCGGCGTGGCAATCGCCACCAGCGGCAGGATGACATCGCACAGCTGGATGTGGCGCTCGATCCAATCCTGTTCAAGCCGGATGTCGCCCTGGAAAAAATGAAAGCGTGGATGGTTTAACTGTTCGCCCAGCCGATCCTGGGCGATGTCCATCGCATGAACTTCCCAGGTGGTGGTGTCCAGTATGCGGCGCGACAAGTGATGGCCAATGAAACCATTGGCGCCAAGAATAAGAATTTTTTTCGTCATGGGAGTACTTTGTGCAATGCATCGCAGACCCGCCGGACATCGGCGCTGGTCATCTGCGGATGCAGAGGCAGGGTAAGGATGCGGCGCGCAATATTTTCCGCGACGGGGAAGTCGCCCGGGGCGTAGCCCAGTCGCCGGTAGGCAGTATACAAGTGAACCGCCGGATAATGCACGCCGGCGCCGATCCCCAATGCGCGCAGGGCGCCGATCACGGCTGCGCGATCGACACCGTCCGCCAGCAGCACCTGGAACATATGCCAGTTCGAACCGGTGAAGTCGGGCGCCGGCAAGACCAGGCCCCGATCACGCGGCAGTTCCGCAAAATAGTGCTGGGCCAGCATGCGCCGCTGCTGCGTAATCTCGGCCACGCGCGCCAGTTGCCCCAGGCCGATCACGGCGGCCACGTCCGACATATTGGCCTTGACGCCCATTTCATCGACATCAAGGGTGCCGTCGTCAAAGCGCTGGACCCCGAGCAGGCGCAAGCGCTCGCAGCGCGCCGGATCACTATCGGCCGGCAACACCAGCGCGCCGCCCTCTCCGGTGGTGATGTTTTTGTTGGCATGGAAGCTGAACGCCACGAAGTCGCCGGTAGCGCCAACCAACTGGCCACGCGACTGCGCGCCGAACGACTGCGCGGCATCCTCGATCACGCGCAAGCCGTGACGCTGCGCCAAGCCATACAGGGCGTCCCGATCCACCGGCAGACCGGCCAGGTCGACCGGCATGATGGCGCGCACTTCCGGGGTGACAGCGCTCTCTGCCAGGCGCAGGTCGAGATTACGCGTGACCGGATCGACATCGACAAAGCGCGGTTGCGCACCGGCCTGCACAATCACATTGGCGGTCGCCACCCAGGTCAGCGGCGTGGTGATCACGACGTCGTCCTGGCCAATGTCCGCCAGTTGCAGCGCCAATGCCAGCGCGGCGGTGCCCGAGTTCATCACGCGCACCGTGCGGCCGCCGCAATAGGCGCCCAGTGCGGCCTCGAAGGCGCGCACTTGCGGGCCACCGGTCAGCCAGCCGGAGCGCAACACGGCCACCACCTGCTCGATGGTTGCCTCGTCGATCGACGGACGTGCAAACGGCAAAAAATCACTCAAAGCCCAACCTCGCTCGCAGCCATGGCCGCGACGCCAGCGGGCGCTGCAGCGTTTCGGCCAGCGCGATAACGCGCCGCACCAGAGACAGATTGCTCGCGGGCTGGCGGCGCTCGCGGTCCAGCCACAGATTGTCTTCCAGGCCGGTACGGACGCCGTCGGCAAACAGCAAACCCAGCGTGTTGGCCGTCAGCTGGGCATGCCCAAGGCCGGCAATGGCCACCACCGCCTGCTCGGGAATATGCTGGCGCAGCGCCGCATACTGCATCGGATTAGCCTGTGCTCCGGCAATGTTCCCAAGAAGCATGTTGACATAGCAGGGCCCTTGCACCAGTCCTTCTTTGATCAGCACGTGTAAAAAATTGGCCATGCCGAGGTCAAAGATTTCCAGCTCCGGGCGGATGCCCCGTTCCAGCATGCGGGCCGCCAGCGACCGGATGGTGTCCGGCGCATTGATGCTGGCTTGTCCGGTGAAGTTCAGGGAACTCAGCGTCAGGCTGGCCATGTCCGGCTTCATGTCGCCATCCAGGTCGAGGACGCGCGAGCGCGCCGCAAAGCCGGGATCGTTGCGGCCGCTGGTGGTGATGCACACCAGCACCTCGCGCCCACCAGGCAACTGGCGGATGCTCTCGATCAGGCGCCCGAAGGGTTCCGGGTCGCTGGTCGGCACGCCATCGCCATCGCGGGCATGCAAGTGCAGCATGTGGACGCCCAGTTCCAGCGCGGGCGCAATATCATCAATGATTTCCTGGTGCGACAGCGGGACGCTGGCGCTCATGGCGCGGGTCGGCACCATGCCGGTCAGCGCCAGGTTGATTAAATACGGGGAGCGTGTGTCAGTCATGGTCAAGCACCAGCTGTTTGCGAACGGTTGCGGGGACGCCGGCCACCATCACGGCAGCGGGCACGTCGGCCAGCACCACGGCGCCGCCCGCGATCACGGCATGGTCGCCGATGCACAGGCGCTCGAGCACCGTGGCGCCCAGCCCCACCGTCACCCCACGGCCATAGACCGACAGGCCGCCCAGGTTGGCGCCGGGCTGGATGCGCGAATAGGCGCCGATCCGGTTATCGTGGCCCAGCGTGACGCCGCGATTGACAAACACATGTTCATCGAGGGTCGTGCCCGGCGCGATGACGCTGTTGGCGCCAACGAAAACGCCCTCGGCCAGCGTTGCCAGCGGCGAGACGTACGCGGTGCGGTGCACCAGCGTGCAAAAGCGCAGTCCCCAGCGCTGGCGCACCAGTTCCGCCAGGTGGCGCCGGCGCGGTGTGGTCGGACCCAGCAGGTACACCTCGTCCTCGCCCGGGGTAAAGGCATCGAGTGTCGTCACCTGTGGTGCGTCCCACACCTCGGCCACCCGCGCCAACCGCTCCTGCAGCGGCACGCTGCGCGGCTCGATGGTCTCCGGTTCGTGCACGACAATGGTCGACACGCTCCAGCCCACCGAATAGGCGGCATCGAGCAAGTCCGACAGAATGTTACTTGTTCCGAAAATAACCAGTTTAGTAGACACAGCATTCATCCATAAAATCAAGTCGGCCCGGCGTACCCGCAGTGCGGGCCGCCGGCCAAGCTGCGTGGTCAGCCAGGGACGGTGTGGAAGCGGTGCACCGCCAGCTCCAGCGCCTGGCGCAAATGGGGCGCGGCGCGCGCCAGGTCGATGTCCTGGTCGAAGCGCTGGGCCAGACGGCTGCCCAGCATGTCACGCTGCCCGGCGTCCGTGACCAGGGCCGCACACAATGCCAGATAATCGTCCAGGCGGCCCACGGCGTCCGCACCGACCTTGTCACCGCCATCCGTATTGGCAAAGGTTACCACAGGCCGCCCGGCGTCCATCGCCTCGGCCACCGCCAGACCGCCACCCATGCCTGGCGGATTGATATAGATATCGCAATCTTTCCAGTGCGGCGTCATGTCCGTGACGTGCGGCGTGGCCTGGATCCGCTCCGGAGGCAACGACGCCAGTGCCGCGGGGATGCTGCCGTCGCCGCCCAGCAGGTGCCACTGCACCTGCGGCTGCTCCAGCAGCAACTGCACCATCCGCCGCGCCCACTCGCCGCTGATGCGGGAGGACAGCACATTGCCAACCGTTAATAAGCGGATGCGGCCGCCGGCGCCGGCGCCGGCATCAGTCCGTAGCGCGCGCCGCGCCGGATCGCCTTGGCGGCGGAACGGATAATAAAAGGCCAACTGTTGCGGCGGCGAACCGTCCCAGGTTGCGGCGCACTGTCCGTGCAAGTGCGGCTGTGCTGTCAACCACACATCGGTGTGCACCATGGGCGCGATCGAGCTGGTTGCCATGCCGAGCAGCGGCCAGCGCCGCCCGGCCAGCGCCACCACGGGCGAATACATTCCCACGAACACCAGCGCGTCCGGATTGAACGCTTCCAGACTGGCCAGTATGTCATGGCAGCGCAGGCGCACCGAATAGGCGGGAGGGCAACTGTAGACCTGGATCGTGGCCGGCATGCTGGGCAGCCAGCCGCCGAGATTGGTCCCGGCCAGCTTCTGCGCCATGCCATTGCCCAGCAAATGTTCGCTGTCGGGCACCAGGGAGTCATTCGCGCTGAACAGGTGGGTTTCGTAACCCAGCGCCGTCAGCACCTCCACCATGTCGAGCACCATGCGGGTAGGCGGATGGGCAAGGTCGAGCAACTCCGGGGCCAGCACGGCCACGCGCCGAATCGGGCGCTGCGGGTCATTCGACGCGGCCACCGGTTGCAGCCCCGGCGGCTTCCCCACTGCGGCGTCGATCTGGCTGGCAAGGCGCGGCAAGCCGATCGCTTCCAGGCGCGCGGTATAGTCGTGTCGGTTGCACGCGTGCATCAGGGTGCGCTGCCAGACCGAGTTAAAAAATGCCGCCATGCGGTCGGCATCTTGCGGCTGCATCAGCGCCAGCGTGGCGGCGGCCGCGCACAGCCACTGCGGGTCACCCGTCAGCATGTCCAGCACCATCGCCCGGTAGTACTGGGGCAGGCCGGGCTGCCGCACCGCATCAGCGAGCCGCTGCAACACCTCGTCGCGGGCCGACTCGGTCCACGTTGGGCCGACCGCACGGCGCAACGCGATCCAGCAATGGCTGGCATAGGGGTTGGCGATGACACGCTCCAGCGCATCTTGGATATGCAGGTCCATGGGGCGTCAATCGCTTCCGAACAGGTCACGCGTGTAGACCTTGGCGGCCACATCGTCGAGCAGCGGCGAATTGCGGTTGGCAATAATCAGGTCTGCGGCGTGCTTGAACGCCGCCAGGTCATTGACGACCGGACAGTCCAGGTAGGCGGACTGACTGAGCAGAGGTTCATGCACCAGGATTGTGACGCCGGCGGCCAGCAGCCGTTGCATCACCCCCTGCACCGCCGACGCCCGGAAATTGCTGGCGCCCGCTTTCATGGTGAGGCCGAAGACGCCGACCGTGCCGGGTTGGCCGCGCAGGATCTCTTCGGCAATAAAATCCATGCGCGTCTCATTGGATTTGACGATGGCGCCGATCAAATTCTGCGGGATATCACGGTAATTCGCCAGCAACTGGCGCGTGTCTTTCGGCAGGCAATAGCCGCCGTATCCGAACGACGGATTATTGTAGTGGGTGCCGATACGCGTATCGAATCCGACGCCCTCGATGATCTGACGGGAATCGAGGCCATGGCTGGCCGCAAAGGTATCGAGTTCATTGAAGTAAGACACCCGCAACGCCAGGTAGGCATTGGCAAACAGCTTGATGGCCTCGGCCTCGCTGGCGTCGGTGAAGAGCACCGGGGCATCCTTCTTCACGGCGCCTTCCACCAACAGCGCCGCGAACCTTTCGGCGCGCGGCGAACGCTCGCCCACCACGATGCGCGATGGATGCAAGGTGTCATGCAGCGCATGCCCCTCGCGCAGGAACTCGGGGGAAAAAATCAGATGCGTCGACCCGAAAACTTGCCCGATTTTGGCGGTATAGCCGACCGGCACCGTCGACTTGATGACGATGGTGGCGCCAGGATTGCACGCCGTCACAGCACGAATCACCGCTTCCACCGAGCTGGTATCAAACGCCTTGCTGATGGGATCGTAGTCGGTGGGCGTGGCAATGACGACGTAGTCCGCGCCCTGATAGGCGTCGACCGGGTCCAGCGTGGCGCGCAGGTTCAATGGCCGGTTGTGCAGGTAGTCCTGCAACTCCCGATCCTGGATCGGCGACTCCCGGCGATTCAGCAATGCGACCTTGTCAGGCGACAGATCGAGCACGACGACTTCATGGTGCTGCGCCAGGAGCACCCCGTTTGCGAGGCCCACGTATCCGGCGCCGGCGATGGCTATTTTCATAATACCTGCATTGGTGTTTCAGATGGAACGCAATTTTTTCAGACCGGAGTCCGAACCTGGTGCGCGCTGAAGACCATGCCAGCCAGGTGGTTGCGGGGGCCGGCATGGCGCAAGGGACAGGGCTCGAAAATACTTTATTGTCCATTGCGGCCAGCGCCGCAGCCCGCGTCAGTATACTGGGCCATCTGAAGGTACAGGAAATTTTTTGGTTTGCCCCCACTCAGTCGGCGTTGGCCTGCGCGTAGGTTTCCGGGGTGCCGATATCAAGGAAGCGGGCCGGCGTTTCATGGGTATAAATGCGCCCCACCAGGTGCTGCAGCACTTCGGTGCTGAAGTCCGTCACCTGCGCCCACTCCCCTCCCAGCCGGGCCAGTAGCTCGGCCGACAGCAGATAAATCGCGCCATTGGCCAGGTTGCCCGGCGGGTTGGCGACTTTTTCGTGGAAGCCGACGACGACACCCTGTTCATCGAGCTCGACAATGCCGCACGTGTGCGGCGTGGCGGTGCGGAACGTCATCATCGTCATCAGGCAATGCGCCGGACGCGCGGCATGGGCGGCCAAAAAGGCCTTGAAGTCCGCCAGACAGTAGTTGTCGGCGTGGATCATCAGCGCATCGCCGCCGTCAAAGAACGGCAAATTCGCAATCAGCGTGCCGGCCGTGCCCAGCAGCGTGGTTTCCTCCACCAGTTGCAGCTGATCCGCATAACGGCTGGTCGCCGCATAGGCTTGCACCTGGTCGGCCAGGTAATGGGTGTTGATCAGGAACGGCCCGACGCCGGCATCGGTCAGGCGCTCAAGCCAGATATCGAGCAAGGGCTGGCCCTTGATCGGCACCAGGCATTTCGGGATGGTGTCCGTCAGCGGGCGCAAACGGGTGCCGAAACCGGCTGCCAGCAACAGCGCCCTCATGCCTGCAACTCGCGCAGCAATTCTTCGGCCTGGATCGGCACGTTGCCGACGCGGCCCACCTGCACCGCCGCCGCCAGGGCGCCCAGGCAGGCAGCTTCCCAGATATCGGCGCCGCTGGCCAGCGCCAGCGCGCTGGCGATCAACAGGCTGTCGCCGGCGCCGGCGACATCGCGCGGCGCCACGTTCAGCGCTCCCACGCGGTCAGTCACCCATTCCGAGCCGGGCTGGTCGCCCACATGCACCAGCATGCCTTCGCCGCCCATTTTCAACAGCACGTTGCGGGCATCGGCCATGCCGCGCAGCAGTTCGGCCAGCACCACCAGGCCGGCATCCATGTTGCGCGCGCCCAGACGCGCCTCGTGTTCGGTCGGCGTGATCAAGTCCATGCCACGGAAGCGCGAGATATCGCCCACCTGCGACGACGACTGGCTGTCGGCCGCCAGCAAGATGCCCTTGGCTTTCGCCATGTCCGTGATGCGGTCCACCACCGGCTGCGGCAGCAAGCCGTAATTAAAATCGGAAAACACCAGCACGTTGGCGCCTTCCATGGCTTTTTCCATCAGCGCCAGCAAGTCTTCCTGCAATTGCGTGGAAATCGCATCCTGGCGCAAATGGCTAACGCGCAGCATGCTCTTGCCATGGCAGCGGTAGCGCTGCTTCAAGGTGGTCGGACGGCTGTCATCGGTCAGCATGTGGGCCGACACGTTCATGCGCTGCAATTCATCGAGCGCATAGGTGCGCACCGCGTCGGCACCCGTCAACGACACGAATTCCGCCTTGGCGCCCATGCCCGCCGCGTGCGCCGCCACGATGCCCGCGCCGCCGACAAAACGCGTGGTATCGATCGGGCTGACCACGATGGTCGGGTCTTCGCGCGACATGCCGAGCGGCTCGCAGGTGATGTATTCATCAATGATCAAGTCGCCCACCACGCACACTTTGCAGGTGGCGAATTTCTTGACCAGTTCGCGCAGGCGCGCCAGGCTGATATGGTGGCGCCCCAGGTAATCGTGCGGCAAGCCGATCGGGCTGAAGTTGGTCGGTTCGATTTCCTTGTTCAGCAAGTCCGCCGACGAGAACCAGCTTTCGCCGGAACTGAACAGCAGGCGTCCGCCATAGCTTTCCAGCACCGCCAGTTCGGGATTGTCGGCCGATTCATGTTCCTTGCCCTTGACCACGATATCGGGCTTCAGGCGCGCCACCAGGTCGGCCACCGGTTCGTCCATGATGAACGCCTCATTGACCTGGGAAATGCTTTGCACGCTTTCCAGCCGCAATTCGGCCGGCACGTGGGCCGCCTTGCCGGCGATGCGGTCCGACGCCACGGCCACCACCAAGCGGGTGCCGCATTCGCTGGCAAAGCGCAGCAAACGCAGGTGACCCGGGTGCAGTACATTGAAGTTGCCGGAAACAAGGACAGTCTTTTCTGACATGGGTAATCCGATCTCATTCGATCCAGTGAGGGAACCACAGCTTACCTGCGCGGGGTACCGCCTGATCGGGAGAATAAAGGGGTTGACGGGTAGCTAATTGCTAAATTGCAATAATATTACCGGAACCATGGATTTCATGCTAATCCGATCAGGCCACTGCGTCACGCGGCGCCCTGCAAGCGAGCGCACACCAGCTCGGCCAGCGCCAGCGACGCCGTCAATCCGGGCGACTCGATGCCGAACAAGTTGACCAGCCCGGGGATGCCATGCACCGAGGCATCATCGATGCGGAAGTCGGCCGCGGCGTGGCCGGGACCGTCGAGCTTGGGCCGGATGCCGGCGTAATCGGCGCGCAGCGCATGGTCGGGCAACGCCGGCCAATATTTGCGGATTTCCCCATAAAAACTGGCGGCGCGGCCGACGTCGACCGCATATTCCGGCGTCTCGACCCACTCGACATCGGGCCCAAAACGGGCCCGGCCGCCCAAATCGAGCGTCAAATGCACGCCCAGCCCGGCCTGTTCCGGCACCGGATAAATCAGGCGCGAGAATGGCGCGCGGGCGCTGCACGAAAAATAATTGCCCTTGGCATAGTAAGCACGGGGCTGATATTCGCCGGCCAAACCCTGTAGCGTGGCAGCAACAGCGGGCGCGTGAATGCCGCCGCAATTGACCAGCGCGCGGGCTTGCCAGGTTTCACCTTGCACGTTGAGGAAGAGACCATCCGGCCCCACCGTGCCGCCATCGAGCGGCGCCTGCAGCACCAGCGTGGCGCCGGCCCGCTCCGCATCGCCGAGCAAACTCAGCATAAAGGCATGACTGTCGATGATGCCGGTCGACGGCGACAGCAGCGCCCCGCTGCAGTGCAAGTGCGGTTCCAGCGCCAGTGCCTGTTCGCGCGTCAGCAATTGCAGGTCGTGCACGCCGTTGGCGGTGGCTTTCTGGCGGATTTGCGCCAATTGCGCCAGCTGGCTGGCGTCGGTGGCGACGATCAGCTTGCCGCAGCGGCGGTGCGCAATGCCGTGCGCGGCGCAATAATCGTACAGCAGCGCCTTGCCCTGCACACACAGGCGCGCTTTCAGCGAACCGGCCGGATAGTAAATACCGGCATGAATCACTTCGCTGTTGCGCGAACTGGTGCCGCTGCCGATGCAGTTTTCCGACTCCAGGATCACCACCTCGCGGCCCGCCAGCGCCAGCGCACGCGCCACCGCCAAACCGACCACCCCGGCGCCCACCACCACGCAATCAAGTTGCTCCACTATCACTGTCCCTCTGTTCAATCCCAAGAATTGGCAGTGTAACCCCTGCCTGATTGAGATTGACGGCACTCACAAAGAGAAATAAGATCGGTTCGCTCAGAGGCGCATTGCCTCTCCTGGCTCCAGATACCTTGTCGCACGTCTGGCCGTCGTCACCTACCCGTCAGCAAAACTCAACATGCAGCAAATAATCGCTAACTACGTCGGCAAACTGACCCAGGCCCTGCACCTCGACGCCATGCAGCAAGTGCCCGTGCTGGCCGAGGCCATGCGCGAAGCCTGGCGCACCGGCAATTCCATTTATTTCTGCGGCAACGGCGGCAGCGCCGGCAACGCGATCCACCTGGCCAATGACTTCCTGTACGGCGTTGGCAAACAATACGGCGTCGGCATGCGGGTCGAATCGCTGAGCGCCAATGCCGCCGTGCTGACCTGCCTCGGTAACGACCTCGGCTATGACCAGATTTACTCGGAACAATTGCGCGCCAAGGGCCGCGCCGGCGACATCCTGGTCATTTTGTCCGGCAGCGGCAATTCACCCAACGTGGTGAAAGCGCTGGAAACCGGCAACGCCCTCGGCATGCACACCTTCGCCGTGCTCGGCTATTCCGGCGGCAAATGCAAGGACCTCGCGCGCACCCCGCTGCACTTCGCCATCGACGATATGCAAATCGCCGAAGACTTGCAGCTGGTGGTCGGCCATATGTGCATGCAATACCTGTGCGACAATCCGCCGGCCAAAACGCCGGCCTGATCGACCGCCATCCGGGCCGGCCTTGCCGGCCTTTCGTTCAATCCGCCCATCCATTGCCAGTCCATCCACATGTCCCATCGCTATCTCGTTATCGGCAGCAATTCCTTCTCCGGCGCCAGCTTTGTCAATTACCTGCTGGACCGTGGACACAGTGTGATCGGCGTCAGCCGCTCCGAAGAGCCGCATGACGTGCTGCTGCCCTACAAATGGCACGCGCATCCGGGCCAGTTCGCGTTCCACCAGATCCACCTGAACACCCAGCTGCCCGAGCTGATGAAGCTGATCGATGAACAGCAGCCGGAATACATCGTCAATTTCGCCGCGCAAGGCATGGTCGCGCAAAGCTGGATCACGCCGGCCGACTGGTACCAGACCAACGTGGTCGGCCAGGTGCTGCTGCACGATGAATTGCGCAAGCTGAAATACCTGAAAAAATACGTCCATGTGACCACCCCGGAAGTGTATGGCAGCACCGATGGCTGGCTGCCGGAAACCTTCCATTTCGCCCCCAGCACGCCGTATGCCGTGTCGCGCGCCGCCTGCGACTTGCATCTGATGAGTTTCTTCAAGGCCTACGACTTCCCGGTCTGCTTCACCCGCGCGGCCAATGTCTATGGCCCGGGCCAGCAGTTGTACCGCATCATGCCGCGCGCCATGCTGTATGCGCGCCTGGGCAAGAAAATGCAATTGCACGGCGGCGGCCATTCGGTGCGCTCGTTCATCCATATCGATGACGTGGCCGAAGCCACGCTGCGCATCGCGCAAGACGGCGTGGCTGGCGACAGCTACCACATCTCAACCTACGACACGGTGTCGATCCGCCAACTGGTGGAGCACGTGTGCGAGGCCACCGGCGTGGCCTTCGACGACCTGGTCGAAGTCACCGAAGACCGCCTCGGCAAAGACCAGGCTTACCTGCTCGACAGCGCCAAGATCCGTAAAGAATTGGGCTGGACCCACAAAATTGACCTCGCTGAAGGCCTCAAGCAAACGCTGGATTGGGTCGATACCAATCTGGAGACGCTGCGGACCCTGCCAGCGGATTACATTCATAAGCGCTAAGGACGACCATGAAACTCTTGATTACCGGCGGTTGCGGCTATGTTGGCACCGTATTGACCGAACAACTGCTGAAAGACGGCCACACCATCACCGTGGTCGATACGCAATGGTTTGGCAACCACCTGCAGCCGCATCCGCAGCTGACCGTGCTGAAACAGGATACCCGTGACGTCGACAGCATTCCGCTGGACGGCGTGGAAGTCGTACTGCACCTGGCCAATATCGCCAACGACCCGGGCGTGGAAATGAACCCGACGCTGTCGTGGGAAGTCAATGTGCTGGCCACCCAGCAACTGGCCGACCGCGCGGTGCGCGCCGGCGTCAAGCAATTCATCTTCGCCAGCTCCGGCAGCGTGTACGGCGTCAAGGATGACCCGCAAGTGACGGAAGACCTGGAACTGGTGCCGATCACCGCCTACAACAAGACCAAAATGGTGGCCGAGCGCGTGCTGCTGTCCTACGCCGACCAGATGCGCATCCATTGCGTGCGCCCGGCCACCGTGTGCGGCTGGTCGCCGCGCATGCGGCTCGACGTGTCGGTCAACATGCTGACCATGCAAGCGCTGAAAAACGGCAAGATGACGGTGTTCGGCGGCGACCAGACCCGCCCCAACATCCACATCGGCGACATGGTCAATGTCTACCGCCACTTCCTGGCCCATCCGGAAATCGACAACGGCTGCTACAACGCCGGCTTTGAAAACATTTCCATCATGGATATCGCGCAGCGCGTGGCCGCCAAGGTCCCGGCCGATATCGTGGTGTCGGCCTCGAACGACCCGCGTTCGTACCGCCAGAATTCCGACAAACTGGTCGCCACCGGCTTCCAGCAGCAATATTCCGTGGCGCAAGCGATCGAAGACGTTGCCGCCAAATTCAAGTCCGGCGAACTGGTGGACAAGGACGAGTACTACACCGTGCGCTGGATGAAGCACCTGAACCTGCAGGCATAATGCATGAGCACCACTTCCGTACAACTGGCGGCCCAATTCCGGGCCACGGCGATTGAAATGTCGCACCGGGCCGGCGCGGCCCACCTGGCGTCCGCGCTGTCCTGCATCGACATGGTGTCGGTGCTGTACCACTCGGTGCTGAAGGTCGATCCGGCCAATCCGCAATGGCCCGAACGCGACCGCTTTATCCTGTCCAAAGGCCACGCCGCCAGCGCGCTGTACGCGGCGCTGGCCTGGAAAGGCTTTATCAAGCCCGAAGACTTGCTGACCTACGGTAAAAAGGGCTCGCTGCTGGAAGAGCACCCGACGCCACGCCTGGCCGGGGTCGAAACCGCCACCGGTTCGCTGGGCCACGGCCTGGCCTGCGGCAACGGCATGGCGCTGGCGGCGCGCATCCAGAAAAAGGATTACCGCACCTTCGTGCTGATGAGTGATGGCGAGTGCAACGAGGGTTCCGTGTGGGAGTCCGCGCTGTTCGCGTCCGCCAACAAGCTGGGCAGCCTGACCGCGTTCGTCGATTTTAATAAGTGGCAAGCCACCGGCCGTTCGCGCGAAGTGCTGGGCCTGGACCCGCTGGCGGAAAAATTCCGTTCGTTCGGCTGGCACGTGCATGAAATCGACGGCCACGACCACGCGGCCCTGCTGGCCGCCATCCACGATACCAAACCCGACCAGCCGACCATGATCGTGGCCCATACCGTCAAAGGTAAAGGCGTGTCGTTCATGGAAGATGACAATAACTGGCACTATCGCATTCCGACCGAAGCAGAAGTGCAACAGTCCAAAGCGGAACTGGGCGTATAAAACATGAGAAATGCTTTTGCTAAAGCCGTCACCGAACTGGGTGACGAATATCCTGAACTGGTGATGCTGGCCGGTGACATCGGCAACCGCCTGTTCGACAAATTCAAAGACAAGCATCCGGACCGCTTCTATAACTGCGGCGTGGCGGAAGCCAACATGACGGGCCTGGCATCCGGCCTGGCCGCGTCCGGCCTGCGGCCGATCACGTACACCATCACGCCGTTCAACACCACGCGCGTGCTGGAACAGATCCGCCTCGACATCTGCTACCCGAACCTGCCCGTGATCGTGGTCGGCACCGGCGCCGGCCTGTCGTATGCGAACCTGGGCGCGACCCACCACTCGATGGAAGACATCGCGATCCTGCGCTCGCTGCCGAATATGCACGTGGTGTGCCCGGCCGACCCGATCGAAGTCAAGGGCGCGGTGCGCGATGCGCTGCGCCTGGGCCGTCCGACCTATATCCGCCTCGGCAAGAAGGGCGAACCGAACGTGCACGACGGCGAGCCGGCGTTCACCATCGGCAAAGGCATCGTCCTGCGTCCCGGCACCGATGTCACCATCCTGTCGGTCGGCAACATGATTGCCCCGGCGCTGGAGACCGCGCAAAACCTGGCCGCCAAGGGCATTTCCGCCGAAGTGGTCAGCATGCACACGGTCAAACCACTCGATGACGCCTTGCTCGGCAACGCCTTCGCCACCAAGAAACTGGTGGTGGTGGTGGAAGAGCACGCGTTCACCGCCGGCGCCGGCAGCGCCGTGCTGGAATGGGGCTATACCCAGCGCGTGGACTTGAACAAAGTGCTGATCGTGGCCGGCCCCGACCGTTTCCTGTCCGGCTGCGGCGAGCAGGAAGAAGCGCGTGAAATGCTGGGCATGGATGCGCATGCGATTACGCACCAGATTCTCGAGCGTCTGGGTCAATGATGCGCTTAGGCTTAGACTTCGACAACACGCTGATCAGCTATGACCAGTTGTTCCGCCAGGCGGCGCTGGATTTGAACCTGATTCCAGAAGAAACGCCACCGCAAAAGAACGCGGTGCGCGACTACCTGCGCAGCATCGACCAGGAAGACGAGTGGACCAAGCTGCAAGGCGCGGTCTATGGCGGGCGCATCCTGGAAGCGGCGCCCTACCCCGGCATGCGCGAGACGCTGCGCGCGCTGGCGGGGCACGATATTCCGATGTGCATCGTCAGCCATAAAACCCGCTGGCCGTATATGGGCGAGAAATGGGACTTGCACGCGGCCGCGCGCAGCTGGCTGGACCAGCAGGGTTTCCATGCGGCCGATGGCCTGGCATGGCAAACGGAACAAGTGTTCTTCGAGCTGACCAAGGAAGAAAAAATCGCCCGCATCGTCGCGCAGCAATGCACGCACTATGTGGATGATTTGCCTGAAATCCTGGCCATGCTGCCGGACACGGTCGAGAAAATCCTGTTCTCGCCGGATGGCAATACCAAAGCCCAGCCTGGCTGGACCGTCATGACGTCGTGGGACCAGCTTCCCGGCATCCTGAAGCTGGCATAACGGTAGGCATGACCGGACTTTCCCCTGCGGTGACCGCCTTTTGTCAGCAGCACGGCGCTGGCGGACCGCTGCACGCGGTGGCGCTGCGCGCCGGGCGCAACAGTGAAGTGTGGCGCCTGACGGACGCCAGCGGCCATCCCTGGATCCTCAAGCAATATTTTTCCCACCAGGCCGACACCCGCGACCGACTGGGCACGGAATACCGTTTCCTCGACTTTTGCACCCGCCATGGCGTCACCACCGTGCCGCGCACGCTGGGCATGGACGCGTCGCTCAATTGCGCGCTGTATGCGCTGTTGCCGGGCCAGCGCCCTGCCGTGCTGAGCGACGACCATATGGCGCAGGCAGCGGCCTTTATCGCGTCGCTGTGCGCGTTGCGCGCGGCCGAGGGGGCCGACAACCTGCCGAACGCGTCGGATGCCTGCATGGCCGTACAAACCCATTTGGACCTGGCGGCGCGCCGGATTGCCGGTCTGCTGGCATGCGCCCCGGCCGACGCTAGCGGCCTCAGCACCATTGAGCGCGCAGCGCATGCCTTTGTGCGCGAGACGCTGGTCCCGGCCTGGGAGCGGCTCGATGCGCAAGCGCGCGCCGCGCTGGCCGGCGACGGCGACCTGTCCGCCCCGCTGCCGCGCTGCGCGCTGATCCTGTCGCCGTCCGATTTTGGTTTCCACAACACCCTGGAGCAAGATGGCCAACTGGCCTTCGTGGATTTTGAATATGCCGGCTGGGACGACCCCGCCAAGCTGATCTGCGATTTCCAGTGCCAGCCGGAAGTACCGGTCGGCGCGGCCCACGGCGCGCTGTTCCAGCGCACCTTGTTGGCGGCGCTGGGCGATGATGGCGCCATCGCACGGCGCATTGCCGCGGTATTGCCGCTGCACCGCATCAAATGGTGTGGCATCCTGCTCAACGAATTACGCGCGTCCGACCGCCAGCGCCGCCTGCATGCGGGCATCGCTGCCGATGGCTTGCTGGAAACCCAGCTGGCCAAGGCGCGCACTTATTTTGAGACTCACCTCGCATAGAAAGCAAACATGGCTTACATCGACTTCCTTTCCGCGGTCCACAAAAGCACCACGCGTGACTACCTGGCGCGCGTCAACGACCCTGATTTCCCGAAAGCCAAAGCGGCCGCACTGGCCAAGCAATGGGGCTTTGACTACTGGGATGGCGACCGCAAGATTTGCTACGGCGGCTACAAGTACATGCCGGGCCGCTGGGCCCCGGTGGCGCAAGCCATGATCGACCATTACGGTTTAAAAGCCGGCGACAAGGTGCTCGACGTCGGTTGCGGCAAGGGTTTCCTGCTGTATGAAATGTCGCTGCTGGTGCCCGGCCTGGAAATCCACGGCCTCGATATTTCCCAGTACGCGCTGGACAATGCCAAGGAAGAAATCCGCGACCGCCTGATTCTGGGTAACGCCAACAGCCTGCCGTTCCCGGATAAACACTTCGACCTGGTGTTTTCCATCACCACCCTGCACAACCTGCACAACTACGACCTCGACAAGGCGCTGCGCGAAATGGAGCGGGTCGGCAAGCAGAAGTACATGTGCGTGGAGTCGTACCGCAACGAAGAAGAAAAAGCCAACCTGATGTACTGGCAAGTCACCTGCGAAGCCTTCTGCACGCCGGAAGAGTGGGACTGGTGGTTCCAGCAGACCGGCTACACCGGCGACCATTCCCTGATCTACTTCGAGTGAGATAACTATGACTGTCATGCCAAAAACCATGAAAGCGGCCATCCTGGTGCAACAGAAGGCGCCGCTGGCGGTGGCCGAAGTCACCATGCCGGACCAACTCGACGTCGGCCAGGTGCTGGTCAAAGTCCATTTCAGCGGGATCTGCGGGTCGCAAGTCGGTGAAATCGACGGCGCCAAGGGCGAAGACAAATACATCCCGCACCTGCTGGGCCATGAAGCGTCGGGCACCGTGCTCGACATCGGTCCCGGCGTGCGCCACGTGAAAGTCGGCGACAAGGTGGTGCTGCACTGGCGCAAAGGCGCCGGCATCGAAGCGACGACCGCCCACTACACGCTGGATGGCAAAAAGATCAATGCAGGCCAGGTCACCACGTTCAGCGAATACACCATCGTGTCGGAAAACCGCGTGACGGCGATTCCGGCCGACAGCGACCTGGAAGTCGCGGCCCTGTTCGGCTGCGCCGTGACCACCGGTTTTGGCGTGGTGGAAAACAATGCCAAGGTAAAAATCGGTGAAGCCGTGGTCGTGTTTGGCGCCGGCGGCATCGGCCTGAACATCGTGCAGGCGGCGGCGCTGGTATCGGCCTACCCGATCATTGCGGTGGATTTACACGACAGCAAGCTGGCGCTGGCCAAGGAAATGGGCGCGACCCACCTGATCAACAGCAGCACGACGGATGCGCGTCAGGCCATTATCGACCTGCTGGGCCCGAATGGCGTCGATGCCTTCATCGATAACACCGGCCAGCCGTCGATCATTGAAATGGGCTATGAAATCACCAAGCCGCAAGGCCGCGTGACGCTGGTGGGCGTGCCGAAAAAGGGCAACAACATCAATATTTATTCGTTGCCGCTGCACTTCGGCAAGGGCTTGAGCGGTTCCACCGGTGGTGAAGCGATTCCGCAAACGGATATCCCACGCTACCACCAGTTGTACCGCACCGGACGCATCCAGTTGAAAAACCTGATCACGCACCGCTTTACGCTCGATCAGATCAATGAAGCGATCGATGGCATGCGCGCCGGGACGTTTGCCGGGCGCTGCATCGTGGCGATGGATTAAGCCGGCAAGTCTACGCTTTACCGAGGGCGGCCTTGCGCCGCCCGATTTCCGCCAGTGCCGCCGGCACGTCGGCAAAATCAATGCCCTGCATGTCGGGAATGTCCAGTTCCCACCACGTCGATTCCAGCAACTGTTCAATCAGATCGGGGGCAAACCGGTAGCGCAACACGCGCGCCGGATTGCCGACCGCGATCGCATACGGCGGCACATCCTTGGTCACCACGGAGCCGAGGCCGATCACCGCGCCATGGCCGATGGTGACGCCGTGGCGGATGCAGACGTTATCGCCCATCCAGACGTCGTTGCCGATTTGCGTGCGCGCATGCTGCGGCGCGGTGTTGACGCCCGCGTCGATAATCGACTCGCCATACACGTTGGCGGTGTCGCGGTACTGGAATTCACTGATCGACAGCCAGTCGGTCGGATGCGAAAACGCGCCCACCGAGACGCGCGAACCAAATGTGCAATAGCGCCCGATGTCGGCATTGGTCACATACGAAAAGCAGCCCAGGCCGAAATACTTGCCCAGCGTGCTGCGCGTGACCACCGAGTGTTTGTCGAGCACCAGATGGCCGGGTGACTCGACCCGCGCCACGGTGGCGCCCACTGCCAGCCGCAGCGCGCCGTCGTACACGGCCATGCCCGGACCTGGATTACTCTCGCTGAACAGCATGGCGCGCTCCTTACACCATATCGCGCAGCCACTTGGCATGCGCTTCGATAAAGGGCTGGCCATTGCCGGCCAGGCGCATGAACGACGCCTTGTCGCTGGTATCCTGCTCGGCCACCACGCGCCCCAGGCGCTGCAATTCTTCCGGCGATTCGTCGTAGGCAATCATGAATTCATTGAGCGGCGAGTCCAGCACCAGTTCCGGCGACATGTAGTGGTACGACGCGATCATGGCCGAGCCATCCTGGTAAGTCGGTGCACGGAAGCCCAGCGACGAGTGCTCGTTGCTGACTTCCTTCGACGTCGGCAGCAATTGCGTCATTTTAAAGGTCTTCAAGCCGCCCAGCATGATCAGGAACGACATGCCATTGGTGCCGGTAATCACGCGCCCGCACAGGTGGATAAACGGGATCACGGTATCGATCGGCAAGTCCACCGGGATGGTGCCGGGGATCGGCATCGTGTCCAGACCATTGTGCGGCTTCCAGCCGCCCATATTGGTCAGCACCGTGTAACCCAGCTCTTTCAGGCGGTCCGCCACCGCCACCCAGAACACGGTGGGGAACTTCTTGGCCGAGTTATTAATCGGGCATAGCAGGACCGAACGGCCGAGGCGGATGCCCGCTTCGCGGCCCAGTTGCCAGGCCCGTTCCTGGGCCTCGTCGCTGATCACGGGCGGGTCCATTTTCGCGTTCCACGGCAGGCGCAGCACGAAGCGCATCATGTCGGTTTCACTGATGCCACCGCGCTCCGGGTAGCGCCACATGTACTTGATGCCGTCCGACTGGCCAAAGCCGCGGTCGATCCAGCAGGCGCTGAGCGGGTAATCGGGCTCGAAACGGTTGTGGTCGATGTAATTGCTGCGCAACATGGCGCGCATTAAATCATCGCTGGCCAGCACGACTTTCAGGAAGCGGTGCGCATACATGCGCGCCAGCGCCGCGTGCTTTTCGGTGCAGACCAGGATAATGCCGTGGCCATGTTCTTTGACGAAGGCATCGGCAAAGCCGCACACTTCGGCGGTTTCACCGATCGCATAGCCGCACAACAAAATCCAGGCCTTGGTGCCGGGGATGCGCACCGTATCGTCCATCATTTTGTCCAGGGTGGCGTGCAGCGCCGCGTACGGATTGTGTTCTGCCGCTGGCACAACTTCTGACATGGGAAATCTCCTTCGTTTATTCGGTATCGGCAGGCAAAACAAACTGGATCTGGCGCGGCGCCAGGCGCGCCGCGATGGCTTTCGCGATTTTCGGGTTCATCGGCAGCAGCACGGTGGCGCCGGCCGGGATCCCGTCCAGGCCGACAATCGGCAAGTCCATGTGCTGCTTGCCGATGCGGTTGCTGTCTTCATCGACAAAGAAGCTGATGCGCCCCGCCAATTCGCTGGCCAGCCAGGTGGCGGAAATCGACGAGCCAAAGATGCCGACCGGCGCGCCGTCCGGCAACGGGGCATTTTTCAGTTCGGCAAAGAACGCCAGGTAGTCGCCCAGCAGCGCGCTCCACGGCGCCACGTCGATCGCCGGCGTCGCCGGACGCGGCTGCACCAGCAGCGACAATTCCTTGGCGATATTGGTGTCCGACACCGCCAGGATGTCAAAGCCCGCCGTGTTCAACAGTGCGGTCAGCGATTCAATCGAGAAATGCGAAACGTGGTCGGCAATCAGCAGGTCGAACGGCGATTCCTTGACGTTCGGCACCTGGATAAAGATGCGGCCGCCCGGGTTCAAGTGCTCGGCGCATTGGCGCAGCAATTGCAACGGGTCGAAGATATGTTCCAGCAGGTGGATCGCGACGATCAGGTCGAACTTGCGCTCGAGTTGCGACAGGTCGCCGCAATAGAAGGCCGCATTGGGAATCGCTTCGATCAGCGGCTGGTTCTTGCGGTCGAACTCGGTGCCCAGCAATTGCCAGCCAGGCTGGCGCGCGCTGTATTTGCGCAGGAACGAACCGTTGCCGCAGCCGATCTCCAGCAAGTCACCACCACCGGCCAGCGGCGTAGCGCGCTCCAGCCAGTCGATGATGCGGTCGGAACGGGCGAATTCCGTGCCCTGCGCGGTAAACACGGCCTGTTCCGCGCCATCGCTTTGCTTATAAATCGCATACGAGCGATAAATCTCGTCGCACTGCTGCCGGTATTCCGGGGTATTGCGCTTTTGCACCAGGCCGCAGGCGCCGCACACCGCCAGCGCAATCGGATGCGGCCACGGGCGGCAATCGGAGGTGACGGAGCTTGATGTGTGCGGTGCGGCGATCGGATGCAGCGCGTGCTGGTGGCAGGCATGGCATTGGTTCGGCATATGGGTCCTCAGGGAGTTATGCAAGACACGCTGGGCCGACGGATCGGCCACCGCGTCGACCAGTTGCAATTTGACGGGGTCGGCCGCGAAATGGCGGCGCGCAAAATCGGCATACGACAATTCTTCGTCACCGGCCAAGTGGTAGAGGCCATCCTGGCGCCAGTCGATCATGGTGGCGATGCCGGCCACCACCTGCTCCAGCGCGATCGGTGACAGCAGCTTGTTGCTGAAGGCGCGCACCGCTTCGCCGGCGGCGGCGGCGCGCTCCCAGTTGACGATAAACGGCGCATCGGCGGTAATGACTTTGGACAGGCGCAGCACGGCGGCGGCACCGGCACCGGGACCGGCCGGCAGGGCGGCAATATACTGCTCGACGGCCAGCTTGAAGCGGCCGTAATTGTTCAGCGGCGCCACCGGATCATGCGGCGCATAAAACGGCTGGCTGCCATCGAACACGGTATTGGAAGACAGGAACACGACATAACAGCCGGCCGCCACGGCGTCGCCGATCAGGCGGCAGGTATGGTCGACGTTGAGACGCCGGCATACATCCGGTTCGTTGTCGCAGCGCGCCATGTTCGACACCGCCGCGCACAGCACCACGGTATCGAACTGGTGCAGCGGCAACTGGTGCTCCGGCTGCGCCAGGTCATAAAAATAGCGGTCCGCGCTGTGCGGCCGGCGCGACGTGCCGGCCACGTCGTAGCGCGCTGACGGCAAGCCCGCCAGCAGCGCCGCGCCGACCTGGCTGTCGGCGCCCACCACCAGTACCGTGTGACGCCCTGCGATCATGGTTCGCGCAGCGACTCGTCCAGCGCCTTGGTCAGCGGCCACAGCAGGTAAGACATCACGGAGCGCTTGCCCACCACGATTTCACCGGTCACCGTCATGCCCGGCAACAGACGCGCGCTGCCCTCCATCTTGCGCAGCTTGCTGTCCGGACTCCATTCGACCGTGGCCAGGTAATACGCATTGGTGCCTTCGCCGGGGCGGACCTGGTCGCGCTTGAACGAGTCTTCGCTGATGGTGACCACTTTGCCGTCGAGCATGCCGTGCTTCTGGTACGGGAAGGCGTCCAGCTTGACGTGCACCAGGTCGCCGCGCCGGATGCTGCCGACGTCGAGCGAATCAATTTGCACTTCCGCTTCCAGCTTCGCATTCAGTGGCACCAGGGTGAACATGGCTTCGGTGCCGCGCGCCACCGACCCTGGCGAGATCTTGCCGATTTCCAGCACCACCGCGTCGGCCGGTGCGGTCAGTTGCACCAGCTTGTTGCGCAAGTCGGCCTTGGCCAGTTGCTCGTTGATGCCGTCGCGGTCGCGCGTGGCGGCCAGCAAGTCTTCCAGTGCGCGCTGGCGCCAGTTGCGGGTAAAGGCCGACAATTCGGCCTGGGCGCCGCCCAGTTCGCGCTGCATTTCCAAATCGCGGTTACGGCCCACCACGATCGAACGCTCGACTTCGAGGCGGCGGTCGCGCGCTTCCAGCAATTGCATCTTCGCGCCAAAGTTTTCCGCCACCAGCCGTTCCTGCATGGCTTCGATTTCCGCCAGCGATTTGTGGCGCTGCGCCAGCACTTGCTGGTCGCGCTGGTTGGTTTCAATCGCCGCCCGCAAGCGCGCGACGTTTTGTTCCATGCGCAGCTTTTGCGCTTCGTAATTGGCTTGCCGTTCACCGGCCAGTTGCGCCTGCAATTGCACGTCGGCGTCACTGCTGCCACGGCCCTGGATCGGCTTGCCGGCCAATTCCGATCGCAAACTTTCGGTCTGGGTATCGAGGCTGCGCAAGCGGTTGCGCAACTGGGTTTCATCGGCTTGCGTGAAGGTCGGGTCCAGCGTGGCCAGCAGCTCGCCTTTCTTGACCACCTGCCCTGGGCGCACCACGATGGTTTTCACAATGGCCGTTTCCATTGTCGAGACCACGATGTTCTGTTGCGGATTGACGAGGCGGCCATGCGCCACCACGACTTTTTCGACTTTGGACAGGCTGGCCCACAGGATGAACGAGAACAGGGCCAACGCCAGCACGTGCAGCGTCAGCCGCACATAACGGGGCAGCGGACTGCGTTCGATGGCATCCGCGTCCGGCAGGAAATCGATTTCCGTTTGGTCGCCCGCGCGGGCCTTGGCGGCAGAAGGTTTGGTTGGTTGCATAACTCGTTGCTTACAGGTGGCTGGTCTGCTGGTTCCACAAATGCTGGTAGGTGTCGCTGGTCTTGAGCAAGTCCTGGTGACGGCCGGAGTCGACCAGGCGACCGCGCTGCATGACCAGGATGGCATCGGCATTGACCAGCGTCGACAGGCGGTGTGAAATCATCACCACGGTCCGGCCCACGGCGATGCGTGACAGGTTCTTGATGAAGATGGCTTCGCTTTCCGGGTCTAGTGCCGAGGCCGCTTCGTCCAAAATCAGGATACGCGGCTTGGCCAGCAGCGAGCGCGCAATCGACAGCCGCTGCTTCTGGCCACCCGACAAGTTGGTGGCGTTTTCTTCCAGCATGGTGTCGTAGCCGTTCGGCAAGCGTTCGATAAACTCATCGGCCCCGGCGGCGGCGGCGGCCTCGGTGATTTCCTCGAAGGTGGCGTCCGGCTTGGTGACGATCAGGTTTTCGCGCACCGTGCCGCGGAACAGGAAGTTTTCCTGCAACACCACACCAATCTGGCGCCGCAGGTGCGGCAATTCAATTTCGCGGGCGTCGATGCCATCAAAGCGCACGATGCCTTCCTGGACCGCATACAAGCCCTGGATCACCTTGGTCAAGGTGGTCTTGCCGGAACCGGAACGGCCCACGATGCCGACCACGGTGCCGGGCTGGATCGTAAACGTGGTGCGGTCCAGCGCCATGTTGGGCGAACCGGGATAGCGGAACGTCACGTCGTCGAAGCGGATTTCGCCGTTCAGGATCGGGCGCAGTCCGCCCGCGCCGGAGCGGCCTTCCGGCGCGCGGTTCATGACTTCGCCCAGCATTTTCACCGACAACGCGGTTTCCTGGTATTCATTGACCAGGCCCACCAGCGCGATCAGCGGCTGCGTGACGCGCTGCGACAGCATCTGGAAGGCAATCAGCGCACCGACCGACAGGGTGTTGTCGAACACGTCTTGCGCGCCCAGCACGATGATCACGATCGGCATCAGTTTGCCGAGGAAATCGGTGATGGCGTTGCCGGCGATGGAGATCTGGCCGACCCGGAAGTGCATGGTGATGGCTTCGGCCGAGCGCTGGTCCCAGCTGCGGCGCTGCGACGGTTCAATCGCCAGCGCTTTCACGGTACGCATGCCGTGGATGGTTTCCACCAGCATACCCTGGCGCTGCCCTTCGGCCGCGTACAGCGCGTTCAGGCGGCGCTGGTAGGCCGGCACCATGGCGGCCACGATGGCGGCAATCAGCGCCGTGAACGCCAGCACGATCATGGCCAGCTTGATGGAATAGCTGAACAGGATCGGCAGGAAGATGAACAGGGCAATCAAGTCCAGGCCGGTAAAGAACAGGCGGCCGGTCAGGAAGTTGCGGATCTTTTCCAGCTGCTGCATGTGGCGCGTGATGACGCCGGCCGTATGGCTTTCAAAGTAATCAATCGGCAACGACAGCAAGTGCGAAAACACGCGCCGCGTCAGCCGCATATCGATCTTGTTGGACGCGCCCAGCGTCAGCATTTGCCGCAGGAAACCAAACGCGGCATCGAACACCAGCGCCAGCACGATACCCGCCGCCAGCACCCATAAGGTCGTGACGGCCTGGTGCGTCAACACCTTGTCGATGACGAGCTGGAAAAAGATCGGCGACGCCATCCCCAGTACGTGCATGGCCACGGCGGCAATGAAGATGTCGCGGAACGCCGCCTTTTGCTTGAGGATTTCCGGGATAAACCAGCGCAGCCCGAACGGCTGGTTGGGGTCGGTCAATTTATGCTGGCGCTTGAGGAACAGCACCTCGCCCTGCCAGCGCGCGCAAAAGTCGGCTTGCGGCACCAGTATGATGCCGGCCTGGCTGTTGACGGGGTTCAAGACCGCCACCAGGGTGCTATCGCCGTCGCGCTTGACGCCGACCACGATCACCATGTTGCCATCTTGCAGGCGCGCCATCAGCGGGAACACGCCGTCCTGTGCCGCGAGGCCGTCCCACGTCAGGTGCCCCGCTTTGGCTTTCAGGCCGATGTCATTGGCTATGCGCAGCAGCAAGGTGTCGCGCGGTTCTTCCGCGCCCAGCGCGTATTCGTCGATCAGCCGTTCCGGATTGATCTGCAAGCCATGGTGCTGCGCGATCGCCGTCAGGCATTGGATGGCAGTATGGGGGAATTTATCGTGCATCGATTCGCTTGAGCATGTGGAAAGCGCGAGTTGCATCTTTGCAAGATGCACACGCCTTTGGATTCTACCCCAGAGCAGTGGGCACCGGCGCTTTTTCAAAGCCCGGAACAACGCGGCAGAACGGGCTGTCCTGCCGCTTTAGCCGGGGTTGAAGCAGCGTTGCAGCGGCGTTGATCGGTTCCGCGCCGCCGCAATGGATACGCCGCTTACTTCGGCGCGGCCAGCCAGCCCGCTGCCGCATCGGACTGCAAGGCCCGCAGTCGCAGCGTTTCCGCGTCCGACTGCGCCGCCGTGCCCGGCGCCGGCAAGCTGTGCGCATATTCGGCCAGGGCCCGCGCCAGGCTTGCCACGCCGGTGGCCAGACCGGCTTGCGGCAACTCCTGCGCACGGCCGGCAAACCACACGTCGGCGCTGTCGCGCCGGGTGCCGTCTTCCAGCAGGTACGAAGACATCAGGCCAACGATGTTGCCATTGCTCGATGCCAGCGTGGCGCGCGCATCGAGCCCGATGCGGGCAATCTTCAGCGACGCCAGCGTGTGCAGTTCGGACGCCTCGCTGACACCGTCACCGTTGTTGTCCGTCCACACGCGCAACTGTTGCCACGCGCTGTCGGCCGCCGTCAAGGCGCCATCGGCATTGCTGTCCAGATCCGCCATGGCCTGGTAACCGTTGGCCGCCTGGCCACCGCCCTGCAATGGCGTGCTGGCGCCAAACAATTCGGCGCCGCTGGTGATGGCGCCGTCGCCATTGCGATCCAGCGTCAGCAAGCCGTCCTTTCCGCCGACCCAGCCGGTCGCCACCGGGTAGCCGTCCGCTTGCATATCAAAGCGCACGCCCGCGTCAACGCCCACGGTGTCGATGCCGTTGCCATCGAGATCCAGCACCACCGGGGTATAGAACGGTTGCTTGAATGCGCTGATTTGCGCGGCCGTCAGCGACAGCACCTGGCGCGGATTCAACACACACACCTGGTCGGAACGCAAGGCGGCGATTTGGTCCAGCGTCAGCGACGCCATCTGCTCTTCATCGAATTGCCTGAAGTTGGCCAGCGGCAGCACTGCCAGGTCGCGCGTCTCGATCGCGGCAATCTGGCTGCCGCTAAAGCCGGTCAGCGCGGTGGAACTCAAGGCACGGAACTGCAGCGTGGTCATGGCGGTGATCTGTTCCTCCGTTAGCAAGTTCAAGTGGAACGGCGCCAACTGGGCCAGCTCGCTGGTGGCCAGCACCGCCACATCCTGGGTTTCCAGCGCGCCCAGCGTGCCATTGACAGCCAGCGCGAACAAGTGCTTGAAGCGCAGCGATTGCGCCTGTGCCACGGTCAGCGCAGCGATCTGGTCCGGCGTCAGGCCGGTCCAGGCTTCCGCGCTCAGGGCGCCGATTTGCCAGGTGGCCAGCGCCGCCACCTGTTCCAAAGTCATGCCGCCCAATTGCTGCGCGGTCAGCGCGGCCAGCATATTGGTGCGCAAGCCTTGCAGCGACGACGTATTCAAGGCGGAAATCGCGTCGCTCGGCAAGGCGCGGAATTGCGTACTGCTGAACGCGGCAATGTGCGCCGATTGCAGCGCGGCCACTTGCCGGGTGCCAAACGAGGCCGACAGTTGCTGGGTCGTCAAACCGCTCACTTGCAGGGTCGTCAT
>JAIENA010000143.1 GCA_019751755.1 Burkholderiaceae bacterium | reverse complement strand
CAGATCAGGATCGCCAGGAACAGCAACACCAGCATGACCGGCAACAGCCAGCGCACCGGGCTGGTGGCGAGGGGGCGAAGGGCGGCGGCGGTGGCGGTTTTCATCAGGGGAGGGTAAAGCCTCGGTATTAATCAGCCATTGTGGTTTTCCACAGTTGCAGCGGCTTGCACGGCATGGCCAGAATGGGTAACGTAGCCATAATAATGTACTTACCCCCGGAGACGCCCGCATGAAATTGACCATCCTGGCCGCGGCCTTGGTTTTTGCCGCCACCACCACCAGCGTCCAGGGTGCGGCGCCACCGCCGATCGTCATTAAATTCAGCCACGTGGTGGCGCCGGACACGCCGAAAGGGCAAGCCGCGGAACGCTTCAGGCAAGTCGCCGAAAAGCTGACCAATGGCCGCGTCAAGGTCGAAGTCTATCCGAATAGCCAGCTCTATAAAGATAACGATGAAATGGAGGCGCTGCAATTGGGCGCGGTACAAATGCTGGCGCCCTCGCTGGCCAAGTTCGGCCGCCTGGGCGTGCGCGAATTCGAAGCCTTCGACCTGCCCTACATCTTCCCCTCCAAGACCGCCCTGTACAACGTGACGGAAGGGGAGATCGGCAAGAGCCTGCTCAAGAAGCTGGAAAGCCGTGGCATCACGGGCCTGGCATACTGGGACAACGGGTTCAAGGTGATGTCCGCCAACAAGCCGTTGCACCTGCCGGCTGATGCCCGGGGCTTGAAGATGCGGATCCAGCTGTCGAGCGTGCTGGACGTGCAAATGCGCGCGCTGGGGGCGTACCCGCAAGTGCTGGGGTTTTCCGAAGTGACACAGGCCTTGAAGACCGGCGTGGTCGATGGCACGGAAAATCCACCCTCCAATATGTATACGCAAAAGATGCACGAAGTGCAAAAGCATGTGACGGTGACCAATCACGGCTACCTCGGGTATGCGGTGATCGTGCACAAGAAATTCTGGGATGGTTTGCCGGCCGAGATCCGCAGCGCGCTGGAAAAAGCCATGAAGGAAGCCACCACGTTTGAAAAAGCCATCGCCCAGCGTGATAACGACCTGGCGCTGGAAGCCATCAAGAAGTCCGGCAAAACCGAGGTCTATGTGCCCAGCGTGAAAGAACAGGCCGAATGGCGCCGCGCGCTGGCGCCTGTGCACAAAGCGATGGAAGCACGCATTGGCAAAGAACTAATTTCCGCCATCAACCGGGAAGCTGCAAAATAGGGCAGCGATGCACCTGAACGGTGCGTTTACCATATTTTGGTGCGTTATGCGCATGTTCTTTTATTACTGAATTAAAAATTTTCTCGCTGCAAAAAAAACAGCAAAATTTTTTTTTCTTCAGTTATGATGGCGTCGCTCCAGCAGTGACGCATAACGATATGTGCCCTGGTAGTAAAGAACACCAGCAGGACAGGCAATACAGGTTTAGTGGGGAGAGTACATAACAACGGTAGCCAATACCGCGAAAATACTTGAGGAGACACACGGCATACAGTATGTCGTTGGAAGACCACCGGAGGCAGCCACAAGCTCGCTACGGAGGCGCCAAACGACCGGTGCTGTGACAAAGATTGAAAGCGCACCTTCGTGGTGCGCTTTTTTTTTGTATGCTGTCATACTCCGGCGTGCCGCAGGTGTGTCGCTGCTGTGCCGCAGATGCGAATATGGCGCCAATCGGCCCCAATACAATGTGGCTTTAGTACAACAACTCTAAAAAATGTTGTGATGAAAATACAACAGAATCACGAACTTTTCAGCGTTATCGTCCCCACGCCGTTTGGCGCGATGGGTATCCGCACCGCCGGCGGTCTGGTGACGCAACTGGTGTACCTGCCGCCGGAGACCCCGGACAAGGCGCCGCAGGATGCCGTGGCCGAACTGGCCGCGCAGCAAGTGGCGCGTTATTGCGCCGATGCCGACTTCCCGTTCACCTTGCCGCTGGCCGCAGTCGGCAGCCCGTTCCAGCGCCGCGTATGGGACGCGATCCGCAGCATTCCCCGTGGCCAGGTGCGGACTTATGGCGAACTGGCGAAATTCCTCGAATCGGCGCCGCGTGCGATCGGCCAGGCTTGTGGCGACAACTGGTTCCCGCTGGCGGTGCCGTGTCACCGCGTCACCAGCGCCAGCGGCCTGGGTGGCTTTGCCCACACCAGCGAGGCGAATGGCTACCTGTTGAACGTCAAGCGCTGGCTGCTGGCGCACGAAGGGCATATGGAATACCAATGGCGGCAGACAACCTTGCTCTGATCGACGCATTTTGCGATGCGTTGTGGCTGGAAGACGGGCTGGCGAAAAATTCGCTGGAAGCGTACCGGCGCGACCTGCGCCAATTCGCGCGGTGGCTGGAAAGCCAGTATCCCGACGTCGCCGGCCTGCACGCGGTGCAGGGATACCACGTCAGCGCTTACTTCAGTGCGCGCCACGCCGACACCAAGCCCAGTTCGGCCAACCGGCGTCTGTCGGTGTTGAAACGCTTTTATCAGTATGCGCTGCGCCAGCACCTGATGGTGGACGATCCGTGCCTGAAAATCGCCGGCGCCAAGCAGGCCACGCGGCTGGTCAAGACCCTCAGTGAGGCGCAGGTGGAGGCGCTGTTGGCCGCGCCGGACGTGCGTACGCCGCTCGGCCTGCGCGACCGCACCATGCTCGAACTGCTGTATGCCAGCGGCTTGCGGGTGTCGGAACTGGTCGACTTGAAAACCGTGGAAGTAAGCTTGAATGATGGCACGGTGCGTCTGACGGGCAAGGGGAGCAAGACGCGCCTGGTGCCGTTCGGGGAGCAGGCGCACCAGTGGCTGCGGCGCTACCTGGCCGAAGCGCGGGGCGCGATTTTAAATGGCCAGCAGGATGACGCGCTGTTCGTCACCGGTCGGGGCGGCGCCATGACGCGGCAAATGTTCTGGGTCGTTATCAAGAAACAGGCGCAGCGCGCCGGCATCACCAATCCGCTGTCGCCGCACACCTTGCGCCATGCGTTTGCCACCCACTTGCTGAACCATGGCGCGGATTTGCGCGTGGTGCAGCTGTTGCTGGGCCATGCCGATATCTCGACCACGCAAATCTATACGCACGTGGCGCGCGAGCGCCTGAAGCAATTGCACGCAGTGCATCATCCGCGCGGCTGAGCTGCTGAGCTTGAAACAGGTTCATAATGGGGGGATCGGAATTCCCCGGATGGAGGTGTGGTATGGCAAAGACGAATTTCCAGTATGAGAAACGCCAGCGTGAGCTGGAGAAAAAGAAAAAAGCGGAGCAGAAAGCCGACGAGAAAGCGCGTCGCAAGCTGGAGGGGAAAGACCATCCTGATGGCGAGCCGGGCGAGGACTCGCCGGATGAAGCAGGGGCGGACGCGCCGGAACGTCAGCCATGATGTGGCATTAACTGCGTAGCACGTAGGCCGGATTAGCGCTTGGCGCGTAATCCGGCAGGCGATTCACGCCGTCTTTCTTTCATTTAATGATGCCGCCTGCGCTTTGGCATGCTTGCCGCTGAACCAGCGTGTGCAGCGTTTGCCCAGGCTGTCCAGGTAGGTGTAGGCCACCGGCACCACCACCAGCGTCAGCAGCGTCGAGGTGATTACGCCGCCAATCACGGCGCGGCCCATCGGCGCCTGGATTTCACCGCCATCGCCCATGCCGATGGCCATCGGCAGCATGCCGAAGATCATTGCCAGGGTCGTCATCAGGATCGGCCGCAGGCGCACCTGGCCCGCTTCCAGGATCGCGCTGCGCTGGTCCAGCCCATGTTGCTGGCCGTGGTTGGTGAAGTCCACCAGCAGGATCGCGTTTTTCGTTACCAGCCCCATCAGCATAATGAAGCCGATCACCGAGAAGATGTTCAAGGTCGATCCCGTCACCAACAGCGCCACCAGTACGCCGATCAGCGACAGCGGCAGCGACATCATGATGGCGATCGGCTGCAGGAAGCTGCCGAACTGCGACGCCAGCACCAGGTAAATGAAGATCACCGCGACACCGAGCGCCGTCATGGCGCCGCCCAGGGTTTCTTCCATTTGCTGGGCGTTGCCGGCCACGTCGAAGCGCACGCCGGCCGGCAGTTCGATGCTCTCGATGGCTTTCTGGACATCCTTGTCGACGTCGCCGGCCGGACGGCCTTCGACGCCGGCATAGATCGCCACGCGGCGTTGCAGGGCCTGGCGCTTCAGCACTTGCGGGCTGGAGGACGGAATAAATTCCACCACCTGGCGCAGCGGCACCATTTGCGGCGCGCCGTTGGCGCTCACCTTGGACGAGGCGATCGCCAGGTCGGACAAGTCGGCCACGCGCTGGCGGCCGGATTTCGGCAACTGCACATTGATGTCATAGTTCTGGCCATCGGCCGCCAGCCAGTGGCTGACGGTTTCGCCGGCCACGAACGGTCGCAGCGCGGAACCAATCTGCTGGGTCGTCAAGCCAAGGTCGCTGGCCAGTTCGTTGTTGATCTTGATGCGGGTCGACGGATTGGCGCCTTCCTGGCTGTATTCCAGGTCGGCGATGCCCTTGATGTCGCGCATCTTGCCCATCAGGCGCTGCGCCACCGCTTCCAGCTTGGCTTCATCGGTGCCCAGGATCGCAATGAAGATTGGCTTCTGGCCGACCGACAGCTGGATCCCAGCAATTGGCGCCAGCCGTTCGCGGATGGCCTTTTCCATCTCTTTTTGCGTGCGGCGCTGGGTCAATTTGGCGTTCGTCAGCGTGACGATCACGTCGGACGTATTGCGGCCGTCGCGGGTGCCGATATTGGCCACCACGGTGTCGATTTCCTTGAACGGCTTGAGTGCCGCCTCGACCTGTCTGACCTTGCTGTCGGTGTATTCCAGGCTGGAGCCGACCGGGGTTTTAAAGCGCAGGAAGATACGGCCATCGTCGGTTTCCGGGAACATTTCACCGCCGATCATCGGCACCAGCAGCAGGCTGCCCACGAAGATCGCAGCCGTCAGCGCCAGCGTGGCTTTGCGCCAGTTCAGCGCCAGTGCCAGCACCTTGCCGTACCAGACGTGAATCCGGTCCACGCCGCGTTCGACGACGTCCATGAAGCGGCCCAGCCATGGCACGTATTTGAAGCGGTCCTGTTCCGGATCGGGCCAGACCGACGACAGCATCGGGTCCAGCGTGAACGACACGAACAGTGAAATCAGCACCGCCACCGTGACGGTGATGCCGAACTGCAGGAAGAAGCGGCCGATGATGCCATCCATGAAGGCGACTGGCACGAACACGGCGACAATCGCAAAGGTGGTGGCCATCACGGCCAGGCCGATTTCGTTGGTGCCGTCCTCGGCCGCCTGATGGTGGTCCTTGCCCATGCCGAAATGGCGCACGATGTTTTCCCGCACCACGATGGCGTCGTCAATCAGCAGGCCGATGCACAGCGACAGCGCCATCAGCGTCAGGAAGTTCAGCGTGAAGCCAAAGGCTTTCATGGCGATAAAGCTGGCCAGCACCGCGATCGGCAGCGTCAGGCCGGTGATGATGGTGGAGCGCCACGACTTCAGGAAGAAGAACACGATCACCATGGTCAGCACGGCGCCTTCGATGATGGTCTTTTTCACGTTGTCGAGCTGGCCCTGCACCCGTTCCGACTGCGAGTCCATGATGCGCAGTTCGATGTCGGCCGGCAGTGATTTTTTCAGCTCCTGCGCGACCTTGGCGATGCCATTGCCCACTTCCACCACATTGGCGTCCTGCACCTTGGTCACTTCCAGCGTCACGCCCGACTGGCCGTTGATGCGTGAATACGATTGCGCTTCTTCTTCGCCATCGACGACGCCGGCCACCTGATCCAGGTAGACCGGGCCCGCCGCGCGGCGCGCCACGATGATCTTGTTGAATTCACGCGCGTCCTTGATCTTGCCTTCGACGCGGATCAATTGTTCCGACACGCCCTGGCTGATGTTACCGGCCGGCAGGTTGGCGTTGGTGTTCTGGATCGCGCGGATCACTTCATCGACGCCGACCGCCTGCGCCCGCATATCGTCCGGACGCAGGTTGATCCACACCTGGCGCTTGGTGGTGCCGGTTACGCGCACTTGTCCCACGCCTGGCACGCCCTGGAAGCGCTTCGAGATGATCTGGTCGGTCATGGTCGACAATTCGCGCAAGCCGCGTTGCGACGAGGTCAGCGACATCGTCACGATGGCCTGCTCGTTATCGCCTTCGGCGCGCGCAATGAACGGGTCCTTGGCTTCTTTCGGGAAGCGCGGACGCACCAGCGCCACCTTGTCGCGCAATTCCTGCATCGCGCGGTCCATATTGGTGGACAGCTGGAATTCCAGGTAAACGCCAGCGCGGCCTTCCCACGAATTGGCGCGGATGGTTTTCACGCCGGACACGGTGTTGACGACGTCTTCGATCGGACGGGTGATGTCGTTCTCGACCTGCTCCGGCGAGGCGCCCGGATACTGGATTTCAATCGCGGCAAACGGGAATTGCACGTTCGGCATGCTTTCCACGCCGAGGCGCTTGTACGAGGACAAGCCCAGCACCATCAGCGCTACCATGACCATGGTGGCGAAGACCGGGTGTTTGATACTGACTTTAGTGATCCACATGGCTTAACCCCGCTGCGCCAGGGCGGCCGCTGGTTGCGTGTCGGACGACGGCTGCGGCGACGGCGTGACGGCCGGCGCCTTGACCTTGGCGCCGGGTTTCACGCCTTCCAGTTTGGCGATAATCACTTGCGCGCCGGCCGCCAGGCCTGCCGTGACTTCGGCGTAACCCTGGTCTTCATTGCGCAAGCCCAGTGTCACGGGCCGCGCCACCACGTTGCCATGGTCGATCGCGTAGACCACCTGCTTGCCCTGTTCCTCGCGCACGGCGGACAGCGGCACCAGCGGCATGACTTGCGAACGGGCCGTGACGATGCCGCCCTTGGCGAACATGCCGCCCAACAGGGCGCCATCCTGGTTCGCCACGGAAATGTAGACCAGCATGGCGCGCGAACCGGCTTCCGCGGCCGGATTGATGCGGGCCACTTTGCCGGAAAATTCACGCTGTTGGAAACCATCGACCTTGAACGCGACTTCCTGGCCCACTTTGACGCGCGGGATGTCGGAGGCCGGCACTTGCGCTTCGAGCGTCAGTTCGGACAAGTTGACGATGGTGAAGACGGGCATGTCAGGCGAGACTTTTTCGCCCGCCTGCACATGACGTTTGGAGACGATGCCACTGATCGGCGCGCGGATCACACTGTCATTCAGGGCGATGCGGGCCAGGTCCAGCTGGGCTTGCGCCGCCTTGACGGCGGCGCGCGCCAGTTCGACCGCATTGGCGGTGGTGTCGAATTGGGTTTGCGAAATGAAATTTTGCTTCAGCAGGGCGGCGCTGTTGGCGTGGTTGCGGTTGGCCATGGCCAGGCGCGCCTGCGCTTCGTCGACGGCGGCCTGCTGCTGCGCGGCGCGGGCTTGCCAGTCGGCCTGATCGAGGCGGGCCAGCACTTGGCCCGCGCTCACGGCCATGCCTTCGCGCACGGTGGTTTCCCGCACTTCGCCCGACACCTTGGCCTTGATCGTGGCCTGCGCGATCGGCGCCAGCGAGCCGGACAAGGGCAGGCTGACTGACAAGGCGCGCGCATCGATGGCGGCGACGTCGGTGGCTGCCAGTTCAAACGTGTCGGGACCTTTCTTCTCGGCGGTTTTTTCCGGCGCCGTGGATGGGGCCGGTGCCTTGTTCGACTGCAGCACGGTCCAGCCGCCACCCGCCAGGGCCAGCACGATCAGCGCGATGGCCGGTTTTTTCCAGCGGCCGCTGGCGGGGGAGGGGGCTTTCTGGGACAGGGGCAGGGTTTCCAGTTTCATTATGTGTTCTCGGTTGGGCACAGCAAGCCGGCGGAAGGTGATGGTGACACTGTAGGAAATTCCAAGCCCCCGCACCACGGTAGTGCGATAAAGCGTGCGATCGGGCGGCTGGAATGCAGAAAAGCGGGGCTGGATTGCTGTCGATCAGTCAAGAAGTTGACTATTGTTAAACACTCGACGTTCCTTGCGCCACACTGACTTGCCTCAACAGCAGCAATGCTAGCGGGCGGATCATGGGGTGAACTATCACCACCTGCGAGGCTGTCGTGGACAAACAGACAATCCCCCTTCACCATCCTGCGCAGGACGCGCTGGCGTTGATCTCCCACCTGGTCGGCGCGATGGCGCTGACGCCGCTGGTGGCGCTGCACTGCATCGACCATGCCGGCCATGTGCGTTTTTCGAATGATCGTTTCGGCTTGCTGTATGGCGTCGATGGCGAGCGCGCTGTGGGCCAGCCGCAGTCCAAGCTGTTGGCGTTTGACGACCAGGACGGGCATGACGCGATGCTGGAACAGGTATGGCAAACCGGCCAGCCCAGCCCCGCCGCCGACTGGCGCGTGCGCAGCGCCGACGGGCGCGACCTGTGGGTGTATTCCATCATGTTCCCGCAACTGCAGGGTGATGTTGTCCAGCAAGTTTTTTGTATGGATGTCGACGTGACGGCCCGCAAACAGCTGGAACAGCAGTTAGGCCTGGCGGCCCAGGTGTTTGAATACAGCCGTGACGCGATTGTGCTGACCGACCATCGGCGCCGCATCATTGCCGTCAATCGCGCTTACACGCAGGTGACCGGCTATACCGGGCCGCAGATGGTGGGCCAGGACTTCGTCAGCACGCACAGCGGCGTGGAGGACGCGGCGCTGACCCACCAGATCTGGCGCGGCGTCGACGGCGATGGCCATTGGCAGGGGGAAATCGCGGCGCGCCGCGCCGGGGGCGATCCGTTCCCCGGCTGGCTGGCGCTGACCGCGATCCGCGATGCCCAGGGCCAGGTTGCCAATTACATGGGCATCCTGTCCGATATTTCCGGTCGCAAGCAAGCCGAAGCGCAGATGCGCCACCTGGCCGAACATGATTACCTGACGGACTTGCCCAACCGGGTGCTGTTGCGGGACCGCCTGCCGCTGGCGCTGGCGGCGGCGCGCCGCCACCACGCGATGCTGGCCATCCTGTACATCGACCTGGACCACTTCAAGCAAGTCAACGATACCCTGGGCCACCATGCCGGCGATGCGCTGTTGAAGGAGGTGGCGCTGCGTCTGGTGCGTTGTGTGCGCGGCGCCGACACCGTCAGCCGTCATGGTGGCGACGAATTCCTGGTGCTGCTGGCCGACGTCGGCGGCAGCGAACAGGCGGCCCATGTGGCGGGCGCGATCTTGCGGGCGCTGGTGCAGCCGTGCCAGGTCGACGGCCACCTGCTGACGGTCAGCGCGTCGATCGGCATCAGCATCTACCCGAACGATGGCGACAGCATGGACGATTTGATCGGGCGCGCCGATGTGGCGATGTACCACGCCAAGCAAGGTGGCCGCAACAGCTTCCAGTTCTTCAATCCCGCCATGCATGCGCAAGCGAGCGAGCGGGCCGGCCTGGAACAGCGCCTGCGCAGCGCGCTGGAGGCGGGGCAATTTACCTTGCACTACCAGCCGGAAGTCGACTTGCGCTCGGGACAGCCGGTGGCGATGGAAGCGCTGCTGCGCTGGCGTGACCCGCTGCACGGCGAGCAGGTGCCGGACCAGTTCCTGGCCGTGGCGGAAGCGGCCGGCCTGATGCCGGCGATTAGCCAGTGGGTGCTGCGGCAAGCGTGCGGCGCCGCTCAGCGCTGGCGCGCGGCGCGCCAGGAACTGGTGGTGGCGGTTAATGTGTCGCCGGTACAGTTGGCGCAATGGCCGCACATGGTGGCCGATGCGCTGGCCGCCACCGGCTTGCCGCCGGCCGGGCTGGAACTGGAATTAACGGAGGATTTGCTGATGAAAGCCCCGGATGCGCCCGCCGTCTTGCAGGCGCTGCACCGCCTCGGTGTGCGCCTCGCCATCGATGATTTCGGCACCGGCTATTCGCAGCTGGCGCTGTTGAGGCAATACCCTGTCGGCAAGCTGAAAATCGATCGTTCCATCACCGGCGCGCACGATGACGCGGTGATCGCCGCCACCATCGCCATGGCGCGCAGCCTGCGGATGCAGGTGACGGCGGAGGGCGTGGAAACCCCGGCGCAGCTGGACTTGCTGCGCACCCATGGCTGCGATCACTACCAGGGTTTATTGGCCGAACAGCAGATTGACGGCCGCCTGCTGGCCAGTCTACGCGCTCCGTAGCCGCAGGCCGGCCCTGACCTGACCATGGTCGGACGCTTCCGGCCGAACATTGGCCACATGGTCATTCAGGTAAGTCACTTCCATGACCTCGGCCATGGCGCGCGCCGATTGTGGGTGGAAATGTTCCGACACGAAGATATGGTCGATGGTGTTATAGCGTCCGTCATGCAAGGTGGTATAGGCCATGTGCCGCAATAAGTCCTGGCGCAGCTGGATTTGCGCGCAATCGAACATGCGGCCCCGCAATTCATTGCCGGGTTCGCAAGCGGCGCTGGCGCCCAGTACGATGGTGGTGGTGACCGCGTCGACCGTGTCATTGAAATCGCCCATCACCACGCACGGCCGGTCCGGGTCTTGCATCAGGTTCGACAGCAGCACCCGCAGCGCCACCGCTTCCGTGCCGCGCCACACCAGCGAGCGCAAATTGGCCAGCGCATAGTGCAGCGGATCGGTATTGCCGTCGCCGTTGCGATAATCGGGGCGGCGCGATTTCAGGTGCACCACCACCACGTCGGTGACGACCCCATTGGGCAGCAGCACTTGCGCATGCAAGGGCGCCCGGGCAAAGCGGTCGGCGTCGGGGTTGCCTGAGTCCGACGACACGCCAGGCGGGAATTGCGCATACTGCAGCGGCGCCGCCGCCAGCGGCAGGCGCGAGACCAGCGCCACGTTGGGCGTCAGGCGGGTGGCGTGCGGGTCCGGATCGAAACCGGCATGGACCGCATCGCGATAGTGCTGCGTGCGCGACAGCACATCACGCAGCGCGGCCTGCGAAAAGATTTCCTGGAACCCGATCACGTCGGCATCGAGCAAGTCGAGTTGCCGCGCCGTCCAGTTGGCCTTGGCTTCGTATTCGTCCGCCGTCAGCGGGGCCAGGTTGTCGTACAGTTGCACCCCGGCGGGCGCCAGGTTGCAAACGTTGAATGTGGCAAAGCGTATTTCCAGCGGCGTCATCCGGCGGTCCTCCTGTAGGCCTAGCCTATCATGCCACCCTGAACCGTTACAATGACGGACTGATTCAATTGCACTTCGCGCCATGGCCAAGAAAGAACATATCTCAGAGACTCCCGCCACCCAGCTGCTGCGCAAGCACAAGGTGGTGTTTTCCGAACACCCGTACGACTACGAGGAACACGGCGGCACCTCGGTGTCGTCGCGCGAACTAGGCGTGGCCGAACACCACGTCGTCAAAACCCTGGTGATGCAGGACGAGGCGGCCAAGCCGCTGATCGTGCTGATGCACGGTGATTGCAAAGTGTCGACCAAGAACCTGGCGCGCGGCATCGGCTGCAAGTCGGTGGAACCGTGCAAACCGGAAGTGGCGCAGCGTCATTCCGGTTACCTGGTGGGCGGCACATCGCCGTTCGGCACCAAGAAAGCCATGCCGGTTTATGTCGAGGAGTCCATCCTCGCGCTGGAAACCATTTATATCAACGGCGGCCGGCGCGGTTTTCTGGTGGGTATCGCGCCGCAGGTGCTGGTGGCGCTGCTTGGCGCCAAAACGGTGCACTGCGCGCTGGCGAACTAAGCCGCTCTCTTGTGACACTTATTTTTTCACGGCGCCTAAGTCTGGAATTGGACCAATTAAATCCGAAATAATTAGCTAAACAGGAAAATGACCTGTATCTTCAGTGCCGCATTACATCAAGTCGTTGTTGGTCTTTCTCTCCCGTTTCGCCTTTTTTGGCGGCCCTGTTTGATTCCCTCTGTGACCCCCTCGCTTGGTCGAATGTGCCTCTTGGGTATTTTCCCATGCAATTTTAAGGACTGAAAATGACGACTCAAACCGGCACTGTAAAATGGTCCAACGACACCCAAGGCTGCGGCTTGATGACGCCTGACGCGATCCGCATGGTCTGAATCCCGGGGCCGCGCCGTAAGATGACAGTTGAAACCGAGGTGTATGACACCGACGATGCGGTGACGCTCCTGCAGGCACTGCATGCCGCCCTGAGTGCCGATCTGGCTGCCCTGGAAACCCGCATCCGGGCACTGGCGCGCCAAGTGCCAGGCGATGCCGATAAAATGAGCCTGGAGCAGGCTGCGTTTTGCGAGGCCCGTACCGGCCTGCACAGCGGCTTGGCCAGCATTACCGAAGTGCTGGCATGGATCGAATGGAAGATCGAAGAAGACCCGGAGGGGGATATTGCCACCGTCATGCAACATCCGTCTGCGTTGCGTGGATATGTTATCCATTAGTGGTAGTAGTAACTGAAATTAACTGGAGAAAATAATGAGTAAAAATATGGATGCCAAGAAGTCGACCAAAAAAGAGCCAGCTAAATCGATGAAAGAAAAAAAGGCCGACAAGAAAGTAAAGAAAGAAGAAAAGAAGCGCCAGCAATAAGCATCTCTTTCTGAACGGCGTTTCCGATCTGTCTCATCTGACAATTCAACTGCCCGCTCTGTGCTCCGGCGTACGCCGCGACGCCGCATAAAATCCCTTTATATCAAGTCACCCCGCAGCCAGCGCCCGCGTATCGGGCTGGCCGCTGTATCGCCCTGCGCCCTGCAAGCGACGCTACCGCCGCCGAAGCGGCTGGTGTATAGTCCTGCGGCCCGCCTTACGGCCGGGCTCCCCTATTCAAGAAGGAAAAGCATGAATTCTGCACTGATGACGGTGGCGCTGACAGTGGGCGCTTATTTACTGGGCTCGATCTCATTTGCCGTGGTGGCCAGCAAGGTCTTTGGCCTGGCCGACCCGCGCACCTATGGTTCAAAAAACCCGGGGGCCACTAATGTGTTGCGAAGTGGCAACAAAAAGGCTGCGATTGCCACGCTGATTGGCGACGCCGCCAAAGGCTGGCTGGCGGTGTTCCTGGTGGTGCACTTCCAGGCGTCGCTCGGGGTGGGCGACCTGGCCATTGCGCTGGTGACGATTGCCGTGTTTCTGGGGCATCTGTGGCCGATCTTCTTCCGCTTTGTCGGCGGCAAGGGCGTGGCCACCGCGGCCGGCGTGCTGCTGGGCCTGAATGTCTGGCTGGGTGTCGCCACCTTGATCACCTGGCTGGTGGTGGCATATGCGTTCCGCTATTCGTCGCTGGCGGCGCTGGTGGCGGCACTGTTTGCGCCGTTTTACTATGGTTTGCTGTTCGGTACCGACCCGCAACTGGGCGCCGTGGTCGCCATGAGCATGCTGCTGGTGTTCCGTCACAGCCAGAACATCGGCAACCTGATGGCAGGCAAGGAAAGCCGCATTGGCAGCAAGAGCCAGGGCGCGCAAAAGAAATAAGTGCGTCGGCCATGGGGCTTGAAGGCATCGCTATCAGCCCCATCTGTCCTCGATTCCCACCGAACAGGACCGCACCATGGCCACTCCCCTCAAAATTGATTTCGTTTCCGATGTGTCGTGCCCGTGGTGCGCGATCGGGCTCAATGCGCTGGAACAGGCGCTGGCCCGCATCGGCGATGACGCTGCCCTGACCTTGCAATTCCAGCCGTTCGAACTGAACCCCAACATGGGGCCGGAAGGGCAGGACATCACGGAACACCTGCAGCAAAAATATGGCGCCACCGCCGAGCAGCAGGAACAGACGCGCGCCATGATCCGCCAGCGCGGCCAAGAGGTCGGCTTTGATTTTGCCATGGGCAAGCGCAGCCGCATCTACAACACCTTCGACGCCCACCGCCTGCTGCACTGGGCCGGTGAACAGGGCCGCCAGCGTGAACTCAAGCATGCACTGTTCAACGCGTATTTCACCCAGGGCGACGATCCCAGCGCGCACGCGGTCTTGCAGGCGGCCGCCGTTCAGGCCGGGCTCGATGGCGACGAGGCCGCGCAGGTGCTGGCCTCGCACCGCTATGCCGAGGCGGTGCGGCACGACGAGGAACATTACCGCCGTCTTGGCATCAGCTCGGTGCCGGCCGTCATCATCAATGACCGCCACCTGATTTCCGGCGGCCAGCCGGCCGAGGTGTTCGAGCGGGCGCTGCGCCAGATTATGGCGCAAGCATAGCGCGCGGCGGCGCTCCGTGGACTGGCTTGCAAGTTTGAATATGCGCTAAACTTGCTCAAGTAACATTATCCACCAACCGCCGTCAAAGGGAAGTCCATGCTCGCCGCTCACAATGTCCATCCGCTTACGCCTCTCCAGCCTGCGGACGATGCGCGCCGGGCCGCCACCCTGTTGCGCAGCGGCGCGCTGGAGGTGGCCGATGGCGCCCCGTTCGCGTTCCTGACCGCACTGGCCAGCCGCGTGTGCGGCGTGCCGTATGCGTGGATTGCGCTGGTGGATGCCGATGTGGTCCATGTGCGGGCGCTGGCCGGCCTCGTACCGGGTACCGATTCGGGCGCACATCCGGGCGAACTGCCGCGTGAGCTGCCCATCGAACACAGTTGCAGCGCGCTGGCGCTGCGCGCCGGGGCGTGGGAAATCGAGGACTTGCGCGCCGATGGCCGCACCGCCTGCATGCCGTGTACCGCCGGCGAACCGCCGCTGCGCATGGCCAGCTCGGTGCCGCTGGTCACGCATGACGGCTGCAGCATTGGCACCTTGAGCGTGGCCGACAGCAAACCGGGCCGCCTCGATCCCGAGCAGCGCGCATGGTTGAACGGCCTGGCCGGGCAAGTGATGGCGCTGATTACGGCCCATGGCCGCGAACGCGCGCTGGCCGCCGCCCGCGCCGAACTCGATGCACTGGCCACCACTGATGCGCAGACCGGCTTGCATAACCGGCGCTCGCTGTTGTCGAAACTACACTTCGAAGTGGCGCGCACGCGCCGCTTCCGCACCCCGCTGTCGGCGCTGGTGATCGGTATTGATCAGTTCCGCGACGTCAACCAGCGCCATGGCGACGCGGCCGGCGATATGGTGCTGGCCAGTATCGCCCGCGCAGTGCAGGACAGTGTGCGTGTGATCGACGTGGCCGGCCGCTATGGTGGCGATGTACTGTGTGTGCTGCTGCCCGGCACCCCGCGCGAAGGCGCGTTGAAACTGGCGGAAAACCTGCGCGTGAAAATCGCCGGGTTGATCCACCAGACAGCGGGGCGCCTGGCGCCGGTTACTGTCAGTATCGGCATTGGCGCCTTCAACCACATGGACATCAGCGACGGCGACGCCATGCTGGAACAGGCCGAACAGGCACTGTGCCGGGCCAAGGCCAATGGCCGCAACCGCATCGAAGGCTGAACGGCGCCGTGTCGCACCCGACGCCGCGCCATCGGCCGGGTGCCACCCGTCCTGCAAGCTGACGTCCGGCTTAAAACGCCGCCGCAGCGCTGCGCGCCTGGGTTAGCATGCCAGCATGGATAACATTACCCACTCTGTCGTCGGCCTCGGTGTCGGCGAACTGGTGCAGCGCAGCCTGCCCCCGGAACCGGATCACGCCGGCCAGCGCACGCGCCACCGGTTGTTGCTGGCCGCCTGCGCGCTGGCCGGCAATTTTCCCGACCTCGACCTGTTCCTGACCCCCTTGTTGCCGGCGCCACTGGGCTACCTGCTGAACCATCGGGGCCATACCCACACCGTGCTGTATGCGTTGCCGCAAGCGTTGCTGCTGGTGGCGCTGCTGTGGCTGTTCTGGCCGGCCGCGCGTGCGCTGCTGCGGCGCAGTGTCCACGCGCGGCGCGGCCTGGTCTTGGCCGTGGGGTTCGGCTTTGCGCTGCACCTTGGCATGGATTATTTGAACTCTTATGGCGTGCACCCGTTTTATCCGTTTGACGGGCGCTGGTTCTATGGCGACATGGTGTTCATTATCGAGCCCGTGTTCTGGGTGGCGTTCGGCGTGCCGCTGATCATGGCGGTCCCAGGCAGGGCGCCGCGCTGGGTCTTGATGGCGGGGCTGGCGGCGGCCTTGCTGTATTTCCTGCGCAAGGATTATTTGACCTTGGCGTCGTTCGCTGTGTTGCTGGCGCTGGGGATCGGACTGGCGGCGCTGCGCAGCGTGCGCGCCCACAGCCGCTGGGCGATGGCGCTGGCGTTGTCGGTCAGCGTGGCGTTTATCGGCGTGCAGGGCGCGGCATCCGCGTTGGGCCGGGCCCAGGTGGCTGGCGTCTTGCAGGCGCTCGATGGCGGGACCCGGGTCCTCGATGTGTCGATGACGGCGTTTCCCGCGCAGCCGCTGTGCTGGATTTTTGTCTCGGTGGAAGCGAATGCAGCGCAGGACCGCTACACCTTGCGGCGCGGCCTGGTCAGTGTGCTGCCGCTGTTGCCGGCCGCATCGTGTCCGGCCGGACTGGCCGATCCGGCGCCGTCGGTGGCGCTGAACGGCGCCGCCGATGTGCGCCAATACAAGCAGGTGCAAGGCAGCTTGGCGGCGCTGCGCCAGTTAAAGGACAGCAATTGCTGGTTTGATGGCTGGCTGCGCTTTGCCCGCGCGCCGGTGCTGGAGCACGGCGTCGCCACCGACTTGCGCTTCGCCACCACGCCACGCGGCAATTTCAGCACCATGCCGGTGGCGCGGGCCGATGGCACGGCTTGTCCGGGCGGGGTGCCGAAGTGGGACTATCCGCGCCAGGATTTGCTGGGCGGCGCGTAAGCGATAGGGTGGATCTTGTCGTCAAGCCGCCTGATAATCAACGCATGGTTGTGAGTGTATGGATACATCCCGGGTATTAACCCTGTTCATCGGCGTGGTGCGCGCAGGCAATTTCAGCCAGGCGGCGCAGGAGGCGGGACTGTCGCCGCAAGCCGTCAGCAAGGCGGTGCGCCAGCTGGAAGAGCACCTGGGCGTGCGCCTGTTCCACCGCACCACGCGCAGCCTGACCCTGACCGAAGAGGGTGAGCGGCTGTTCGAGCTGGCCAATCCCGGCATGCGCCTGCTCGACGAAGCCCTCGACACCGTGCAAAACAGCCGGCGTGACATGGATGGCGTGATTCGCATCGCGGCGCCGACCTCGTTTGGCCAGCACATCGTGGTGCCGCTGATCCGCGATTTCCAGGAACGCTACCCGGGCGTGCGCTTTGACCTGGTGCTGGAAGACCAGTTCACCGATCTGGTGGAAGCGCGCATCGATGTCGGTTTCCGGGCCGGCAATCCGCCCGAGCGCAACCTGGTGTCGCGCCGCATCGGCGACTTGTGGCTGGTGGTGTGCGCGGCGCCCCGCTATATCGCGCTGTATGGCGCGCCCGACAGCATCGATGCGCTGCGCGAACACCGCTGCACCGGGTTTCGCCAGCCCAATACCGGGCGCATGGCGCCGTGGGAGTTCCGCGTCGACGGCGCCACGGTATACCGCGATATCCCGTCGGTGGCCAGCTTCAATACCGCCGACGCGGAAGTGGCGGCGGTGCTGTCCGGCATGGCGGTCGGGCAACTGGGCTGGTATATGGTGGCCGATGACCTGCGCGCCGGCCGCCTGCGCCACCTGCTGCCCGAGACCACGGCGTCGTATGGCGGCGTGTATATGTATTACCAGCAGCGTACCCAGATGCCGCAGCGGGTGCGGCAATTCATTGATTACACGGTCGAGCATGCGCCCGCCCGGTTTGCGAGAGGCCCATGGACCGCTTCCACCTGATCACCGTTTATATCGCCGTCGCCGAGGAACAGAGCTTTGCCGCCGGCGCGCGCCGGCTTGGCATGTCGCCGCCGGCCGTGACGCGCGCGGTCACGGCACTCGAGGAGCACCTCGGCGTGCGGTTGCTGGAACGCACCACGCGCCATGTGCGCGTGACGGAAGCGGGACGGCGCTACCTGGACGATGCACGCCGCATCGTGGCCGAACTCGATGAGGCCGACGACGCGGCGGCCGGCAGTGGCGCCGCGCCGCGCGGCCATTTGTCGGTGACGGCGCCGATGCTGTTCGGCCGGCTGTATGTCACGCCGGGCATCGTCGATTATTTGCAGCGCTATCCGCAGATGGAAGTGTCGGCGCTGTTTGTCGACCGGATGGTAAACCTGGTGGAAGAGGGCGTTGACGTGGCGGTGCGCATTGGCGACTTGCCCGATTCGACCATGCGCGCGGCGCCGGTGGGCCAGGTGCGGCGCGTTTTCGTGGCGTCGCCGGCCTACCTGGCCCGCCATGGCGCGCCGCGCACGCCGCAGGAACTGGCGGCGCATACGATTATCGGCGCGAACGGTTCCAACGTGGGGCCGGACTGGCGCTTTGTGCAGGATGGTGCGGTGCGTACGCTGCGCATGGCGCCACGGCTGCAAGTCAATTCCAATGACGCCGTGATCGACGCCGTCAAACTGGGGCTCGGCATTGCCCGCCTGCTGTCGTACCAGGTCGCCGCCGCGCTGGCCGCTGGTGAGTTGCAACTGGTGCTGGACGAGTACGCGACGGCGCCGGTGCCGATCCATATCGTGCACCGCGACAGCCGGCAAGGCTCCGCGCGCATCCGCAGCTTCGTCGATCTGATGGTGGCGCGCCTGCGCGCCGATGCTTTCCTGCAGTCCGCATCCACGCGCTAGGGCGGCGCACCGCGTTAGCGTCGGCGCCTCGCTGGTGCCGCCGCTGGTGCTCCCGCTGTTGCCCCCGCTGTTGCCTCATTAACTCGCGCTGCCTGAAAACAGTGCGTCAAAGTTGGTGCGCTGCACAAAGACGGTGCCGCGCGGGGCCCCCATGTACCGTCCGAAGCCACTGTTTTTCCTGCGTTTGCCCCATGTTTGCCCCTAAATCAGTGTTTGCCTGACGCTGGCACGCCACTTGCAAAGCATCAGGCAGGACAGGCAGCCGCCTGTCATTCGCTACAGGGACCCTACAGGATGGACAACTACCAACTTACCCGCCGCGCCCTGCTCAAGGCCGGTGCCGCGACAGCAATTTCCGGCCTGGCCACGCAAGGGGTGTGGGCCGCCGGTTCGGACAAGCCGGAGAAGGAGGAAGTCAAAGTCGGTTTTATCCCGCTGACCGATTGTGCTTCGGTCATCATGGCGTCGGTGCTGGGCTTTGACAAGAAATACGGCATCAAGATCGTGCCCAGCAAGGAGGCCTCGTGGCCCGGCGTGCGCGACAAGTTGGTCAATGGCGAACTCGATGCGGCCCACGTGCTGTATGGCCTGGTGTATGGCGTGCACCTGGGGGCTGGCGGTCCGAAGAAAGACATGGCAGTGCTGATGAACCTGAACCATAACGGCCAGGCCATCACCTTATCGAAGAAGCTGGCGGACAAGGGCGCGGTCGATGGCGCGTCGCTGGCGAAACTGATGAAAGCCGAGCCGCGCGAATATTCGTTTGCGCAAACGTTCCCGACCGGCACCCACGCCATGTGGCTGTATTACTGGCTGGCCGCGCACGGCATCAACCCGATCAAGGACGCCAAGGTGATCACGGTGCCGCCGCCGCAAATGGTGGCCAATATGCGGATCGGCAACATGGATGGCTTTTGTGTCGGCGAGCCGTGGAACCACCGCGCGATTGTCGATGGCGTCGGTATTACCGCCACCACCACGCAGGACATCTGGCGCGATCATCCGGAAAAGGTGCTGGGCACCAGTGGCGAGTGGGTCAAAAAATATCCGAACACCGCGCGCGCGCTGGTGGCGGCGGTGCTCGACGCCAGCCGCTGGATCGACGCGTCGTTGTCGAACAAGCTGAAAATGGCGGAAACCATCGCCGACAAGTCGTACGTGAATACCTCGGTCGACGTGATCAACCAGCGCATCCTGGGGCGCTACCAGAATGGTCTGGGCAAGACCTGGGATGACCCGAACCCGATGCGCTTCTATAACGACGGCCTGGTCAACTATCCGTTCCTGTCCGACGGCATGTGGTTCCTGACGCAGCAAAAACGCTGGGGCTTGCTCAAGAGCGAACCGGATTACCTGGCGGTGGCCACGCAAATCAACCAGCTCGACGTGTACAAGGACGGCGCCGCCATGGCCAAGGTGGCGCTGCCGAAATCGACCATGCGCAGTATCAAGATGCTCGATGGTGCCACCTTCGACGGCAAGAATCCGAAAGCATTCGCCGACTCGTTCAAAATCAAAGCCTGACCCCGGGAGAACATGATGAATGCCGTGTTGAACACCGTCGCCGTCGCTGGCGCTTCTCCTGTTGCCACCGCGCCTACCGCCGTGCCTACCGCCGTGCCTGTTACCGAGATGGCGCCTGCCGCCGCGCCGTTCGAGCGGCCGCCCCGCAGCGAACGCCTGGCCGCCAAGGGCGTCTCGCTGGTGTCGGGTGGCACGCGCCTGCAGGCGCTGGTGCTGAAGTTTCTGCCGCCGCTGGCGGGTCTGGCGCTGCTGGTGCTGGCGTGGCAAGTGCTGGCGGCCAAGACCAGCGGTTTCCCGACGCCGCTGGAAACCTGGAATGAGGCGGTACACCTGTTCTCGGACCCGTTTTATCGCAAGGGCCCGAACGACCAGGGCATTGGCTGGAACGTGCTGGCGTCGCTGCAGCGGGTGGCGATCGGCTTTGGCCTGGCGGCGGCGGTCGGCATTCCGCTGGGTTTCATTATTGGCCGCTTCAAGTTCATGTACGGCATGTTCAGTCCCATCATCAGCCTGCTGAAACCGGTCTCGCCGCTGGCCTGGCTGCCGATCGGCCTGCTGGTGTTCCAGGCCGCCAATCCGGCCGCGATCTGGTCGATTTTTATCTGTTCGATCTGGCCGATGATTATCAACACGGCGGTCGGCGTGCAGCGCGTGCCGCAGGATTACATGAACGTGGCGCGCGTGCTGTCGCTGTCCGAGTGGAAGATTTTCACCAAGATCCTGTTGCCGTCGGTGTTGCCGTACATGCTGACCGGGGTGCGGCTGGCAATTGGCACCGCGTGGCTGGTGATCGTGGCGGCGGAAATGTTGACCGGCGGCGTCGGCATCGGTTTCTGGGTCTGGGATGAATGGAACAACCTGAATGTGCCGCACATCCTGATTGCCATCGCGGTGATCGGTGTGGTGGGCCTGCTGCTGGAACTGGCGCTGGTGTCGCTGGCGAAGGCGTTCACTTATGAGGAGGCGTGAGCCATGAGCACGAAATTCATCGATATCCGCCATGCGGACATGGTCTTCAATACCAAGGCGGGGCGCTTCCACGCGCTGTCCGGCGTCAACCTGCAGGTGGAGCAGGGCGAATTCATTACGCTGATCGGTCACTCCGGCTGCGGTAAGTCGACCTTGCTCAACCTGATCGCGGGGCTGACGCGCGCCACCGGCGGCGCCCTGATTTGCAATGGCCGTGAGATCGCCGGACCGGCGCCGGAGCGCGCCGTGGTGTTCCAGAACCATTCGCTGCTGCCCTGGCTGACCTGCCATGAAAACATTTACCTGGCGGTGGAGCGGGTGTTTGGCGCCCGCGAAAGCAGCGCGCGGCTGCGCGAGCGCACCATGGCGGCGCTGGAGCTGGTCGGGCTGTCGCACGCGGCGAATAAGCGCCCGCACGAAATTTCGGGCGGCATGAAACAGCGGGTGGGGATAGCGCGGGCGCTGTCGATGGAGCCGAAAGTGCTGTTAATGGATGAGCCGTTCGGCGCGCTCGATGCGCTGACCCGGGCCCATTTGCAGGACGAATTGCTGCGCATCGTGGCGGCCACCGGCGCGACGGTGGTGATGGTGACGCACGATGTCGATGAAGCGGTGCTGCTGTCGGACCGCATCGTCATGATGACCAACGGCCCGGCCGCCACCATCGGCGACATCGTCCACGTGCGCCTGCCGCGTCCGCGCGACCGGCTGGCGCTGGCGCAGGACCCGCTGTACATCGATTACCGCACGCGGGTGCTGGAGTTCCTGTATCACCGCCAGGGGCGGCCGGCCAAGGCCGCCTAGATTCAGATGACTTTCAGTTCATCGAGCGGCCAGCGTGGCCGCACGTTGAACGAGTAATCCTTCTTGGCCGCAGCCGGGTTGATTTGCAGGCGCATGGCGCCGGCGAAGGCGATCATGGCGCCGTTGTCGGTGCAAAATTCGAGTTCCGGATAAAACACCTGGAAACGCTTCTTGGCCGCCGCCGCGTTCAGCGCTGCGCGCAGTTGCGCATTGGCGCCGACGCCGCCGGCGATCACCAGCCGTTTCAGGCCGGTGTGCTTCAGCGCCGACACGCACTTGGCGGTCAATACTTCGACAATCGCATCGACAAAGCCGCGCGCGATGTTGGCTTTATCTTGCTCGCAGATATTGGCAACCCCTTGCGCCGGATGGTTTTTCACCACCGTCAGCACGGCCGTCTTAAGCCCGGAAAAACTGAAATTGAAATCCTTGCTGTGCATCATCGGGCGCGGCAGCTTGTACGCCAGCGGATCGCCGCAATCGGCCAGGCGCGAAATCGCCGGGCCGCCCGGATAACCGAGACCCAGCAGCTTGGCCGATTTGTCGAACGCTTCACCGGCCGCGTCGTCCAGTGTTTCGCCCAGCAAGGTGTACTGGCCGACGCCGTCGACCCGCATCAGTTGCGTATGGCCGCCCGAGACCAGCAGGGCGATAAACGGGAATTCGGGTGGCTTTGAGGCCAGCAGCGGCGACAGCAAATGGCCTTCCAGGTGGTGTACGCCGAGCACCGGCTTGTCCAGCGCGAGGGCCAGGCTGCAGGCGATCGACGAGCCGACCAGCAGCGCGCCGGCCAGGCCGGGGCCTTGTGTGTAGGCGATGGCGTCGACGTCGTGCTTGGCCACGCCGGACTGCTCCAGCACTTGCTGCAGCAGCGGGATGGCGCGGCGGATATGGTCGCGCGACGCCAGTTCCGGCACCACGCCGCCATATTCCTCGTGCATGGCGACCTGCGAATACAGGGCATGCGACAGCAGGCCGCGTTCCGTGTCATACAGGGCCAGGCCGGTTTCGTCACAGGAGGATTCAACGCCGAGAACGATCATGGGGCAGTCATAAAGTGAAAGGGCAATCCATCATTGTAATGGAAACGGGCGGCCCAGCGCTTGCGCGCCGGGCCGCCCGTGACGGGAATACGCCGGGAATTACGGACGCGCCAGCAATTCCTTGTGCGCCGCGCGCAGCATGTCGGCGGTGGTGTCCCAGTCGATGCAGCCGTCGGTGACGGAGCAGCCGTATTTCAGTTCGGCCAGGTTTTGCGGGATTTTCTGGTTACCGCCGACGATGTTCGACTCAATCATCACACCGACCACGGACTGGTTGCCATGCGTGATCTGGTTGACCACGTCGGCCATCACCAGCGGCTGCAATTCCGGTTTCTTGTAGCTGTTGGCGTGCGAGCAGTCGACCACGACGTTGGCCGGCAACTTGGCTTTTTCCAGCGCCTGGGCGGCAATCGCCACCGACACGGAGTCGTAATTCGGACGGCCGTCGCCGCCGCGCAGCACCACGTGGCCATAGGCGTTGCCACGGGTGCGCACGATGGAGACATTGCCTGCGCCGTTAATGCCGAGGAAGGCGTGCGGATTGGCGGCCGACAGGATGGCGTTGATGGCGATGCTGATGTCGCCGTCGGTGCCGTTCTTGAAGCCGACCGGGGTCGACAGGCCGGACGACATTTCACGGTGCGTCTGCGACTCCGTGGTGCGGGCGCCGATCGCGGTCCAGGCGATCAGGTCGCCCAGGTATTGCGGGGAAATCGGGTCCAGCGCTTCGGTCGCGGTCGGCAAGCCCAGTTCGCACACGTCGAGCAGGAAGCGGCGCGCTTTTTCCATGCCGGCGTCGACGCGGAACGAGTCATCCATGAACGGATCGTTGATGTAGCCTTTCCAGCCGGTGGTGGTGCGCGGCTTTTCGAAATACACGCGCATTACCAGCAGCATGGTATCGGCGACTTCCGCCTGCAGCGCCTTCAGACGGCGCGCATAGTCGAGGCCGGCTTCCGGATCGTGGATCGAGCATGGACCCACCACCACGAACAGGCGCTTGTCCTTGCGGTCGAGGATATTGCGCAGGTCGGCGCGGCCTTTCATCACGGTGTCCGATGCGGCATCGGTCAGCGGCAGCTTGGCGTGCAGTTCGGCCGGGGTCGGCATCGGCGCGAAGTGGGTAACGTTGATGTTTTCGATATCTGGCGAAATCATAATTCTCTCGGACAACTCTTTGCTTTTCATAAGGGAACGGAGAAGTGTAGCTGAATTGACGCGGCTCTGCCCGTTGCGGCTGCGCTTGATGTAGTAAGCTTGCGCCCATGACGACACCACACCCGAATCCGTACGCCGCCGCCCATCTCATCAAAGAGATCGGCCGTGGCAAGAAAGGCGCGCGCAGCATGGCGCGCAGTGACGCCCGCGACCTGTACGCCGCCATGCTCGATGGCCGTGTCAGCGATCTGGAATTGGGCGGTATTTTGCTGTCGATGCGCATCAAGGGCGAAACCGTCGACGAAATCGCCGGTTTCCTCGATGCGGCCGAAGCGTCCTTTACGCCCTTGCGCGCACCGCTCGGCGCCTGTGCGCCGGTGATTATCCCCAGCTATAACGGCGCCCGCAAGATGGCCAACCTGACGGCGCTGCTGGCGCTGCTGCTGGCGCGCGAAGGCGTGCCGGTGCTGGTGCATGGCGTGCCACACGACCTGGGCCGTGTGGCGACGGCCGAAGTGCTGGCGGAACTGGGTATTGCGCCGGCCGGCAACCATGCCGAGGCGGAGGCGTTGCTGGCCGAGGGCAAGCCGGCCTTCATCACCATCGACGCGCTGGCGCCGAAGCTGGCCTACATGCTGTCGCTGCGGCGCCGGCTGGGCGTGCGCAACTCGACCCACACGCTGGTGAAAATCATGCAGCCGTTCGCGGGGCCGGCATTGCGGCTGGTGTCGTATACCCACCCGGAATACCTGGAGATGCTGGGCGAGTACTTCACCACCGCGGTGGACCCGGCGCGCGGCGACGCCTTCCTGATGCGCGGCACGGAAGGTGAGACGGTGGCCAATGCCAACAAGGGGCAAAAGATCGACTGGTTCCACCACCATCAACGCACGGTGCTGGTGGAAAAGGCACAGGAAGCGGAAGAAGACGTGGTGCTGCCGGACGACAAAAGCGCCACCGCCACGGCGGCGTGGATCGCTTCCGTGCTGCGTGGCGAGGTCCCGGTGCCGGCGTCGATTGCCGAACAGGTGGCGCAGTGTGTGAAAGCCGCCCGCGCCCTGTACCCTGTAATCTAATCTAATCTAATCTAATCTAATCTAATCGACAATATGGTGCCTGGCCCCAAAAGCACGATCGTTCAAAAGGGGCCAGGCACCGTAATGTCGAGTAGTCTCTTATATTCCGGCAAAAAGTCGGGCAAATCCGGGGGCGGGCTTACAATGGTAGGTTTTATGGTCCGGGGCGCATATGAAGCAGTTTGATGTGGCAGTAATTGGCGCGGGAGCGGCAGGCATGATGTGTGCGGCCGAAGCGGGCAAGCGCGGGCGGCGCGTGGTGTTGATCGACCATGCCGACAAGCTGGCCGAGAAAATCCGTATTTCCGGTGGTGGGCGTTGCAATTTCACCAATGTTAATACGGCCCCGGCGAATTTTTTGTCGCAAAACCCGCATTTCTGCAAAAGCGCCCTGTCGCGCTTCACGCCGCAGGATTTCCTCGCGCTGGTGAAAAAGTACCGCATCGCCCACCACGAAAAGCACAAAGGCCAGTTGTTCTGCGATAACTCGGCCGACGACATCATCAACATGCTGAAAGCCGAATGCGCGGCCGGTAATGTGCATTGGCGCATGCCCGCCAAGGTCGACAGCATCGAGCCGGGCGCGCCGGACGACGGCGGTTTTATCGTCTCGACCGATACCGGCGTGGTCCATGTGCACAGCGTGGTGATTGCCACCGGCGGCCTGTCGATCCCGAAAATCGGCGCCACCGATTTCGGCTACCGGATTGCCAAGCAGTTCGGCCTGCAACTGGTGGAGACCCGCCCCGCGCTGGTGCCGCTGACCTTTGATGCGCAGGAATGGGCGCCGTTCGTGCCGCTGGCCGGGATTTCGCTGGAAGTGGACGTGGCAACGGGGTCGCTCAAAGGCCGCAATGCCGACGGCGCGCGTTTCCGCGAAGATTTGCTGTTCACGCACCGTGGTTTGTCCGGTCCGGCGATCCTGCAAATCTCGTCCTTCTGGCAAGCGGGCAACCCGATCACCATCAACCTGTTGCCGGAAATGGATGTGGTGCAGGCATTGATCGAGGCCAAGCAATCGAGCAAAAAACAACTGGGCAACGTGCTGTCGCAATGGCTGCCGGCGCGTCTGGTCGACGGCTTGCTGCTGGCGCACAGTTTTAATGGCGACGTCCGCTTGGCCGATATGCAGGATGCGCAATTGCGCAAGCTTGGCCAGTTGCTGAACCAGTGGACCATCACGCCCAACGGTTCCGAAGGCTACCGCAAGGCGGAAGTCACGCGCGGCGGCGTTGATACCCGGGAGTTGTCGCAGCAGACCATGATGGCGAACAAGGTGCCGGGGCTGTATTTCATTGGTGAAACGGTCGATGTTACCGGGTGGCTGGGAGGCTACAACTTCCAGTGGGCCTGGGCTTCCGGAGTGGCAGCCGGGCAGGTGGTCTGATATACTCGCAATCCCGGTTGAGTAACAATAGGCCGGGAACCGATATTGGCAGGACGAAAAGATTGCTCAAAACAGACAGTTTCACTACGAAACTGGCCTGCTGAGCCGGTTCGGCGTCCAAAGCTCTTCCCAATTGGGCCAAAAGCTGCTACTATCTCCTTCTTCCTAAATCTAACGGTTTGAATTTTTACATGACCACCATTCGCCTCAAAGAAAACGAGCCGTTCGAAGTCGCAATGCGTCGCTTCAAACGCACCATCGAAAAAACCGGCCTGCTGACCGAACTGCGCGCTCGCGAGTTCTACGAAAAGCCAACGGCTGAGCGCAAGCGCAAGCTGGCAGCTGCAGTGAAGCGCCACTACAAGCGCATCCGCAGCCAGCAACTGCCTAAGAAACTGTACTAATTCTGCCATTCAGGATGGCCCGGCAGTACGGCGTAGCGCCGCGGGCTCACCTGTGCAGTTGAATGCCCGCTCCGGTTTGTTCCGCAGCGGGTTTTCGTTTTTTGCGCGTTGTTCCAGCGCTTTTTTCAGGATACCGACATGACTTTGAAAACACAGATCTCCGATGACATGAAAGCCGCGATGCGCGCCAAGGAAGCGGGCAAGCTGGGCACCATTCGCCTGCTGCTGGCGGAAATCAAGCGCAAGGAAGTCGATGAGCAGATCGAGCTGAACGATACCCAGGTCGTTGCCATCGTGGAAAAAATGCTCAAGCAGCGCAAGGATTCGATCACCCAATTCGAAGCCGGCGGCCGTGCCGACCTGGCGGACATTGAAAAAGCCGAACTGGCGGTGCTGGTGGCGTATATGCCGGCCGGCCTGTCCGACGACGAAGTGGCGGCGGAAGTGGCCGCTGCCGTAGCGGCCTCCGGCGCGGCCGGTCCCCAGGACATGGGTAAAGTCATGGCCATCGTCAAGCCGAAGCTCGCTGGCCGTGCCGATATGACCGTGGTGTCCGCGCTGGTGAAAAAGGCGCTGACGCCGGCGTAATGCCGGCTAGGGCGGTCACGCCGGCGCCAGCGCCGCGTGCCGCCAGCCACGTGCCGCAGGAGGTGGGGCGGATCGTGATCCGTCCTGTGTGCGCCGCCACATCGCGCGCAAAACTTGTTTTAGGCAGACCGATCGCCGATGATCCCTCAATCTTTCATTTCCGATCTGCTCAACCGCGTTGATATCGTTGACGTGGTCGGCCGTTACGTCCAGTTGAAAAAGGGCGGCGCCAATTACATGGGCCTGTGCCCCTTCCACAGCGAAAAATCCCCCAGCTTCACCGTCAGTCCCACCAAGCAGTTTTATCACTGCTTCGGTTGCGGCGCCCATGGCACATCGATCGGCTTCCTGATCGAATATTCCGGCATGGGCTTTGTCGATGCCGTCAAAGACCTGGCGCAAGGTGTGGGCATGGTGGTGCCGGAGCAGGATGACCGCATTCCGCCCGCACAGCGCGCACAAATACAGGCGCAAAGCATGGCCCTGTCCGATGCGATGACCCAGGCCGCCGACTACTACAAGTTGCAGTTGCGCCAGGCGCCAGCCGCGATCGGCTACCTCAAGGGGCGCGGCTTGACGGGGGAAATCGCGGCCCGTTTTGCCCTCGGCTATGCGCCGGGTGGCTGGGATAACTTGCGCAGCGTATTCCGCGACTACGACGCGCCAGCGCTGGTCGAGGCCGGCCTCGTCATCGACAAGGTCGATGAGGAAGGCAACCGCAACAAGCGCTATGACCGCTTCCGCGAACGCGTGATGTTCCCGATCCGCAATACCAAGGGGCAAGTGATCGCCTTTGGCGGCCGCATCATGGAGCAAGGCGAGCCCAAGTACTTGAATTCCCCCGAGACGCCCTTATTTTCCAAAGGCCATGAGCTGTATGGATTGTTCGAGGCCCGGCAGGCGATTCGCGATGCGGGTTATGTGCTGGTGACGGAAGGCTATATGGATGTGGTGGCGCTGGCCCAGATGGGGTTCCCGCAAGCGGTGGCAACCCTGGGTACCGCCTGCACCACCACCCACGTGCAAAAGCTGTTGCGTCAAACAGACAATGTGATCTTCAGTTTCGACGGTGACAAGGCCGGTCGCCGCGCCGCGCGGCGTGCGCTGGAAGCGTGCCTGCCCCATGTGTCGGACAACAAGACCATCAAATTCCTGTTCCTGCCAGCCGAGCACGACCCGGACAGCTATATCCGTGAAAACGGCACGGCCGCCTTTGAGCAGCAAGTTCACGAAGCCATGCCGCTGTCGCAGTTTTTGTTGCGGGAAGTGGCGGCGGACTTTGATTTGAGTGCGCCGGAAGGGCGCGCGCGCGTGCAATTTGACGCCAAACCGATGCTGCAGGCGATGGCGCCGTCGGCGTTGCGGTTGCAGATCGTGCGCGGCTTGGCCGCCATGACGCAGAGCAGCCCAGGCGAGATCGAGGCGCTGTGCGAATTGAGCAAGCCGGTGGCGGCGGTGCGGCGCGCGCCGCCACGGTCGTCACGGCCGGAGCCGGTGGGCCTGGAATTGCAGATTGTGCGGCACCTGGTGGCGCATCCGGCGCTGGCGCTGGACATCGATGATTCGGGCCTGGCGGCATTTGACAGCTTCGGCCCGGAGCAGGCGGAGCGGCTGCGTCAACTGGTGTCGGCGGCGCAGGCACTGGGGCCGCAAGGCAACTTCGCGTCACTGGCCATGCATTTGAAGGAGCAGGGCAATGAGTACGACGCGATCATCACGGAAATCTCGTCGGAAAGCGCGGAATCGGAATTTGACGCTGTAAAACAATATGTGGCCAGCGCCATCCGCCAGATCAAGCTCGATGCGCTGAAGGCGGAATTGGATCAGTTGTTTACAAGCGGGAAGTCGGCGGCGGAGATCAGTGACCGTTTCCGTGAAATCTCGGCCCTGCAAGACCAGTTGCGCCGGGAAGCGGAGGTGGCTTTGATGGGGCGCTAAAGGGATCATTATAGTATGCCGTGTATAGGGGAAACCCGGGGCGTTCCCTCTGGAATTTGTAAAGTGGCGTGCTATAATAAAACGCTAAGTGTTGACTTTTCGCTTAGCTTTGTTTAGGCAAAATTTGGTTTGATTTCAGTAAGTTAGGCTCTTGATCGGCGCAGCAGGTAGGTAGCCGGCGGCCAGGGCCACGACGTTGGGCATGGATGGTGCGGTCGTCACAGCGCCAGTTCCTGTGCCTGTCGGCTCTAGCCCCCAAGCGCTGTCATACAGTAGAATTTCTGCCAACTATGATCTAGGGTTGAGATCATGGGGTAGTGATTCCTGCTGTGCTCAGCACGGTTAGGAGCTGGAAGGTATAAGTAGTAGCATTGTTGCAAGAACTTTATCCTAACCCGTAAAGCAAGTCGTTGTGTAATCGAAAGCGCCTGTGCCAACAAAGAAACCTGAATCCCAAGTGGCTGACAAGCCCAGAAAAGTGACTGCCAAGGCCGCGAAGTCGGCCGACAAATCGGAAGTGCGTACCAATGCACCGCCGGCAGTCAGCCAGACCACGGATGCCGCAGCCCTGGCTGCCATCGACACTTCCGGCTATGTCTTGCCGTCCGTGAAGGTGCCGGGCCGGCGGGGACGCAAGCCCAAGGAATTCACGCCGGAAAATGACGAAGTCGCCGCACTGAACGCGGTCGAGCGCGCCGAGCTGAAAGCCGTGGACAAAGCGAAGGCCAAGGATCGCAAGGCCAAGGAAAAGGCGTTGCTGAAGGACGCGTTTTCGTCCGACACGGAAGCGAGCGAGGAAGAACTCGAGCGCCGCCGCCAGAAACTCAAGACCCTCATCAAGTTCGGCAAGGAACGCGGTTTCCTGACCTACGCCGAAATCAACGACCACCTGCCAGAAAATATCGTCGATCCGGAAGCGATCGAAGGCATTATCGGCACCTTCAACGACATGGGCATTGCCGTCTACGAGCATGCGCCCGATGCGGAAACCCTGTTACTGTCCGATAACGTGGCCAACGTGGCCAGCGACGATGAAGCGGAAGCAGCGGCCGAAGCGGCCTTGTCGACCGTCGATTCCGACTTCGGCCGCACCACCGATCCGGTCCGCATGTACATGCGCGAAATGGGTTCGGTCGAGTTGCTGACGCGCGAAGGCGAGATTGAAATCGCCAAGCGCATCGAAGACGGCTTGAAAGACATGATCCAGGCGATTTCGGCCTGCCCGGTCACCATCGCGGAAATCATTGCTGCCTCCGACCGTATCCGCAACGATGAAATCAAGATCGATGAAATCGTCGATGGCCTGGTAGACGACAACGACGACCAGCCCGCGCCGGCCGCCGCCGCGTCCGACGACGACGACGAGGACGACGAGGAAGAAGAAGAGGAAGAAGAAGAGGAAGAAGAGGCCAGCCCGGCCGCCGCCGCCGCCGGTTATTCGGCCGAGCAGCTGGAGCAGTTGAAGAACACGGCGCTGGAAAAATTCGACCTCATCTCGCAGCAATTCGACAAGATGCGCCGCGCCTTCGAAAAGGACGGCTACAACTCGAAAGCCTACGTCAAGGCGCAGGAAGCGATTTCCAACGAATTGCTGGGTATCCGCTTCACCGCCAAGGTCGTGGAAAAACTGTGTGACACGCTGCGCGGCCAGGTCGATGAAGTGCGTCACATCGAGAAGCAGATCCTCGACGTGGCCGTCAACAAGTGCGGCATGCCGCGCGCCCACTTCATCAAGGTGTTCCCGGGCAATGAAACCAACCTGGAATGGGTCGATGGCGAAGTGGCGGCCGGTCACGCGTACAGCGCGATCCTGGGCCGTAACATCCCGACCATCAAGGAATTGCAGCAGCGTCTGATCGACTTGCAGGCGCGCGTCGTGCTGCCGCTGCCGGACTTGCGCAACATCAACCGTCAGATGGCGGCCGGTGAAATGAAGGCGCGCAAGGCCAAGCGCGAAATGACGGAAGCGAACTTGCGTTTGGTGATTTCCATCGCGAAGAAATACACCAACCGTGGTTTGCAATTCCTCGACCTGATCCAGGAAGGCAATATCGGCTTGATGAAGGCGGTGGACAAATTCGAATACCGCCGCGGCTACAAATTCTCGACCTACGCCACGTGGTGGATCCGTCAGGCCATCACCCGTTCGATCGCCGACCAGGCGCGCACCATCCGGATTCCGGTGCACATGATCGAGACCATCAACAAGATGAACCGCATCTCGCGTCAGATCTTGCAGGAAACCGGCGCCGAGCCCGATCCGGCGACGTTGGCGATCAAGATGGAAATGCCGGAAGACAAGATCCGCAAGATCATGAAGATCGCGAAAGAACCGATCTCCATGGAAACGCCGATCGGTGACGACGACGATTCCCATCTGGGCGACTTTATCGAAGACAACAACACGCTGGCGCCGTCCGATGCCGCGCTGCACGCCTCGATGCGCGGCGTGGTGAAAGATGTGCTGGACTCGCTGACGCCACGCGAAGCGAAGGTGCTGCGCATGCGTTTCGGGATTGAAATGTCGACCGATCACACGCTGGAAGAGGTCGGCAAACAGTTCGATGTGACGCGCGAACGGATCCGCCAGATCGAAGCCAAGGCGCTGCGCAAGCTGCGCCACCCGTCACGTTCCGACAAGCTGAAGAGCTTCTTGGAAGGTAATTAAGGCTTGACGGGCTGCGGTGTTGCACCTATGCTCCTGTGTCCGTAATTTTAGGATCTGGAGCGGTGTTTGCCGTTGCCTGATGCAGTACCCCTCAGGGCCCTTAGCTCATGCTTGGTTAGAGCAGAGGACTCATAATCCTTTGGTGCGCGGTTCGACTCCGCGAGGGCCTACCAAATTCTTATTATAATCAGGGACTTAGGATGTTTTTCTAAGTCCCTTTTTACATCTGCGCTTTACTCTTGGCGTGAACTAAGCGCCGTTTGGCCGGTCAAACAAACATGCACGTGTTTGTACATCCGATAAACCCAAACGTTTAGGTTTACGCTACCATGCCTACAGTTCTGCAAATGTTTGGTTTGCGCGCCGTCATCTACCCTAACGACCATCGCCCTGCTCATGTCCATGTGCAAGGTAATGGCGCAGAGGCTGTTTTCAATCTTGCTTGCCCTGATGGACCGGTCGAGTTGCGGGAGAATCATGGTTTTTCACGCAAAGACTTGAACCGTATCTCCAGTGCTTTGCGGACTGAACTAGCTGCTCTATGCCTGAAATGGAAAGTCATCCATGGCTATTACTGACGAAGAATTTGAAGCGGCGAACCGTCGGGGCGCCGTCAAACGGCAGGCCTTTCCTCCTGCGGTAGAGGTGCGCTACGACCGGCGGATTTCCCGCGTTATGATCACACTGGCGTCGGGCTTGCAGTTGGTCTTTGCGCCGCGTGATGTGCAGGGCTTGCAACATGCGCGTCCTGCTGACTTGGTGGATGCGGAAATCAGTCCATCCGGGTTGGGTGTCCATTTCCCCCATCTCGATGCCGATATTTATCTACCTGCCTTGCTGGATGGCTTCCTTGGTTCCAGGCGCTGGATGGCCGCGCAGATGGGCAAAACTGGTGGCATGGCCACCAGTGAAGCAAAGGTTGCTGCAGCCCGCCGTAACGGCAAGCTGGGCGGGCGTCCGCGCAAAATCCCTGAGCGCACCTGATTCTTCAGCAATCCTTCCATCCTTCCTGGCGCGCTTTTCCGCCTGATGGCTGAAACAGGATAAAGGCTGGAAGCTGGCGCGCGTGATGCGATACGACCATCAAGCGGTGGCGCCAGCCGGCGAGCGCAATCATCATCGTCATGGCGTGCCTGATTGGCATACATGACTTGTGTGCGCCAAAGAACATACAGCAGCATGAAGCGCGCCTACACTGGCCCCATCAATCCCAACGATGGAGACGACTATGCGACTTCCCGGAGGCCTGCAGCCGCGTCGCGGCCGTCACCTTGCCAGTGTGCTGATTGTCTTGTTGATCCTGGCCGTGCTGCTGATGCTGGTGCCGTGGTGATGCCGGCACCGCATGCGGCTTAGTAGCGCTCTGGCACGAACATCTCGGCCGGAACCGGGAGGCGTTCGTAATCCTCGTGATACTCGCGTTCCGGCAACTGGATCACTGGTTGCGGCACGTCCGTGTACGGCACTTGCCGCAGCAGGTGGTCGATGCAATTGAGGCGGGCTTTTTTCTTGTCCACGGCCGGGATCACCCACCATGGCGCTTCCGGGATGTGGGTCCGCTCCAGCATGGCTTCCTTGGCCTTGGTATATTCTTCCCAGCGGCGGCGTGATTCCAGGTCCATCGGGCTCAGTTTCCACTGCTTCAGCGGATCGTAAATACGGCTGAGGAAGCGCGCATGCTGTTCTTCGTCCGAGATCGAGAACCAGTATTTGACGATCTGGATACCCGAGCGCGCCAGCATCTTTTCAAATTCCGGCACCGTGTTGAAGAATTCCTCGTACTGTTCATCGGTGCAGAAATTCATCACGCGCTCGACCCCGGCGCGGTTATACCAGCTGCGGTCGAACAGCACGATTTCACCGGCGGCTGGCAAGTGCGAGACATAGCGCTGGAAATACCATTGCGTGCGTTCGCGGTCGTTCGGCGCCGGCAGCGCCGCCACGCGGCACACGCGCGGATTGAGGCGCTGCGTGATGCGCTTGATGACGCCGCCTTTGCCGGCCGCATCGCGCCCTTCGAAGATCACCACCATCTTGTGGCCCGTGTGGACCACCCAGTCTTGCAGGCGCACCAGTTCGGCCTGCAGGCGGAACAGTTCGCGGAAGTATTCGCGGCGCCCGGCGCGTGCAGTATCACTATGGTCGGTCACCGGCCTCAGGGTCACGGGATCGATGTCACGGTCTTCCAGTTCCAGTTCCAGCTCTTCGTCGAAACTGTCGGCCAGGTCGTCTTGGATGCGTCCCAGCAGTTGTTGTTCATTTAAGTTCATATGGGCTCCCTGCAGTGCGTTGCCGCACTATACGGAGGAAATATGACTCTGTGGTGACGTACTAAAAGGCAAAGAAGGTTGTGAGATAATATATCTTTTTTACTATACAAATATTGTCATGGCTGCCACTTCGCTCACTCTGGTTCGTACCTCTCCCACCTACAGTGATACCGAATTCGGCGTCAGCGCCAATGTGGTACTGACCTTCAGTACGGCCGTCCTGGCTGGCAGCGGTAATATCACGATCAAGGACAGCAGCGGCCAGACTATTGCGCAAGAGAATATCGCCAATAGTAGCCGCATTACGATCAGCGGCGACACGGTCACTCTGGACTTGCCTGCGGACCTGGCTTATGGCGCCAGTTATCATCTGTCATTTCCTGCCACCCTGGTCAAAGACAGCGCGGGAAATACGCTGTCATACGGCGCAAACCAGCATTTCAACACCGAGTTGAATCCCGCACCGGTCACGGCGGTCGGCACGCCAGGGCGCGATACGCTGACCGGCGGCCGCGCTGATGACAGGCTTGACGGGGGCGATGGAGAGGATGAGCTCAATGGCTATGCCGGTAATGATGTGCTGAACGGCGGCAATGAAAGCAATGGCGCGGGCGATCGCATCAAAGGCGGCGATGGCAACGACACGATGCATGGCAATGGCGGCGACGATGTCCTCTGGGGCGACGCTGGCAATGACAGCCTGTATGGGGATGAAGGCAAGGATAGTTTGTATGGCGGCAACGGCGATGACCTACTCGACGGCGGGGATGGTGATGACCGTCTGGAAGACAGCAATGGCCACAATCAGCTGCGTGGTGGTGGTGGTGACGACTCCTTTGAATCGCTGGTGGGCGATGGCAGCGTGCTCGATGGCGGCGACGGCAACGATTTTTTTCGCGGCAGCGGCAAAGACAACGTGGATGGCGGAAATGGCGATGACCGCATTTTGCTCATTGTCAGCAGTTTCTACAATTCCAGCGCAACGGTACTGGGCGGCGCCGGCAATGACAGCGTCGAGATCCGGTTCCAGGGGGAAGGCGCCAGCCGCGTGACCGCCAGCGGAGGACAGGGGAGTGACAGGTATTTGCTGAACACCGGCATCGCTGCCACAACATACGACTACCGGATCACCGATTTTATGCCTGGCAGCGGCGGTGACTTGATCGACCTGGAGCAAGTAATGAATTGGATGGGGGCGTCGAATCCGTTCAAGGCGGGCGGCTACTTGCGCCTGTACCAGGACGGCGCAGATACCTTGCTGCAAAGACTGGTGCCGGGGTCGCAAACCGACTATTACACCATGGTGCGCTTACAGGGCATCGCTCCGTCACAACTGAGCGCCGCCAACTTTGTCGGCGGAATCGACCCGCATGGCTCATCGCAGGGGCAGGTTTTGACTGGTACCGGCGGTGACGATACGCTGCGTGGCAATGCCATGGATGACAAGGTATACGGGCTGGCTGGCGCCGATACCTTGTCTGGGAATGCTGGCAACGACTTGCTCGATGGCGGCGATGGCGCGGACCAGCTGTGGGGCGGCGACGGCGATGACACACTGCTGGGCGGCGACAGCAATGACCGGCTCGATGGTGGTGCCGGTAACGATACATTGGACGGCGGCGCCGGGAATGATGAGCTCAATGACTTGGGCGGCAGCAATACGTTGCGCGGTGGCGCGGGCGATGACCGCATGGTTGCGCTGACCGAGGGCAGCAGTGTGTTTGATGGCGGCGATGGTAATGATCAGATAACGGCCGGCTATGGCAACGACGCAGTGACTGGCGGTGCGGGCAGTGACCACTTGACCATCCATTCCGGATGGGACCTGGCTGCGCATGCGGTACAGGTCGATGGCGGAGAGGGCAACGACATTATCGAAGCGGAAATCGATACGAATGCCGCTGTTACGGTCACGGCGCGCGGCGGCGCTGGCGCTGACCGGTTTGTATTCAGTCGCGGTACGACAGGCAATGGCTGGACCATCGCCGATTTCAACGCGGAGGAGGGCGACCGGATTGACCTGAGCCCGATACTGCCCGCCGATACCGGCGGCAATCCATTTGGCGCCAGCGGCTACCTGCGTGCCGTGCAACGGGGCGGCGACACGGTGATTTCTTACGACGCCGATGGCGTTGGCGGTACCAATGCCGGCATGGCGGAATTGCTGGTGCTGAAAGGCGTGCAATTATCAACGCTGTCCGCTGCCGCCTTCACTGGCAATCTCAATCCGGCCGGCGGCAGTACCGGCAATGTGATCACCGGGACTGCTGGCGACGATGCACTGACCGGAACGGCATTGAACGATACCATCATGGGCGGCGCTGGCCGGGACAGCATCGACGGCGGCGGCGGCGCCGACATGATCGATGGTGGCGCCGATGCCGACACCTTGTCCGGTGGCGTTGGCGACGACAGGATCGAAGGCGGCGCCGGGTCCGATATATTGAACGGCGGCACGGGCAATGACACCTTGTTGGGGGGCGCGGGCCTTGATCAGCTCAATGGCGGGGCGGGCAATGACAGTCTCGATGGCGGAGAAGAGAACGATTACCTGAGCGATGATGCCGGCAACAATGTGTTGTCCGGCGGCGCCGGCGATGACACGCTCAGCAGCACCAGTACTGGCGCCAGCCGCCTCGATGGCGGCGCTGGCGATGACATCTTCTATGCCGGTGCAGGCAACGACACGCTCTTCGGTGGCGCAGGCAACGACAGCATCAGCATCACTGGCAACGACGGCGAACGGGCGGTCGAGATCACCTTGTCGGGTGGCGATGGCAATGATGTGGTGGAGTTCCGCTCCGGTCGTACGGCAACCCACGTGGTGGTGTCAGGCGGGCAGGGAAGCGACACCTATCGTCTCCTGGGCGCATCGAGTACGTTGACGCTTACAGTCGAGGATTTCAGCGCGGGCGCCGGGGGCGATATTCTGGATGTGATCAGCTTGATGCCCAGCAGCTACATGAATCCTGCTGCGGGTAACCCTTTCGGCAAGGCGGGATACCTGCGTTTGCAAGCCAGTGGTGGCGATACGGTACTGCAATACGATATGGATGGCGCAGCGGGCAGCGCCTATGGTTTTCGCACCATGGCCACGTTGAAGGGCGTTGCACCGGCCAGCCTGGTGGCGGCCAACTTCACGCAAGGAATCGATCCTGCCGGCAGCGAATCCGGATTGGTACTGACGGGCGGCGCGGGCAACGATACTTTGACGGGCGGACTGGTCGATGACGTCATCGATGGCGCCAGCGGCAATGACATCATCAACGGGCGTCCGGGCAATGACAAGTTATTGGGTGGCGCGGGGAATGATAGCCTGGTTGGCGAGGAAGGCAATGACGAGTTGTTCGGCGGGGACGGCAACGACTCCCTGCTGGGCGATGCTGGCAATGACCGCCTGGACGGCGGCGCCGGCAATGACCGGTTGACTGACCGGGAGGGCGACAATGTGCTCGACGGTGGTGATGGTGACGATAACCTCGACTCCACCAGCACCGGCCGCAATCAACTGTCCGGGGGCGCAGGCAATGACGCCATCATGGCCGGTGCCGGCAACGATACGGTATTGGCTGGCGCGGGTGACGACACCATCTTGATCTCCGCCGCCTTTTATGGCGGCGCCAATGACAATGTCGTCACCGTTTCCGCTGGCGATGGTGACGATGTGGTGCGGGTACTGGCCGACCCGGCGCGTGCTACCCAGGTGCGCCTGACGCTCGACGGTGGTTCGGATACGGTCGAAGTCAATAATCCATCGGCCAGTGTCCTGGTCACCGATTTCGTTGCCGGTGCGGGTGGCGACAAGATCGACTTGCGGCCAATGCTGGGCAGTGGGTATGACGGTCCCAATCCGTTTGCATCGGGCGCTTTCCGCCTGCTGCAGCGTGGCATCGATACTGTCCTACAATTTGATGCGGATGGCAACGGTCCGAAACAGCATCAGGATGTGTTGCGCCTGCAAGGACTGCAAGCGGACAAGCTGACCGCAGCCAATTTCTCAGGCGGCATTTCGCCGGATGGCGCCAGTCAGGGGATAGTGATCAATGGCACTGGCGGCAGTGAGCAACTGGCGGGTACCTTTCTTGATGACATCATCAACGGCGCCGATGGCAGCGACAGTATCCAGGGCAAGGCCGGCAATGACACGATTCATGGCGGTGCCGATAACGACTTCCTGTATGGTGGCAAGGGTGACGACCTGCTGTTTGGCGACGGTGGTAATGATGACCTGAGCGGTAACGAGGGGAACGATGAACTCGATGGCGGTGATGGTGACGATATACTCTCCGAATACCAGGGCAACAATATTCTGCGCGGTGGCACCGGTAACGACACATTGTCTGTCAGCGGAGAAGGCAACAACCGCCTGTATGGTGGCGATGGCGACGATCGCCTGAGCGGCAGCGCGACTGCCGACACGCTGCTCGATGGTGGCGCTGGAAATGACTACCTGTATGCCGGAAATATGGATGTCAAGGCCAATGGCCGCACGATGACGCTGCTGGGCGGTGATGGCGATGATCTTTTCAGCATAAACTTTGCCAACACGTTCAAGCTGGATGTGGTGGCAACCGGCGGCGCCGGGCGCGATACCTATACGTTGTCAGGCGCCGGCGCCATCGCATATCAGGTGACTGATTTCGATAGCGCTGCGGACAAGATTGAACTGAAGGGGGTCTTCGAAAATCTGTTGCCACAGAACATACCCGCCAATCCATTCGCGAGCGGGCACATGGCGCTGGTGCAAGTGGGGGCGGATACCTGGCTGCAAGCAGATAAGTCGGGCCAGGTCCAGTCGGGTAATGCCGCGCACACGGTGCTGATTCTGAAAAATGTGCAGGCCGACCGCCTGACCGCTCATCATTTTGTGGAAGGCGCCGACCCGAACGCCAAGAGCAATGCCGTTATGCTGGCCGGCGATCAGTTTGATAACCGGCTGGTCGGCGGGGGGCTCGATGATGTGCTGAGCGGGGCGGGTGGCAATGACAGGCTGTTGGGCTTGAACGGTGCAGACCGCTTGTCCGGCGGCGATGGCAATGATGCGTTGCAAGGTGGCGCCGGCGACGACATGCTCGATGGTGGCGCGGGTACGGATATGGCGGTATTTTCAGGAGCGCGCAGCGCCTATTCGGTCAGCCAGCAGGGGAATGGTCTGGTGGTGACTGATACACGCGGGATTGATGGCATCGACACGCTGGTGGGGATCGAACGTCTGAACTTTGAAAATGGCGGGTTGGCACTGGATGTGGAGGGCGTTGCTGGCCAGATCTACCGTCTGTATCGGGCTGCGTTCGACAGGACGCCTGACTCCTACGGCATCGGGTATTGGCTGAATGCGATGGATGGTGGCGCCAGTTTGACGGATGTGGCACGCAGTTTCGTCATGTCACGGGAGTTTGCTGACCTGGTGGGTTATGCGCCAACGAATGCGCACCTGGTCGAGATGTTGTACCAGCATGTGTTGCACAGAAGCCCTGAACCGGCGGGAGCACAATATTGGACCGGTATCCTCGACAACAAGCAGGCGACGACGGCGGAAGTGTTGGTCAACTTTAGCGAAGGTGCGGAAAACAAGGCGGCAGTGGCTTCCCTGATCGCACAGGGGGTTGAATACTGGTACCCGATTTCGATATAATTATTGCAACATTATGGTGACCAAATTCCAGCACCGGGCCGTATTTGGCGGTATCATTGCCGATTGCTTAAATGCTGGAGTCGCTTGATGAAGTTCGCGCTGGTTGGTATTTACCTGCTGTCTGTTTTCCATATTCACTTCCGTGGCAAGGTGCGCCTGCCGTTTATGCGCCAGTTGTTTGACCATTCGTCGTTCATGGCGCCGATCAACTGGTTCATGCACACGTTTTCGCGCGTGCCGTCAAAGCCATACCTGTCGCTGGACCAGTTCAAGGAACTGGAACCACTGGCCGCCAACTGGCAAGTGATCCGGGCCGAAGCGGAAGCCCTGCGGGCGCTGCAAAAGATCAAGGCGGCCGAACAGAATGACGATGCCGGCTTTAATTCCTTCTTCAAAAATGGCTGGAAACGCTTTTATTTGAAATGGTATGACGCCAGCCACCCCTCGGCCGAGCAGTTGTGCCCGCAGACCTATGCGCTGCTGAAAGGCATTCCGTCCGTTAAAGCCGCGATGTTTGCGGAATTGCCGCCGGGCGGCAAGCTGAACCCGCACCGCGACCCGTTCGCCGGTTCGCTGCGCTACCACCTGGGCCTGGCGACGCCGAACGATGACCGCTGCTTTATCGATGTGGACGGCGAGCGCCACAGCTGGCGCGACGGCCAGGGCGTGATGTTCGATGAAACCTATATCCACTGGGCCATCAATGGCAGCGAGAGTGATCGCATTATCTTGTTCTGCGACGTCGAGCGGCCGATGCGCTTTGGCTGGGCGCAGGCCATCAACCGTTTCCTGGGGCGCACCCTGATGACGGCGGCCAGCTCACCCAATGAAACCGGCGACCAGACCGGCCTGGTGTCGAAGCTGTTCAAGATTTCGTTCTACATGGGCCAGTACCGCCGCCGCTTCAAGGCGTGGAACAAGACCGCCTATAAAGTCACCAAGTTCGGCCTGATCATCGGCCTGGCAGCGGCGATTATTTTCCTGTAATGCCGGCAGCGGCGGATGACGCGGGCGGTGTCCGCTAATCCGCCCTACGGTCATCCCTCACCGGTCATCGCTGGCCGGCTTCTTCCGGCGTCAACAGCCACACGTTGACGATCAATCCGTCCCGGTCTTCTTCATACCTTACGACGATATTGCTGCCGCGCAGGCTGGCCGGTACTTCGATCAGGTTGTCCTGGTTGAAAATACGGGCGGCTGGCGCCAGGCGGCGGGGCTTGCCATCGATAATGATGTCGGGATGGTAGGCCGGTGTCATCAGGCCGCGCTTGGCATGGGCGGGAAACGGCCGCTGCGCGCAGGCGGGCAGGGTCGTCAGCAAGGCCAGGGTGGCAGCCGCGGCGGCGGCGAGGGCGGTCAGGGGGCGCATCGTCCCAGCTTACCGGAGTGCCGCCAGCGCCGCAATCGCCACCGCCAACGCGTCCCTGCGGGCGCGAACATTGTTGTACCCATGCTCTTGCTTTGTGCAGGAGCGTGGCCCATGATGGAAGCCTGTAGTTGCCGTTCTGAATACTCATCCAAACAACAGGGGGAGATTATGCAGTGGTTCTACAACTTGCGGATCGCAAGGAAGCTTAATCTCACCTTCGGGGTCGTGCAGTTGCTGACCCTGTTCCTCGGCATCAACGCCATCATGGCCATGAGCCGCATCCACAGTTCATCGGAAGAGCAGGCCACCGACTGGATGCCCAGCGTGCAAACCGCGATGGAGATGCGCACCTATGTGGGCGATTTTCGCCGCTGGGAACTGGCGCACATGATCGCCACCAACGACACCGCCTATGCCGACTATGAAAAGCGCATGGCCGCGACGCAGGCCGACCTGACGCGGGACATCACTGCCTATCCCAAGCTGGTTTCCGGGCCGGAGGAACAGGCACTGTATGAGCAGTTCAAAAACGCCTGGCAGGCATTCATGCTGGAGCACGACAAGTTGGTGGCGCTGTCGCGGCAGGGCGCCAAGGAGGATGCGCGGTTACTGGCGACCGGCGCGTCGGCACAAAAAATAGTGCAAGTAACGAACGCGCTCGACAAGCTGGTCAAATTTAATGCCGAAGGCGGCGCGGCGGCCAACAAGGGCGCTGATGCCGTGTTTGGTCGCTCGATGTGGTCGATCGGCCTGCTGGTGGCGGCCAATATGGTTATCGCCATCATTATGCAACTGTGGCTGGCCCGCATCGTCTCGAAGCCGCTGCAGGAAGCCGTGTCGGTGGCGCGCAAGGTGGCGGCGGGGGACTTGACTGTGGCGATCGACGTCAAGAGCCAATGCGAGACCGGCGACTTGATGCAGGCGATGAAGGACATGCTGGCCAGCCTGCAATCGCTGGTGGCGCAAGTGCGCAGCGGCACCGATACGATTGCCACCGCATCCACCCAAATCGCGTCGGGCAACCAGGATTTATCGGCGCGCACCGAACAGCAGGCCGGATCGCTGGAAGAAACCGCATCGTCGATGGAGCAGTTGACCTCCACCGTCAAGCAAAACGCCGACAATGCGCGCCAGGCCAACCAGTTGGCGCAATCGGCGTCCGGCATCGCCGTCAAAGGTGGCGACGTGGTCAGTCAGGTGGTTGGCACGATGGCGTCGATTAATGCATCGTCGCGCAAGATTGTCGACATCATCGCCGTCATCGATGGCATCGCGTTCCAGACCAATATCCTGGCGCTGAACGCAGCGGTGGAAGCGGCCCGTGCCGGCGAGCAGGGCCGGGGCTTTGCCGTGGTCGCCTCCGAAGTGCGCTCACTGGCGCAGCGCTCGGCGGCCGCCGCCAAGGACATCAAGACCCTGATTGGCGACTCGGTCGACAAGGTCGAAGCGGGATCCAAACTGGTCGATGAGGCGGGCGCCACCATGAGTGAAATCGTGGCCAGCATCACGCGCGTGACCGACATCATGTCGGAAATCACGGCCGCCAGCCAGGAGCAAAGCGGCGGCATTGCGCAAGTCAATGAAGCCATCACACACATGGACCAGTCAACCCAGCAAAACGCGGCGCTGGTCGAGCAGGCCGCCGCCGCCGCGGAAGCCATGATGGAGCAGGCGGCGCATTTGAGCGAAGTGGTCAGCACCTTTAAACTCGATGCCAGCGCGCTGGCGCGGGGCGCGGCGCAGGCGCCCGTCGCCCCAGCCGTGCCGGTCGCCAAACCGGCGGCCCGGGCGGTGGCGCTGGCCAAGCCTGCCGTGAAAACCGTCGGGAAAGCCTCAGCGAAATCCCCGCCGAAACCCGCAGGCGCGCCGCAGCCCGCCCGCAAGCGCGCCAACGCCCCGGCGGCCGATGAATGGGAAGAGTTTTAACTGTTCGTGCGGCGTGGCGCTAAGGCCACGCCACTGGCGCGCACCAGCGCCGAGCGCGCGCCCGCGACGGCTTGCAGGTGCTCCTGCAGATAGTTGCCCAGGCGTGGATGCTGGCTGAACGCGACGTTGAAGCGGATATGCCGGTTGGGCGTGTCGCTGGCCGAGAAGGCGGCGCCGCGCATCAGCAGGATCTTGTTGCGGTAGGCGTCTTGCACCAGCAAGTCGACGTCCACGCCGTCCGGCATCGTGCCCCACAAGAACAGGCCGGCGTCGCCAGGCTGTTCGAACAGCACACCCGCCGCGCTCAACTGGCGGGTGCTGGCATGGCGCGCCGCCATGATCTTGCGCTGCAGCCGGTCCAGGTGTTTGCGCAAGTTGCCGGCGCTGAGCACTTCCAGCATCACGTATTCATTCAAGGCCGGCGTCGTCATGACGGCATGGATCTTGGTCCGCATCAGCACTTTCAGTAGGGCGGGGGCGGCGGCCAGATAACCGATGCGCAAGGCGGGGCTGAGCGCCTTGCAAAAGCTTGAATAGTAAATCACGCCATCGAGCCCGGACAGCGCGGCCAGCCGCGTGCTGGGGCCCTGCTGGAAATGGCCGTGTACATCATCTTCGGCGATCAGGAAGCCGTATTGCCGCGCCAGTACCAGGACCTTGTGCAAGTTGGCGGCGCTGCTGCTCCAGCCGGTCGGGTTATGCAGCGCGGTTTGCACAAACAGCAACCGAGGGCGGTGTTCGCGGCAGGCCGCCTCCAGCGCGTCCAGGTCAAGGCCGTCAGGGCGGCGTTGAACCGGCACCAGCCGTATGCCATCCTGGCGCAGGCGGCCGAACATGAGGAAATATCCCGGGTCTTCCACCAGCACGGTGTCGCCGGCTTGCAGGAAGCTTCGGCAAATCAAGTCGATCGCATGGGTACTGCCAAACGTGGTCAAAATGTGGCTGGCGTCGACCATCGCACCAATACCGCGCAACTGCAGCGCGATTTGTTCGCGCAGTGCCGGCAAGCCCTGGGGCGGACAACGGGACGCCATGCCGGCGGGGCTGCGGGCCAGAGCCCGCTGCAGCACGGTGGCGGGTACCGCGTCCTGCAGCCAGGCCGGCGGCAGCGCGCCGCTGCTGGCCAGCAACACGCCCGCGCGCTGGTCGTTGGCCTGTTGCGCCAGCCACACCGGCTCTTGCTCCTCGCCCGCTTCCAGTGCGGCTTCATCGGGGGCCGCGCGGCCGGCGTCGTGGCGGCTGCAGACAAAAAATCCCGCCGTGCCATGCGAGTCGATAATGCCTGCCGCGACCAGCCGATCATAGGCCACCACCACGGTATTGGTGCTGACCGCCAACTGGGTGGCGAGCTGGCGGATCGACATCAGCCTGGCGCCGCCCGGCAGGGCCCGGCTCTCGACCAGGTGTCGCAGCCGGGTCTCGATTTGCGTGGACAGGGCAATCGGCGAGGCGCGGTCGATGTTGAACAGGTTGAGCATGGTGGCAGTCTAGCGCACAAACATGACGGCCAGGACCAGCAGGATGGCCGCCATCGTCAGATTGAACCGGCGCCGTGTGCCAGGTTCCTTCAGCCAGCGGCGAATCGAGGCACCAAACAAGGCCCACGTGGCATTGCAGGGAATGCCGACCATGGCGCCCACCAGCGACACCAGCAGCGCGCTGGCGGCCATGTTGTGGCCTGCCGGCATAAACACCGAGGCGATGGTCATCGAACGTAGCCAGCTCTTGGGGTTGAGTGCCTGGAAGGTCGCCGCCTGGAAAAAGGACACGGCCCTGGCAGCGGGTTCGCCGGCGACCGGTGCCTTGCTGAGCTGCCAGGCCAAGTACGCCAGGTACAGCGCGCCGCTGATCCGGAGCGCCTGCTGGGCCCAGGGGTACGCCACGAACACGCTGCCCAGTCCGAGGCACAGCAGCATGGTCTGCACGAACAAGCCGACCTGGATACCGCAGATCATGGGCAGCGCGCCGCGGCCGCCAAAATTCGCGCCGGTGGTGGCCAGCATGATGTTGTTGGGGCCGGGCGTGATGGACATCACCATGCAGTAGCTCATCAGGGGTAACAGGTCGGTCATGGCGCGCAGTCCGCAGTGGAGGAATGCAGCCAGTCTAGGAGCGCGGCACGGCACGGACAAGGCACAAGGCCGGCGTTTGCGAGCGATGCTGTATCAGTCAATCGACCGCTACAGCGGCCGCCTGCCGGCTGCTATGGCACAGGAGGCGCGTCCGGATGCCTGGCCAGCCAGGCCGCCAATTCTTCGCGGTACTTGTACAGCGCTTCGGTATATAAATCTTCCACGCAATAGGCGCAGCCGCTGTGGCAGCAATCGCCCGGTTGCGGTGCTTCAGGGGCTGCGGGGCGCGGATCAAGGTCGCGGTCGGTCGTGACAGGTGGTGTGGTCGGGTTCATTAGGCAGCTTCTGCATCATCCATGGCCAGCAACGCCTGGTTGCGGCCTTTTTGTTTCGCGCGGTACAGCGCTTCGTCCGCCAGTTGCACCAAGGCTTCCGGCGAGTTGGTTTCATTGGGCGCCAGCACGGCCACGCCGGCGCTGACGGTGATCACGCCGAATGGCGAGGCGGCATGCGGCAGCGCCAGGCGCTGCAGTTCGGTGCAGATGGCGGCCGCAGTGCCATACGCGTCGGCCGCGTTGGTGCTGGCCGACAGCAGCACGAATTCTTCGCCGCCATAGCGCGCCACCAGGTCCGTGGTGCGCCGTCCGTGCGAGGTGATCAGTTGCGCCACCTGGCGCAAGCTGGTGTCGCCAGCCTGGTGGCCATACAGGTCGTTGTATTTCTTGAAGTGGTCGACATCGAGCATCATCAGCGCCAGTGTTTGCCCGGTGCGCGCCGCGCGCCGCCATTCCGCCGCCAGCGCCGCATCGAAGCCGCGCCGGTTGCGCACGCCCGTCAAGCCATCGGTGGTGCTGAGCGCTTCGAGTTTGCGGTTCGATTCTTCCAACTGCGCGGTGCGGGCCGCCACCAGTTGTTCCAGCAGCCTCTGCTGGTGCTGGAGGCGGCGGATGCGCCAGCGGTAGGCTCCGGCCAGCGCGCCCAGCACCAGCAGCGCGGCGGACAGCCGGAACCACCAGCGCTGCCAGAACGGCGGCGTGATCGTGATCGACAAGGTGGCCGCTTCCGCGCTCCAGACACCACGGTGATTGGCGGCGCGCACGCGGAAGGTGTAGGTGCCGGGATTGAGGTTGGTATAGCTGGCGCTGCGGTGCGCCGCATCGGTGTACACCCAGTCCGGATCGAAGCCGACCAGCTGGTAGGCATAGCGGTTTTGCAGTGGTTCCGTGTAGTGCAGGGCGGCGAATTCAATCGAAAACACCGACGCTTGCGACGACAGCGTCAGCGCGCGCGGCGCCGTCAGCGGGCCCTCCAGCTTGATGCCGTCGTCCTGCGCGCTGTCGCCCAGTGAGCGGTTAAACACCGTCACGTCGGTGATCGCCACTTGCGGCGCCACCGACATGCTGCGCACCGCTTGTGGCGTGACGGCGGTCATGCCGTGTACGCCGCCGAAGTACAGCGTGCCGTCCGGCGCGCTGGCGACGGAATTGATGGTGTAGCCATCGGTCAGGCCGTCGGACGGGGTATACAGCATCGACTGGCCGCTGGCCGGATCGATCCGGTACAGACCGGCAATGGTGCTGGCCCAGAGTCGGCCCGCATGGTCGCTGCGCAGCGCCAGCACTTTGGCGCCATGCACCGCCTGCGCCCAGGCGCGCAGCGTGACCTGGCCATCGGCGCCGACGGTGACCTGATTGAGCCCCTTGGCGGTGCCGACCCATAACGTGCCCTGGGTATCCTCGTGCAGGCTGGTGACGTTGTCGTCCAGCAGCGAGGCGGCGTCGCCCGCCGCGTGGCGGAAGTGGCGGAAGCGGCCGCTGGCGGGGTCAAGCATGTCGAGCCCGCCGCCATTCCATTCCGAACCGGCCCAGACCCGGCCGGCGCGGTCTTCCAGCACCGTTGACGTGCCATTGACCGAGCGGCTGTGCGGATCGGCCGGGTCGTTGAAATACAGCTGGCGCCGGCCGCTGCGCGGGTCGTAGCGCACCAGGCTGTTGCCGGTGCCCAGCCACAACACGCCCTGCTTGCCGGGCGCGATGGCGTTGATGTAATCGCTGGCGGTATTGCCAAAGCGCACCACTTGCACGCCGCCCTGATCGAGGCGGTTCAAGCCGGTCGGCGTTCCCACCCACAGCGGACCGCCCCCCGCGTCCTGGTACAGGCTGTAAATAATATTGTTGCTGAGGATGTTGTTCCTGAGCGTGCCGCCGCCAGTCTGGCCCGGCCCGCCTTGCCAGCGCTGCTGCACCGTACCACTGGCCGGGTCATACAGGCTCAGGCCCAGATTGCTGCCCAGCCAGACCTTGCCGCCCGGCGCCGGGGCCATGCTGAGCAGGGCGTTCGAGGCGGCCTGCTCGCGGTTGTCGAGCCGGTGCGGCACGTGGCGGCGGAACCCCGCCGTGTTGAGGTTGGCCAGACTGATGCCGTCGGTGAACGACGCCACCCACAGCATGCCGCTCCGGTCTTGCATCATGGCGCGCAGGTTGTTGCCGGGCAGCGAGTGCGGATCACCAGGCTGGTGCTGGTACTGGTCGAAACGCTGGCGCCCCTCATTCCAGCGCAGCAAGCCAGCCGACAGCGTGGTGGCCCACAGCGCCTGGTCGCGGTCGATATAAAAGCCGGTGACCCGGCTGGCCGGCGAGGCGGCCAGCCGGCGCTGCGCCCAGGGCTGGCGGGTATCCCACACCACCACGCCGGCCTCGGTGCCGATCCACAACCGATGCTGGCCGTCGAATTGCAGGGCGCGCACGATATTGAGGCGCGTATCGGGCTGGTCCGCGCGGTCGATACGGTCAATCCTGTAGTGGCGGAAAACGGTGGCGCCGGGCGCCAGGTAGTCGAGGCCGCCCGGCCAGGTGCCGGCCCATACGCCGCCCTGGGCGTCGACGGCCAGCGCATTCAAGTCATTGCTGGCCAGGCTGTCCGGCTGCTGCGGATCATGCTGGTAGGTGGCGCTGAATTTGCCGGCGGCCGGATCGAAATGTTGCAGGCCGCCCCAGGTGCCGACCCACATGCCACCCTTGCCGTCGCCCACGATGGTCTTGACGATGCCCTTGTTGGGCGGTCCGTCTGCCGGCACGAAGGGCGTGAAATCATTGCTTTCCGGGTTGTAGCGGGCCAGCCCGTTCGAGGTGCCGGCCCACAGTCGTCCGGCGCCATCTTCGAACAGCGCGGCCACGCGCTCGTGCGGCAAGGCGCCTGGTTTATCTTGCTGGTGCGCGTATTTGACGGCCTGGTAACCGTTATAGCGGTATAAACCATTGCTGTGCGTACCGATCCAGACGAAGCCTTGCCGGTCCTGCAACAATGCCAGCATCGACGGTTCGTTGTTGCCGAGCGGGCCCAGCTTGCGGAAGCGCAGCGACGGTGCGTCGCTGGCGGCGGTCGAGGCCGAAGCATTGGTGTGCGGGGCTGACGCGATGGCGGTCGTCAGCGGTTGAGACAGGACACATAACAGCGTCAAACCCAGCGTCAAGCCCGGGACGCCGCGCCGTTGCGGCGGGGTGAAAGATAAGTTGGCCATCCCTGTTATTATACGTTGAGCAATACTTTCTCTGGAAAAAATGCTGTTCTCGTGTACAGTTGCCGAAATTTAGGGTATCGTGTAGGCCGCTGAATTTGTGTCCTTCCGCGCGGGCGCTCCGGCTGAGAGCCTGCAATTAGCGCACCTTCCCGCCATGCCCCCGTCCCCGGCGATGTCTGCCAGGAACGGTGAGTCCAGGATGATAGTATCCCGCACGGAAACATTGTGAATAATTTTATGTCCGAACTCCAGAATACTTCCGCCGCACCAGTTGAAACACCCGTGACCACTGTTGAACCGTCTGTTGCAGCCCCTGTCGAGGCGCCCGTTGCGGCTGAGGTATCGGCGCCTGTCTCGGCGCCAGAACCCGTGCCCGAATTGGCGCCTGCGTCGGTGCGCTTCGCCGACTTCGGCCTGTCGCCCGACATCTTGCGTGCGCTGACGGCGCAAGGCTATGAGCATCCGACCCCGATCCAGGCGCAAGCCATCCCGGTGGTGCTGCAAGGCCGCGACGTGATGGGCGCCGCGCAGACCGGTACCGGCAAGACCGCCGGCTTCTCGCTGCCGATCATCCAGTTGTTGATGGCGCACGCCAACGCCAGCATGTCGCCGGCGCGCCACCCGGTGCGCGCGCTGATCCTGACGCCGACCCGCGAACTGGCGGTGCAGGTGGCGGAAAACGTGCAAGCGTACTGCCAGTTCACGCCGCTGCGCGCCTGCGTGGTGTTTGGCGGCATGGACATGAAGCCGCAAACCGAAACGCTGCGCCGTGGCGTGGAAATCGTGATTGCCACCCCGGGCCGTTTGCTGGACCACGTCGAGCAAAAGAACATTAGCCTGGCGCAAGTGCAAATGCTGGTGATGGACGAAGCCGACCGCATGCTGGACATGGGCTTCCTGCCGGACTTGCAGCGCATTATCAATTTGTTGCCGAAACAGCGCCAGAACCTGATGTTCTCGGCCACGTTCTCGCCGGAGATCAAGAAACTGGCCGGCAGCTTCCTGACCGACCCCGTCACCATCGAAGTGGCGCGCAGCAATGCCACCGCCGACCGCGTGACGCAGGTGGTGTACAAGGTGCAGGAAGACCACAAGCGCGACCTGGTGGCGCACCTGCTGCGCCAGCGCGAATTGAAGCAGGTGATCGTGTTCTCGAACACCAAGATCGGCGCGTCGCGTCTGGCGCGCGGGCTGGAGCAGGAAGGCATGAAGGCGTCCGCCATCCACGGCGACAAGACGCAGCAGGAACGCATGGCCGCGCTGGAAGCGTTCAAAAAAGGCGAAATCGACGTGCTGGTGGCGACCGATGTGGCCGCGCGCGGCCTCGATATTTCCGACTTGCCGTGCGTGATCAACTTCGATTTGCCCTACAACGCCGAAGACTATGTGCACCGGATCGGCCGTACTGGCCGCGCCGGCGCCTCGGGCGATGCGATTTCGATTTATTCGGATAAGGACGAGCGCCTGCTGGTCGATATTGAAAAACTGATCAAGCAAACCATTCCGCGCGGCGATTTGGCCGGCTTCACGCCGGCGTCGTCGCGCGTCGGTCGCGATGAGCAGCGCCATGGCGAACGCCGTACCGGTGGCAGCAGCGGTGCCGGTGCAGGGGCCGGTTTTGGCGCCAGCGCCGCGCCGCGCCGCGATTTCGAAGGCCGTGGCGAGCGTAGCGAACAGCGCATGGGCGAACGCCGCCCGTCCGGCCCGATGCGCCGTGAAAAAGTCGACCCATGGTTCCTCAAGCCGTATGAGCCGAGCAAGAGCAACACGCCGGTCCAGTCGGCGCAGCCGGCCACGCCGGTCAAGCCGAAGCGCCAACTGGCGGCCTTGCTGGGCGGCTTGCGTAAGTAATCCATCTTCAGCATTGATCATAAAAAACCGCGTCGCAGTGTGAACTGGACGCGGTTTTTTTATGCCCGTGCCGGGCTTCTTATTGCAGGCTGACCTGTTGCAGGAACAGCGCCAGCTTGCGGCCATCCTGTGGTCCCGGGCTGCGCGGCGTCTCATGGTGCAAGGTGATGTGCAGGCCGCTGGTGGTGGCGGCATCGGGAATCGGGATCGATTCCCCCACCTGTAAATTGAAATTCCCCAGGTCGACGCCGTTGATGACGACGCGTGTGCGGCGGTTGCCGGTAAAGTAATTGCCCCGGATTACCAACTGCGCATGCTTGCCCGGTTGCGCGTAGGCCACCGTCAACTGCGACACGGCGCCATCGCTCCACATGCCACCGGCCTGCTGGCCTTGTGTTGGTTCCAGTACGCTCCAGCCGCTGCCGGCGGAGACAAACACACCACTGGAAAACTGGTCCGCGGTGACGACGGTGCGCTTGAAGCAGCGCAGCGGGCCATTCAAATAAATCCAGTCGCCTTGGCGGTGCGTGCTGCCGCTGCCGTCCAGGGTTTCATTGGGGCGGCACAGCTTGCTCGCCGGGGCGGGGTGGGTGCGGTGGTACAACGCTTTCCTGATGGTATTGCCGTCACGCAGCACGTATACGGCCATCAGATTGGCGTGGAAGTCGTCGCTGCCGGAGACGCGCTCGGCAAAAATCTCCGGGTCCGGGTTGTACAGTGTTGGCATGCGCTGCAAGACGAAGGTCGCCAACGGACTCAATTGCACCGAGTTGTAGGTCATGCCCGCTGCCATCGCCAGCGCCTGCACGGCAAACACCAGCGCCAGCAGCACGCGTGGCCAGCGCGCCGCGCCGCGCAGGCGCCACAGCAGCAGGAATACAAACGGCATCGCGCTCCAAAACGCATAGCGCATCACGCCGGCCGCACCCGAATTCCAGTTATGCACGGTCAGCGCGGGGATCGCGTAGGCCACCGCCAGCGCCATGCACAGCAACAATGCCAGCGCTCGGCAGCGGCGCTCGGCTTGTGGCATGCCGCGCCAGCCCCACAGCAGCAGCATGGCCCAAGCGGCCGGAATAGCCAGGATCATGCCCTGGTTGAAGTCAAAAAACAGCGAATGCAGGCGGCCCGGGTTCATCATGCTGGCGGCCGTGCTGATGCTGGCAATGATGCTGGGGGTGCCGAATACATGCAGGTTGTACAGCACCGGCGTGGCCGCCAGCGCGCCGCCCAGCAGCAAGCCGCCCAAGGTGCGCGGGCGCAGCGTATTGCGCACCCCTTGCCACAGGCTGACACCCGGCTGCAAACTCCAGGCCAGCACCGGCATCATGCCCAGCGTCAGGATGATGCTGGGGTTTTGCATGGCGGCCAGGCCGACCAGCGCACCACCGCGCAGCGGGGCGCCGCTGGCATACCACGCCAGGCCCGCCAGCAGCGCGGCGGCGCTGATGAATTCCGGTCCGCTCCAGTTCCAGTACAGCGCGCCGCCGCACAGCATGAACAGCGCCACGCCGGCGCCGGCGCGCAGCACCGCGCCATCAGCGCCGGGCAGGGCGCCGCGGCCGGGATGGGCCATGCCCGTGCCACTTGCCGGCGCGGCGGCGAACAGGTGCAGCAGGGCCAGCGCCAGCACCGGTAATATGGCCAGGTTGAGTGCCTGGTAGGCTTTCAGTGGCGGGATGCCGATCCACTGGAACAAGGTAAAGGGTACCGCCGCCAGCGCCGAATAAGCGGGGAAGTGGATCGCATACACGTTGCCGTCCAGACCACGGTAAAAGCCCGGCGCCATCGGTGTGTTGATGGGATCGCGCCGGTATGCCTCGAGTTTGTCGAGCTGTTCCGTCATGTCCTTGGACAGCAAGCGGCGCATGGTGGCGATATCGTCGGCGCGCACCTCGGCGCTGCCATGCGACGCCACCGATACCGTCATTTGCAGGTATTCCGCAAAGTCGCCGGTCAATACCGCCTTGCGTCCCGCCAGCAGCGCCACCAGCACCAGTAGCAGCACCAGCGTCAGGTGGCGTGCGCCGGCGCGGTCCGGTGTGAAGAAGCGGAGCAACGAGGGTAGGGAGATCAAGGGAAATTCCGTTCGTGAGGGAGAGCGTTTATGACTTAGGTGCGTGACGTGGCTACCGGTGAGTGGTTGGCGCGAGCGCTGCGGCTTATTGCAGTTCGGCGCTGTGCAGGAACAGCGCCAGCTTGCGGCCATCCTGCGGCCCCGGGCTGGCGGGCGCTTCATGGCGCAATTCCACCTGCAGCGCGTTGGTGGTGGCGGCATCGGGAATATCGACTGGCGCGCCGGCCTGCACATCATGCCAGCCGGTGTCCTGGCCATTGATGATGACGCGGGTGCGGTGATTGCCTTGCAGGTAGCGGCCGCGCAAGACCAATTGGGTATAGGCGCCCGGCTGCGTGTAGGCCAGCTGCAATTGCGATGCGGCGCCCTCGCTCCACATGCCGGCGGCTTGGCCGGGCGCCTGTTCCAGCACGCTCCAGCCCCGGCCTTTGAAGACCACCGGCGCGCTGCTGAACTGCTCCGGCGTGACGTTGACCGGGGTGATGCAGCGGATCGGGCCATTGATATAGATCCAGCCCCCTTTCAGGTGTTGGCTTGCGGTGCCACCGGCGCCGCTCTGATCCTTGCCGCACAGCTTGGCCGCAAAATCCGTCAGGCTGGCGTGGTACAGCACTTTCATGGCGACGCCATTGACACGGTAAACATAAACTTGTGCCGGATCGACGTTGTAATCTTCCCTGCCGCTGGCGCGTTCCGCAAAGATTTCCGGTTCCGGGTTATATAGGGCAGGAGCATGGCGCATGACGAATCTGGCCATCGGGCCGAACTCTGTTTCACCGTAGCGTGACGCCGCGTACATCGCGAGGGTCTGCAGCAGCAGGACCACGGCGAGCACCGCGCGTGGCCAGCGCGCCGCCTGGCGCAGACGCCACAGCAGCAGGAACACGAACGGCATGGCGCACCAGAACGCATAGCGCATCACGCCGGCCGCGCCGGAATTCCAGTTCTGCACCATCATCGCGGGGATTGAATACGCCATCGCCAGCGCGCCGCACAGCAGCAGCGCCAGTACGCGGCGTGCGCGCTGGGCGCGCTCCATGCCGCGCCAGCCCCACAGCAGCAGCATGGCCGCCACCGCCGGGATGGCAATGATCATGCCCTGGTTCAGGTCGAAGAACATCGAATGCAGGCGGCCGGGCCCGATCAATTCTGCTGACGTGCCGACCTTGGCAATGATGCTGGTGACGCCGAACGTGTGCAGGTTATACGCCAGCGGCACGGCAAACAGCAGGCCACCCAGCAGCAGGCCGGCCAGCGGGCGCGGACGCAACGCGGCTTTGACGCCGTCCAGCAGCGTCATGCCGGGTTGCAGGCACCAGGCCAGCACCGGCAGTGCGGCCAGCGTCAGCACGATGCTGGGGTTCTGCAGCGACGCCAGGCCGATCATCAGGCCGGCGCGCAGCGGCGCGCCGCTGCAATACCAGGCGAAGCCGGCCAGCAGCGCGGCGGCGCTCATACATTCAGGGCTGCTCCAGTTCCAATACAGGATGCCGCCGCTCAGCAGGTACAGCGCCACGCCGGCCAGCGCGCGCGGGGCGCTGCCGAACAGGCGCATCAGCGCCAGCCCCAGCACCAGCACCAGCGCCAGGTTGACGACCTGGTAGCATTTGATCGGATTGATGCCCACCAGTTGGAAGAGTTTATAGGGGGCTGCCGCCAGCACGGAATAGGCGGAAAAGTGAATCGCGTACACCTTGCCGTCCAGGCCCCGGTAAAAGCCGGGCAATGGCACGGTGACCGCCGGATCGTTCAAGCCCTGTTCCAGCGCATCGAGGTGCACCTGCATGTGTGCACCCATGGCGCCGCGCACCTGGGCAATATCGGTGCTGCGGATATCGACGCTGCCATGCGACGCCATGGCGGCGGTCATCAGCAGGTATTCGGTGGAGTCGCCCATCAGGCGGCCCTTGCGCACGCCCATCAGCACCAGCAGCGTGACGGTCAGCACCAGCAGCAGGGTGCGCCAGCCGGAACGCTGTTGCAGCAACGATGTCGGCGCGATGGCAGGCGGCAAAGTCGTCAACGCGGTTCTCCGCTCAACGCGCCAGCAGGAACGCGCCGGCCCCCACCAGCACGATACCGGCCAGCTTGGCGGCCGACATCGGCTCCTGCAGCGCCGCGTAGCCGATCACTGTCACCAACGCCAGCGTGATGGCGGTCATGACCGGGTAGGCCAGGCTGATTTGCAGCTTTTGCAGCGCGATGGAGTAGCAGACGAAACCCAGGCCATAGCTGGCGCAGGCGCCGCCCAGCCAGGCCAGGCGGGTCAGGTTCCAGTCGGTGCCGGCCTGGCCGGACAACTTGATCAGGTAGGTCGACAGGGCGCTGGCGAACGACGCGCCGGCGCACCACAGGAAACCGATGACGGAAGGGCTCATGCTGGGGTCACAATCATTTCAATAAGTTGGCTCAATAACTCGGCTCAATAAAGGGCTCAATGCGTGGCGGCCACCAGCAGCAGCGCCGACAGGGCGATGGTGGCCAGGCTGACGGGGTCCTTGCTGACGTACAGCACCGGGTCTTCATTGACCTGGCCACGGAAGGCCAGCGTCCACAGGCGGCCGAGCCAGAACACCAGCAGCGGTACGATGCCCAGCAGCAGCGTCGGCGTATGGTAGCGCGCCAGCACATCGTTCGAATTAAAGTACAGCATGAAGATCAGCACCGACAAAAAGCCGGCGTTAATGCCCATCATGGCGATCGGCGCCTTGTCTTCCACGGTATAACCGCGGCCGCTGGTCTTGTCCTTGCCGCGCCGCTTCAGGTTATACAGTTCGCTGTAGCGTTTCAGCAGCGCCAGGCTGAGGAAAATGAAGAACGAAAACGCCAGCAGCCAGAACGACGGCGTGATGCCGGTGGCGGCACTGCCGCCCAGCACGCGGATGGTGTACAGCAGCGACAGCGCCACGATATCGACCATCATGATGCGCTTCAGGTAAAACGAATACGCCAGCGTGCTGGCGAAATACACCAGTACCACCGCCAGCAGCACCGGATCGTAGGCCATGCACAGGGCGATGGCGGCGATCGCCAGCAGCGGGCTGGCCGCCATCGCCAGCGGCAGCGGCAATTTGCCGGACGCGATCGGGCGTTTGCGTTTGACCGGATGCTGGCGATCGTCCTGCGCATCGAGCGCATCGTTCAACAGGTAGGCGCTGGACGCGCACAGGGAAAACGCGATAAAGGCCAGCAGCGATTGCATGGCGGTGTCCAGGTTGAGCGCATGGGCGCCCAACATTGGCAGCAAGACCAGCAGGTTTTTCAGCCACTGGCGCGGGCGCATGGCCTTGAACAGCGCCATCAACGGCTCGCTGCGCTGGGCGCCCATGCGCACTGTGCTGCGCCCGTCGCCCAGGGTGAACGGGCGGGTGGTGACGGAATAGGCGTGGCGCGCCGCATCCCAGACTGGAATATCGACGTGCGAATTGCCGATGTAATCGTAGCCGCGCGCGCCATAGCGCTCGACCAGCGCACCGGCCTTGTTGCTGGACGTGAGGTTGATGGCGCCGTCGGTGGCGTGCACTTCGTCGAACACTTGCAAGTGGGCGGCAATGCCTTCGGCCAGCGCGCGCTGGCTGCCGGTGGCCAGCACGATGCGGCGGCCGTCGCTGTATTGCGCCGAGATGTCGGCCAATAATTCGCGGTCATAGGGCAGGTGGGCCGGATGCGGCTGCACCATGGCGGCAATCCGGGCCTTGAAGCCGGCTTTGCCGAGAAGCAGCCATAGCGGCAGGCGCCACGCCTGCCAGAAGTGCAGGCGCAGAAACAGCAGCAGCGATTCCCACAGCATGTCGCTGTAGATCAGCGTGCCGTCCAGATCGACCACCAGCGGCGGTTCGCCGGCGCGGCTGGCGCCGCGTGGCTGCTGCTGCATCGTCAGTTGAGGATAAGGGTCGGACATAGGTTGCTCGTAATTATCAGGCTGCATGAGGTTGGCGCCAATGCGTCAGGCGGCTTTGGGAAACAGGGTTGCCGTCAGCACCTCGACATTTTGCGCCCAGGTTTGCCATGGCATGCCGCTACTGCCCGCCACCTGGCCGGATTGCTGCAATTGCAGCCATTCTTGCACAGCGGCCGCCAACTGCGCGCCGGTATTGCCGCTGAAGTACAAGGCATGTTCCCGCGCCACTTCGCGGAACACCGGGATGTCGCGCGCGATCAGCGGTACACCGTGGCGTGCCGCTTCGATCAGCGGCAAGCCAAAACCTTCGCCTTCGCTCGGCACCAGCAGGCAGGCGGCGGCGCCATAGACCTGGTCCAGGTATTGGTCGCTGATGCCGCGCAGCCAATGCAGGCGGCGGCCCAGTTCCGGGTGGCCCGAGAGCCGTTCGATGATGGCCGGAATGGTGCGGCGCTGACCGTCAGGCAAGCCTTTCCAGCCTTCGCCGCCGACGATCACCAGGCGCGCGTCAAGACCTGCCGCCCACAGCTGTTCGAAGGCATCGAGCGCCTGCAAGTGGCCCTTGCGCGGCTCGATGGTGCCGACCATCAGGAAGGAGGGCGCGGCGGCCAGTTGGGCCAGCACGGCGGCGGCGTCGTCCGGCAAGCCGGTGGACGGCGCCGATGCGGTGATGTCGGCGCCGTGGTGCAGCACCGCCATCGGCGGCACGCTCGCTTGCGGCGCGGCCTGTTGCAGCCAGTTGCGCGTTTCGTCGGCCACCGCGCCGCTGATGCAGATCAGGCGGTCGGCATTGGCGCTGACGGTGGACAGCCACTGGCCGAATTCGCTGTCGGTGCGCGGCGGGAAGAATTCCGGGCGCAACACCGGCAAGATGTCATGGATCAGGAAGTGTACCCGCACACCCTGGGCGCGCCAGCGTTCATAGACGCCGTGGCGGGCCGCTTCGATCACGGGGCGCGGGAAGAAGTCCGGGCTGTAGAACACGTCGCCGCTGGCGACCTTGACTTCCTCGTCGATCACGCCGTGGCTGTCGGTGCCCAGCATCTGGTGGATATAGCGGCGCGCATAGCGGTAGTGCCAGCGGCCGCCTTCGTCCGTCAGGTAGACCGGGAACACCTGATATGCGGTGGTGCGCAGGCGCAGCAGTTCCGACAATTGCGCGCGCACCACGCGCTGGATGCCGGTCTTCAAATCATCGCGCGCCACGGCCGACACATCGACCAGCAATTGCGGCGCCACCTCACCGACCTCATGGTGGCCATGGTGCTTGCCGTGCACCGTCACGTCCATTAATTGCTGCGCGCTTTGTTCCCACGTCAGCCACGGCATCGACGATGATTGCGGGGCCTGGCCGTCACGCTGCAACGCCAGCCACGCTGTGATGGCGCTGGCCAGCGCCTGCGGCTCCTTGCCGTCGAAGTAATAGGCATGTTCGCCCGCCACTTCGCGGAACACCGGGATGCCGCGCGCAATGATCGGCAGGTTTTTCTGCGCCGCTTCGATCAGCGGCAAGCCAAAGCCTTCACCCTCGGAGGCCGCCAGCAGCGCGGCGCACGAATCGTACAGCTTGAGCAGCATTTCATCGGACACGCCCGGCAACCAGAACAGTTTTTGCTCACGCTGCGGGTGCTGTTCCAGGCGCTTGACCAGTTGCTCGACCAGCCAGCCATTTTTGCCGACGATGACAAGGTTGACGTCGACGCCCTGCTGCCACAGCAACTCGAACGCCGCCAGCGCCTGGCTGTGGCCCTTGCGCGGTTCCAGTGTGCCCACCATCAGCAGTGTGGGCGCCGCTTTGACCGCCTGCATCACGCGTTCTGCATTGGCCGGCAGGCCGGCCGAGGGCGCGCTGGCGTCGATGTCGGCGCCCAGATGGAAGTAGCCCAGTTGCACCGGCGCGGCGCGCCGGTTCGGGTGGCTGGCCAGCCATTCGGCCACTTCGTCGGAGACGGCGCGGGAAATCGAGGCGATGCCGTCGACCACCGTGGTCATGCTCTTGATGTAGTCGCCATAGTGCTTGTCGGTGCCATAGGTGAAGCAGTCGGGGCGCAGCAGCGGCAGCAGGTCGTACACCACGAACCAGATCGCCACGCCACGGCGGCGCATGTCCAGCAGCAGCGCTTCGTTTTGCATATTGGAGTTGGCGGCCAGGTCCAGCCCCAGGAACATGTCGCCGGCGCCACTGTCGATGGGCGCATCTTCCAGCGTCTTGCCATAGTCGGCCGCTTGCGGCGCGAACTGGCCAGCCAGCATGCTGGAGGTAAAGCGGCGCGCGTAGCGGTAAGGGCGCATCAGGCCCTGGCTGTAGACCGGTTCCACGCGGTAGCCGGCCGGCGGGTTTTTCAGCAGCGCTAGCACGATGCTGCGCACCACCCGCTGGATGCCGGTTTTAAAGTCGGCTTGCACCAGCGCGGAGATATCGACCAGCAACTGGCGGCGGCCCTGACCGGCTTGGGCGCGGTTGTGCGCGATGACGGCGGCCAGCTCCACCAATGCCGCTTGCGATGGCGGCAGCGGCGCGCCGGGCGCCGCCAGCGCCGTCACCATGTCGCGGTAGACGGCCGGGCCGCTGTGCCGGGCAAAATGTTCGATGGCGTCCAGATACAGGCGGCCGACCCGGGCCGGGCTGTGTTCGGCGCGGATGAAGGCGCGCGCCGCCTGCGCCAGGTGGGCGCGGCGGTCCTGGTCGCCATGCAAGGATTCCAGCGCTTGCACCATCTCCCCGGTCGTGAATTCGTCTTGCAGCTTGACCAGCACGTCCGCCGGCAAATCGGCCGATGCGCCATGGGCGTTGATGATGGTCGGGATGCCGTGCAACAGGCAATCGAGCACCGAGGCCGAGGTTTCGCCGCGGGTCTTGGTGCGCAGTTGCACCGAGCTGTCGCTGGCGGCCAGCCAGTGCGCGTAATCGGCGGCGCTGGCAAAGCCGGTGATGCGGATGCGGTGACCGATGCCACTGTCGGCGATGCGTTTTTGCAGGTCGAAGCCGTACGGGCCCGGATCGTTGGCGCCGACGAACACCAGGCGGCACTTGTCATCTTGCGCCAGCTTTGAGGCGAGGAATGCTTCCAGCAGGCGGTCATTCAACTTGGTGCTGCCGAGCATGCCGAAGGTGCTGACGATGTATTCATCATCGGCGATGCCCAGCGCCTCGCGGGCGGCGCGGCGCGCGGCCACCGGATCGTTGCCTGCGCCCTGGCCGCGCAGCAGCGGCAAGGTGCGCCAGCCGTCGGCCGCGCCCGGGCCGTACCATTGCTCGGCCAGGCGCTTGGAAAAATCGCTGTGCACGATGACGCCGGCGGCATGGTCCAGCACTTCCTTGTTGCACGGGAATTGCCAGATCGACGGATTGCGGCCGTGCGCGCTGTGGTAATGCAGGCCGCTGTGGCCATGCGACGCATACAGCGCATCCATGAAAGCGTTGGCCTGGTCGCCGTCGCGCTCCATGTTGTCGAGCACACCCGATAAATAAAAGTCATGCAGCACCACCACGCCGGGATGGCGCTTCAGCAGCGCAAACATATGCTTGTGCATGTTCGAATTGCCGAAGTGGTAGACGATGCGGTCGTATGTGCCGGCGTGTTGCTCGAACCAGGCCGCGCTGCGCTGCGTAAAACGCTGCAGTGCCGCGCCAGGCGTGGCGCCGGGCGTGGTGATGAGTTCGATGTCGTAATGTGCTTCGATTTCCGCCAGCACTTCGGCGCTGTAGTCGGCAATGCCGGAATGTTCCGGCGGCAGGGGCGAGATATAGGCCAGACGCGGGCGCGGCGATGGCGGCGCCGTGACGCTGGCCTGCGCCTGCGGTTGACGTTGCAGTTGCAATTGCAGTTGCGTCAGCAGCAGCGCCGCCCCCTCGCTATCGGCGGCGGCCAGCATGCCAGCCGTGCCCAGCGCCGCTAGCGTGGCTTGCGCCGTCTCGTCGGCGGCCAGTGCCAGTTGTGCAGCGTTGACGATGGCTTGTAACGCTGGCGTATGACGGGCGGCGCCTTCGCCGCGATACAGCCATACGGCATTAACAACCCCCGGCAGCGGCGCCAGCAACGCGTTGCCATCGGCGCTATCGGCGCCATCGGCGCGCAGCGGCAGCAGCACGGCATCGGCAGAAAGTGAGGCGAAAAAGCCCGCGCGGACGGTGCTCGCCGCGTGGCGCGCCCAGTGGCCCCTATGGTCACTGCCGCCACTGCCGCCCGGCAGCGTATAGGTCAACACGCGCGCTGGCGGCAGCAAGTCGCCCACGCCGGCTTTCAGCGCGCTGCGCAGCAGGTCGATACTGTCGGCATGGCGTCCATCCAGCGCGGCAATCACGGTGTGGCCGGCTTGCGCGGCGGCGCTGGCGAGGGCGGCGACCAGCGCCACTACCGGGGCGGCGGCAGTAGCAGGGGCGGAAGCGGTGGCCGCATCGAGCTGGCAGCCTTGTAAATCAATGACGATGCGCATGTTCAGTGTTTCGCTTGTTGTTCAAAGGCGCGCTGCAGGTCGGCCAGGATATGGCGCGCCGATGGTGGCAGTTCGCGCAGCAATTCCGGCACGTCCGGCGCCGCGTGGGCATGGGGCGCTGTGGCGCTCTTGGCGGCGGCCAGGGTGGCGGCCACGCGCTGTTGCAGCCACGGTGAGCGGGCGATCACCGGCAGCAGCGCGCGCCGCAGCAGTTCGCGCGACGTCAGCCATTTCAGGCCGCGCCGCAGCGCACCCTTGGCCTTGCGCTTGACCAGGTTGGCCGGGCTGTTGTCGCCACGGCGCATGATGAAGCGCATCGGCGCGGTAATGCGCCACGAGGTGCTGGCATACACGGCCAGCAGGCGTTGTTCGAGGTCGCGGCCCCAGGCATCGGTGCTGTTGACGGTCGCTTGCAGCGCTGCGGCGTGCGCTTCCAGCGCGTGCAGCTGCACCTGCGTTTGCAGCAGGTCGTCGGCGACCTTGGCGCTGTGGGCCTGTTCGGCCGCGAGCCGGGCCTGCTCGGCCGCCAGCGCGGCTTGCAGCGCTGTATAGTCGCGCTGCGCCTGATCCAGGTTGCCGGCCAGTTGCTTGGCATGCACGTCGAGCTGGTCGATGCGGCTCCAGCCTTCCTTGACTTGCCGCGACAAGTCGCGGCCCTTGGCCCAGGCCTTGTCCAGGTGGTGTGTGATGAAAGCGTCGAACACATTGGGCTGAATGGTCAGCGCGTCCAGCAATGCCGCATGCTCCTCCGCCACGTAATAGCGGTTCAAGCCGTCGAAGTAGGCGTAGCGGTAGCCGTGCGGCAGCACCAGGTGTTCCCACGTGTCGTGGTTGGTGGTGCGCTGGCCTGGCAGAGTGGCTTCGATCACCAATACCCACGGGCGCCAGCGCTGGAAGTCCATCCCTTTTAATACTTCGCCTTCGAAGCCTTCGACGTCGATTTTCAGGAAGTGGATGTCGCCCGTCACGTGTTCCGCGCAAATTTCAGCCAGCGTGCGCAGCGGCACCGTGACTTCGGTGACGTCGTAGCCCCCGGCCCGGTGCTCCTGCGCGACGGCGGCGTCGGTCGATGCCCAGCCATTCATCGACGGCACGTCGAACAGCGTGATTTCACCCTGTTCGGCGCCGGCGGCGCACGTCAGGTTGATGTCGCGCGGACGCTGCTCAACGAAAGGCTGGCGATACGACGGCATCGGTTCGACATTGACGCCATGCCAGCCGGCGTCATAAAACGCCTTGGTGACCGAATGCAGCTCCGGGTCGTTGGCGCCGACGTCGATGTAAAAGCCGTTGGGGATATGGCCGAGCGCGCGCCACAGCAGCACGTCTTCGAAATTCTGGGAATACGAAATGAAAGTCATAGCGTTCAGGCGGCGTGGGGTGTGTCGCGATGGATTTCAATGGCCGGCTCGATCCACGCCGATCCTTCGAAGTAGGGGCGGCGCATGTTCACCACGGTGAACACCAGCGCCAGGTCGCGCCATTCATAATTGTTGACCAGGTGGGTTTCCGTGCTGACGATGGCGGTCGCCACCGAATACGTGCCGGCGCCCAGGTTGGCATTGAAGCGGAAGCGGTAGACGTTCGACTCGCCCGGCTGCACATCGTCCAGCGGCCGTTGCTGCAAGTCGGTATTGGTGCCGTACATCGGCTGGCCCAGCCGGTCCTTGATCATGTAGCCCAGCACCATGCGCGGGATGTGCGCCTTGGCCAGCACCGTCACCTGCAAGGTCACGGTGGCGCCGACGTCGATCACTTCGACCGGTTGTTCGTTTTCGTCCAGCAGCGCGATGTGCGACACGGTCGCTTCGCCGGTACCCGACACCACTTGCACCTTGCCGTCATCGCGCGACAGCAATTGCAGGTTGCTGTTTTCGCGGTCGGCAATCAACGCATTGTAGTAATCCATGATTTCTTCCGGCGGCCCTTCACGCGACAGGCGCCCGCCGTCGAGCAGGATGGCGCGGTCGCACACCGACTGGATCGCCTGCTTGTCGTGCGATACCAGTAATAACGTGGTGCCGGCGCGGCGGAACTGGCGGATGCGCTCGAAACTCTTGTGCTGGAAATAGGTGTCGCCGACCGACAGCGCTTCATCGACGATCAGGATATCCGGACGGCGCGCGGTGGCGACGGAAAACGCCACCCGCATCTGCATGCCGGACGAATACACGCGCACCGGCTGGTCCATGTACTCGCCGACTTCGGCAAACGCTTCGATATCCGGCATCAGCGCACTGATCTCATCGACGCTCATGCCCAGCAACTGGCCGGCCATGTAGACATTCTGGCGGCCCGTGAAATCCGGATGGAAACCCATGCCCAGTTCCAGCAAGGCCGCGACCCGCCCTTCCATGTAGACCGAGCCGGTGGTCGGCTGCGTGGTGCCGGTGATGAGTTTTAATAAGGTGCTCTTGCCGGCGCCGTTAATGCCGATCAGGCCCACCGCTTCACCCGGCGCGACATGGAAATTGATGTCTTGCAGGATCCATTTGAGCTTGTGCTGCGGGCCCTGGAACGGCAGCAGCCATTCGCGCAGACGCGACGAGCGGGCCGGGTATTGTTTATAGGCCTTGCCCAGGTTGGTGACAGTAATCGATCCCATCAGAGTTCATCCACCATTTCACCCGCGCGGCGGCGGAACAGATATAAGCCCAGTGCGCACAGCAGCAAGGCCAGCGCGAACGGGCCGGCCAGCGAGGTCCACTGCGGCGCCGCGCCCGTCACCAAAATGTCCTGGCAGGCTTTGATCGGCGCGGCCATCGGGTTGTACGCCATGGCGTCGCGCAGGCCGTCCGGAATAATCGACGACGGGTAGACGATCGGCGTTAGCCAGAACCAGAATTGCAGGAAGATCGTGAAGAATTGGCCGACGTCGCGGAAGAACACATTGAGCACGCCCAGCACCATGCCGAGGCCGATCGCCAGCAGCACCATCAGCGTGATGACCGGGATCAGCAGCAAAAACACGGCGCCGGGGAATTGACCGGATGCCAGCAGGAAGACGGTAAATAGGCCGAAGATGATGCCAAAATTCAACAAAGCATTGAGCACCACGATGACCGGCAGGCAAATGCGGGGGAAGCTGATTTTCTTGAGCAGGTTGGCGTGTTCCAGGAACATGTTTTGGCCGCGCGCCAGGATTTCCGAAAACAAGCCCCACGTCAGGATGCCGGCGCACAGATAAATGCTGTAGCCATACTGGCTGGTGTCGCCCGGCAGGCGGCTTTTCATCACTTGCGAAAAGATCAGCGTATAGACCAGGATCATCGCCAGCGGACTGAGGACGGTCCAGGCCGCACCCAGCATCGTGTTGCGGTATTTGGCCTGGAATTCGCGCCGGACGCTGCCCATGACAAAGCCACGGTACGACCACAACGCCCGCATCATCATGCCCGAAATCATGCCATCCCCCGCGATGCGGGCGGCAGGCCTGCTGTTGAAACTGTCATTTTGAAGTGCTGGTGCGACGCGGATCAGGCGGCGCAATCTGGAAAACTGGTAGGAGGCGGGATTATACCGTACTGCCGCAGGGCGACTTGCTACAGATGTAACAAGTTGCTAAGGGGAAAAGCACAATGCTAAATTCTGACGCAATCTGCCGTTGTGTCGGCAATGGTGGATTAGCGGGTGAAACCCGCGTAATCCGCCATGCCGTTACCCCTGCACCAGTTTTTGCAGCGCTTCCGGATTCTTAATTAGCAAGCGGTGCGGTTCCTTTTGCACGATGCCTTGCTGCACCAGCGTCAGCAACGCGCGCGTCACGGTTTCGCGGCTGGTATTGATCATGTTGGCAATATCCTGGTGGGTCGGTAAATTCTCCACCACGGTGCCATCCGGGTTCTTTTTCTGCATCAGCACCAGGTAGGTGTAAATGCGTTTTGCCGTATTATTAATACTGAGCAGCGCCCGGAATTCCGAGTCGCGCTGGATCTTTTGCGCCAGGTGTTGCAGCATCTGGCGCGCCACCGACGGGCAGTGCGAAAACAAATGCATGGCGGTCGGGGCTGGCAGGAAGGCCACCAGCACATCGGTCAGCGCCACCACCGAGGCGGAGCGCGTGGTGTTGTTGATCAGCGCGATCTCGCCGAAGAAGTCCCCCGGCGCCAGCATGCGCAAGCCGATCGCGCGGCCATCTTCGGTCACGTCGATCACTTGCAACTGCCCGGCCAGCAGGAACAGCAGCCCATCGCCGCTGCCGCCTTTGTGTAGCACCACTTCACGCTTGGCGTATTGGCGGATGCGGATGTCGGCTTTGACGCGGATGATTTCTTCGTCGGATAACTCCGCCAGCAATGGAATCTTGCGCAAGTGAATCTGAAGGCTGCGCTCTTCGGGCGCCGCCGCGGGGCCGTCTGGCACCGTATCAGGCTTGTCACTGGGGAGAGGGCTGGATGACTTCATTGGTTCAAGATTGGATGACGGTACCGTAATGGTACCTTAGGTGGCGCCGGCATCAGCCGGGCACAAGAGGCTGGCGAGGCGGGGGATCAAGGACCCTGCCACTGCCAGCTTAACTGCAATTGGCGGTTATTGTACTGAAAGATCGGGATGTTTTCCCGATTGATCACTTGTCGCGCTTCCAGCACCAGGCTCTGGTTGCGCGTCACCGGGTAAATCACTGTGGCGCGCAGTACGTGTGTGCTCTGGTCTCGGACTTGTTCAATCACTTTCGGTGCGTACGGCAGGCTGCTGTTCCATGCTTGCATGTTGTAGCCCAGGTCGGTAGTGATGTTGCTGCCATAACGGTGCCGCCACTGCAAGCTGGCTGACCAGCCCCTGCGGTTGCCACCGGGGCGGGCGTCGGTGGCGTTATCCCGCTGAACGCCCAGGCTGGCATTGATCGAGGTGTTGCCGTTGCGCCGACTCAGCAATCCCCGCAGTTCCCCCGTGGTGGAATCGAAATTTTGCAGGGTGGCATAACTGGCATGCGTCAGGCCGCCCAGCAGGTGGAATTGCAGGCTGTATGGTAGCGCCATGGGCGGACCCACTCGCGCCTGCAACTGGTACTGGCGCTGGTACAGCTTGCCGCCCAGCGTGATGAAGCCGGCCAGCGCGGTACCGCGCACACTCCATTCACTGAGGCGCCATGGTGTTTCGGCGCCGGCAAACAATGCGCCACTATCGTATTGATGCAGCGAGTCGTTATGGCGGCCCTGGAATTGCACGAAGCCCAGGGCGCCGTTGGCGCTCAGGTCGCGCAAGTATTCTCCCGACAGCATGGTGTATTGGTCATGCCGGGGCCGGAATTCCGGTGACAGTCCCAGGTCGGCCAGGCCGAGGTCGCGGGTGGAGCCCTGGTTGACATTTTGGTCTATGCCACGCGATACCGTGATGCTGTACTGCCCCACCGGCTGCGCACTGACGCAACCGGTGGTGCGGGTATTGGCCATCAATTGGACGATGCCGGGCGGCGGGTCGAAGCGCAGTTCGATGACGGAAAACAGACGTTCGGCTTCCGCCTGATTGCCCAGGCTGCATTGCAACAGCGCCAGCTCAAGCCAGGCGCCGGCATGAGACGGCGCCATGTCAATCACGCGCTGCAAGGTCGCGTTGGCATCGTTTTTGCGGCCTTCCGCGATTGACTGCAGCGCCTGCTCATACAGCAGATCGGCTTCGCTGATCGCGGCGGGCGGCTGCTGTGCGCATGCCGGTGCGCAGCACAATACGCCCAGCAGGACGGCCATGGCCGCCCTGTTCAGGGGTGAGAGGCGGTGGTGACTCACGCGGCGGCCTCCGGCGAGGTGAGTGAATCGAGTGTGTGCAAAACGGTCAATTTTTCCTTGCCCCGCAGCTGGCGTTGACCCAGAGTCAGGAATGCGTGGCGGCGGGCATGGCTTACCGTGCCTTCGCCAATGATAATGTCATATGGGTAGTCGCGGGCCGCCTGTTCCAGTCGCGATGCGGTATTGACGCTGTCGCCGACAGCCGTATAAATACTGCGGAATGCGGTGCCGAAGTCGCCGGCAAAGGCCTGGCCGCTTTCGATGCCGATGCGGACTCGTAGCGGCGGGAAGCCCAACGATTCGCGGGTACGGCTGAACTGCCGGACCCGTTGCACGATGGCCAGGGCCGCATCGAGCGCCAGGTCGGCATGCGCGGTATTGGGCAGGGGCGCGCCCCAGAATGCCACCAGGCCGTCGCCGGTGTATTTATCCAGCGTGCCGCCTGCGGCAATCACGGGGCCGGTCAGGCATTCCAGGAAGTCGCGCGTCAGTTTGGCGGCGTCCGCCACCGGCAGCGCTTCCACCTGGGTGGTATAGCCTTCCATGTCGGCAATCAGGGTGGTGACTTCCAGCTGGCGCGGTGCCAGCGGATCGTCGATATCGCTGCGCAGTAATTGCTCGACCACCGCCGGCGCGACATATTGGCGCAGGGTGTCGAGCAGGTGGCGCGACTTGCGCTGCGTGACTTGCCAGTGGTACGGCACTGCCACGGCCAGCAGGAATAAATTCGTTGCCACCGGGCCGGTGGTGGAGAATTGGCTGTCATGCGGGGCGATAAAATACGCGACGACCAGCCAGGCCGCTGTCAGGCTGGCCAGCATGCCGACCCCCAGGACTGCTGGCAGGCGCGGCAGCGCCCAGACGGTCAGTCCCACGCACAGGAGCGCGTAGACACTGCCAATCCAGCGCCCCGGCCACGGCGCCGGCGCGGCGCCTTGCTGGATGTCCAGCAGCGTCGACAGAATGGCGGCCTGTACGCCCAGGCCTGGACGATTGGCGGCAAACGGCGTGGTCACGCGGTCGCCCAGGCCCAGCGACGACGAACCGACGAGCACCAGGCGTCCCGCCGCGCTGTCTGGCACAATGCGTTCGGCCAGGATGTCGGCGGCCGACACGACGGTATAGGCAGTCCAGTCGCGCTGGTAGCCGACCCGGAGCAGGCCATCCGGTGCCTGCGGCAAACCGCCCCCGCAGCAATTGAGCAGCGCCAGGCCCAGCGCCGGATAGGTTTTCCCCTGGTATGCCGTGAACAAGGGGACTCGGCGCAAGGCGCCGTCCGGATCGGGAATAAATCCAATGTTGCCGACATGTGGTGCGTCACGCCAGTCGGCCTGGTTGGCCAGGTAGCCGGTGGCCAACGCCACTTGCCGGCTGGCGCCGGTATCGGGCAGGGCGCCCCCCAACTGGCCTTCACGCAGCAGCCAGGGGCGGCTGGCGCTATAGTCAAACGCTTGCGCCAGCACCAGCGGGCCGTGCCGGGCCAGCATGCCGAGTCGGATGTCGCCGTCGGCATCGGCGGCATTCGGCAGGACAATATCGAGCGCGACGCCGCGTGCGCGATAGGTCGTGATCAGGGTTTCCACCAGGTCGGCCAGTCTGCTGCGGGGCCATGGCCATGGCCCCAGTTCGGCCATGCTGGCCTCATCGATGTCCACCACCAGGATGCGCGGCTCCGGCGCATCGCTGCGCTGCCATTGTATATAGTGGTCACGCAGCCACTCATCCGCAAACAGCGATGTGCCCGGCACGGCCAGCCATTGCGTCCACAGCGCCAGGCCCAGCGCTGCCACTGCAATGGCGCCGCGGACAGCGGCGGGCGGCAAGGCAGGTAAGCGGTGTGCCAAGAATGCGAGCGCTTGCTTCAAGGTGGAAGTTGAGTAAAAGAAATACAAATAATCTGACAGTATAGCCGGTTGCATGAGGGCAGGCATCCATTGCTACAAAGTGTAACGTCTCCGGCGGGATGAAATGTTTTCGGTGAGAATGTGACTGTTATCACCGAATTTGTCTGTCGCTTCATGGACAATGGCCGGAAAAGGGGAATACCATGTCACGTCACATCTTTGCCGCCGCCCTCTCGCTGGCGGCGTTTGCCGCTCATACTCATACTGCCTATGCCGCCGAGGCGGGCCGGATCATTTATGTCACCGGTGCGGCCCAGATTGCCGAACGCAATGCCGTGCTGAACGCGCCGGTGCAGGAAGGCGAGATGCTGGTCACGGGCAAGGATGGTTTCCTTTATATCCAGACTGCCGACAATGGCTTGTTGATTTTGCGGCCGTCCACCAAGGCGCGTATCGCGGCCTACTATATAGATAAGAAAAATCCCGCGAATACCCGCGTCAAGCTGGAATTGCTGAGTGGCGTGGCGCGAAGCCAGTCGGGTGAGGCGGTCAAAATGGCGCGCCAGAATTTCCGCTTCAACACCCCGCTGGCGGCCATCGGCGTGCGCGGCACCGATTTCGTGGTGGCGGCCGACCAGGAAAGCACGCGTGTCACTGTGTTGTCCGGCGGCATTACGCTGAGTGGTTTTGATGGCGCCTGTCGCCCGGATGGCGCCGGGCCGTGCGAAGGTTCCGCTGCGCGTGAATTGTTTGCCAGCCAAAAAGGCGTCTTGCTGCAATACCGCCGTGGCCAGGCCGCACCGCAACTGGTGCCCGAAGCAAACAATGTAACCCCGGATGCGATTGCGCCGCCACGGCCGGATGAGCCCGCCAAGCAGGGCGCCGCCGCGTCGACTCTGCCGGCGCAGCCGAGCCTGGATGCGCGCAAGACGGCTGAAATCCAGCAACAAGTGAAAGATGGTCAGAATGGTGGCGCCAAGAACGAAGCGCTACCCGATCCCGTCGTGACGGTGCCGCCGGTCGTGGAGCCGACGCCAACCGTTCCTGTCACGCCTGTGACACCTGTTGAGCCGGTCACGCCGCTGGATCCATCCAAGCCCGCAGTGCCAGAGCGTCAGATTGTGTGGGGGCGCTGGCAGGCGGTGGCAGACCGGCCAGCCGGACTGGACTTGGTTGCCGAGTTGGGTAAAGGGTCACGTTTGATTGCGAAAACGTCGGATTACGCGTTATTCCACACTGAGGGGCGTGAAGCCCAGGTGCCCGAGCGGGGCGCGGTGTCGTTCACGCTGGCGCAGGGCGAGGCCACCATCCGTAATGAGAATGCGGCGATTGCGCCAGTCGTGGCCAAAGTGGAAAACGGACAACTGAGTTTTAACTTCGACAGCCGCACCTATGCCACCAGTTTCGACGTGGTGAGCTCAGGGGAGCGTATTGCGTTGCAGTCGACCGGTCTGGTGGCTTCGGATGGGCGTTTTGCCAATGACTCGTCGGCATACGTCAATCCCCATGCGGTGTATGTGAATGGCTTCCTGAGCCAGGACAAGGGCCTGAACGCCGCCTACCTGTTCGAAAGCCGCCTGTCGGCCCAGCGTACGGTCAATGGTGTCACCTACTGGAACAACCCTGTCGTTCCGAAATAATCGTGGTCGCATCGGCCTGCGGCCACATGGCAGCAGGCCCGATCACCCCGGATTCCAGCCGTGTGCGGCTTGAATCCGGGGTGTTGCATTGTGGGTCCGGCGCCCGGCGGCATCAGATTGACGTTAATTTACAACAAATGACGTTGCTGGCATTTACATTTGCTTACCAAAATTTTGAGGCGGCCAGCATGATGCGCCGTTGACTGGGCCTGGGGGTCAAAAAGGCCTGAAAAATTGGCGATTTTGCCATCAAAAAACACCAACGTCCCCTGTATCTGCGGGCTTGGGCCACCTGACGGGGCCAGTCCTTGCAATGCCCGCGATCTTCCAAGATAATGACCCGCCGTTTTAATTATCAGTGAAATATTTGCTATTTTTTTGAAGAAATTGAGTTGCTTTGTGATGATCGTCACATTCTCATGCTCTTCACTTTGAGATTATTCGGTACGTTGATTGCAGAAGCCACCGCGTGTGCTGCAAAGAACATTAATCAATCTTCCCTATATGGAGTAATAAATGGGTATTTACGCTCAAGACCTGCAAAAGCTGTACGTTGCATACTTCAACCGTCCTGCTGATCCAGCTGGTTTGCAGTATTGGGAGAAACAGCTGGAAGCCAAAGCTATCACCCTGGACGTGGTGGCCAAGAACTTCAGCCAAGACGCTGAATACAAAGCTGCATACGCTGGCAAGACCTCGGTGCAAGTCATCGAAACCATCTACAACAACCTGTTCGGCCACGGCGCCGACAACGCAGGTCTGCTGTACTGGGCTGATCTGCTGAGCACTGGCAAGCTGTCGATCGACGTGATCGTGAAGAACATCGCTGACGGCGCCCTGACCACCGACAAAGCTGCCTTCGAAGCCAAATTGGCTGCCGCTGGTTCGTTCACCGCTGCAACCCTGCTGACCCCAGGCGCCACCGCTGCTTACAGCGGCGCTGTTGCCAACGCCATCGCCAAGGCTTTCCTGACCACCGTGGTTGACGCAACCTCGCTGGCCAACGCCACCTCCCCAGCTGCCCTGTCGAACGTTGTTGCCAACGTGATCGGCGCAGCCGACCCACTGACCGCTGCCGTGACCGCTGCTAAAAACGTTGCTGACGAAGCGGCGAGCAAAGCTGCTTCCCAAGTGGCTGCCGCCGCTACCGCTGCTGCTGCCGTGACCACCGCAGAAACTGCCAAAACCGCCGCTGAAGCCAACGCCGCCAAGACCGACGCTGCCGCCCTGGCCGAAGTGTCGACCGCCGCTGCTGAAGCTTCGACCGCCGCCGCCACTGCCAAGGCTGACGCTGCCGCCGCCGTGACCGCTGCCCAAGCTGAAAAAGACGCTGCCCTGAAAGCCGGCGACCAAGCTGCTTACACCGCTGCTTCCGCCAAGCTGGTGTCGGCACAAGCTTCGCTGGAATTCACCACCGCCAGCGCCGCACTGAAGGCCACCGCTGCCGCTGAAGCCAAAACCGCTGCTGATGCAGCCGTTGCCGCTGACAAAGCTGCCGTGGATGCAGGCACCGCCTTGACCAAAGCGGTATCGGACGCTGGCACCGCTGCAACCGCCTCGACCGCCGCCGCGACCGCTGCTAAAGCCGCTGCTGACGCCTATGCCGCTGCTGCTGCCAAGACTTCGACCGCAATGGACGACACTGCTGCCGCAGCTGCTGTGACTGCCGCAACTGCCGCTGTGGCCAAAGCTGCTGATGCAGAAGGCGTTGTGACCGTGATCAACACCGTCGCTACGTACGCTGCTGCTGCGACCGCTGCGACCGCTGCTGCTGACGCCGCAACCACCAAAGCTGCCGATGCGACTGCCGCACTGGGCGCCGTGACCTCGGCTGTCACCGCACAAGCTGCCGTTGATGCTGCTGCTGCGCAAGTGACTGCCGCCACTGCCGCAAAAACCGCTGCTGACGCTGCACTGGTGATTGCTACGGCCTACGACAAGGCTGCCAAAGCGACCACCACCACCACCGACAACGCTGCTGCTGCTGCTGCGTTGAAAGCCGCTAACGACGCTGTGACCGTTGCCAACGCCGCTGTTGCTGCTGCTACTATCGCCAAGTCTGCTGCTGATGCGAAACCAGCGTTGTTCGTTGCAAAAACCGCCACCCTGACCACCGGTATCGACACCTTCGTCGGCGGCGCAGGCGACGACACCGTGACCTCGACCCTGTCCGGCGGTCTGTCGGCACTGGATAACCTGGACGGCGGCGCCGGCACCGGCGACGCGCTGAACGTGTCCGACATCGCAGCCATTAAGGTGACGACCGCGACCACCGTAAAAGGCTTCGAAAGCGTTTCCCTGCAATCCGCTAAGGAAGTGACTGGCGACCTGTCCAAGTGGACCGACCTGAAAACCCTGGTAGTGACCGCAGTTGGTACCGATGCTGCCTCCGCCGTGACCGTGGGCGCCGGCGCTGCCGTGACCTTGGTGAACTCGGATGTCACCAGCAAGGCAACCACCGTGAACGGCGGTTCCGATATCAACGTGACCACCACCGGCTCCACCACCGGCGCCATCACCGTGGGCAATAAGGTTGCGCCAACCGGCGCAGTAGTCGTGACCAACAACGCAGCCACCGGAAACGCTGAAACCAGCGGCGCGATCACCGTTGCCGGCGGCACCACCATCAACGTGACCCAAACCCAGTCGAATGCGGTTAACACCACGGCCACCAACGGTACCGTGAGCATCACCGGCGGCGCCACCACCACCAAGGTGGCGGTAAGCAGTTCCGCTGCCGCGACGGCATCGGCCTCCGTGGCTGGCGTGAACGTCAATTCCGTCTCCATTACCGACGTGAACGGCGGCTCGACCAAAGCTGGCACCATCACCTCGGTGACCGTGGCCAACTACTCCACGCTGGGGATTTCGGCCAACTCGGTGAACACGCTGAATGTTACCGGCGGCTCCGGCAATATCATCATCGATAACTCCGGCCTGACCACCCCAACCAACAAGACGCTGAACCTGACCGCCAACGGCCTGACCGGCGGCACCCTGGATGACGCGGACATCTACACCACGCTGAACGTGACCACCACCGGCGCGAACTCGAAGCTGGCCAACATCACCACTGGTGCTGTGACCGCGGTAACCGTTGCTGGCACCAAAGGCCTGACGCTGACCTCGACCGCCGGCCTGACCGCGCTGAAAACCGTCGTAGTGTCCGGCTCCGCTGGCATCACTGCTGACCTGAGCGGTGCTACCGTGACCTCGGTTGACACCAGCGCCACCACCGGCGCTTCGAAAGTGACGATCGACTCGTCCAAAGCCACCTTCACCGGCGGCGCGGGCGCGGACACCGTGACCACGACGGCTGCGACTGTGAGCAAAGCGATTTCGCTGGGCGCAGGCGACGACTCGCTGACCCTGGGCGGCGCGGCAACCCCGACTGCCACCATCGCCGGCGGCGCGGGTACGGACTCCCTGACGATGGGCGCTGCGCTGGCGGCCACCGCTTCGGGTTCGGCAACCTTCGCCGGTGTGGTGACTGGCTTCGAACGCGTAGTTCTGACCGGCGCCACCAACCAGACCATCGACCTGGACGTGCTGGGCAAGTTCAACCACGTGACCACCTCCGGCGGTAACGGCTTGACCCTGAGTAACCTGGCAAGCGGCGGCACCCTGGTGCTGAACGGCGCTGGTACGGCTTACACCATCGGCAACTCGGCATTCACCGCCGGCACCGCTGATGTGGTCAACCTGACCCTGACCGACGGTTCGGGCGCTGCCGTGGCCTTCGCGTCGACCGGTATCACCGCCTCCGGCGTGGAAACCTTCAACATCACGACCGCTGATACGCAAGCCACCCCAACCGGCACTTTCAACGACTCCGTGACCCTGCTGGGCAACTCGGTCAAGTCCATCGTTGTTGCTGGTAACGCCGGCCTGACGCTGACCTCCACCAGCACCGCGCTGAACAACGTTGATGCCAGCGGCATCGCCCTGACCGATGCAACCCCAGGCTTCTCTTGGACCTCGGGCGCGTTGACCGCCGCTGCGACCGTGAAAGGTTCCGCAACCGGCACCAACACGATCGACGTGAGCGCAGCGACCGGCGGTATCGTGACCTACACCGGCGGTTCGGGCAATGACGCAGTTACCGCAACCAACGGCAAGGGCAACGTTATCACTCTGGGCAACGGCACCAACAGCGCGACGGTTTCGACGGGCAACAACACCATCACCGGCGGTACCGGTGCTGACACCGTCACCGCAGGCGCCGGCAACAACACCGTCAACCTGGGTAACGGCGCCAACTCGTTCACCGCAACCACCGGTAACAATACCTACACCGGCGGTACCGGTGTGGATACCATTACCGTGGGCGGCGGCATGAACGTGCTGACCACCGGCACCGGCGCTGACGTGATCACCCTGAGCGCCGCTTCGGCCAACGTTAACACCTACAGCACGATTACCGATGCGCACGCTGGTTTGTCGATCGCCTTCACGAACATGGGCACTGAGACCTTCAACGCCACCAAAGTGACGCTGGGTTCGACCGCCGTGTTCCAGGATTACGCTAACGCCGTGATTCAAGCTGGCGGCAATGCATCGGTCAACGGTGCGTTCGGCTGGTTCACGTTCTCTGGCGACACCTACCTGGTGCAAAGCCGTCACGACGGTTCGGGCAACAACGCAAGCTTCGTCAACGGTACCGACATGATCGTCAAGCTGACCGGCCTGGTGGATCTGAGCACCGTAACTGGTGGCACCACTAACATCCTGACGCTGGCGTAATGTCGGCATGGAAGGCGGCTTAGTCTGCCTTCCTGTCAGTAAATATGAAAGGCCAAGCGCAAGCTTGGCCTTTTTTTTCTGGGACGGCAAATAACGCTTGGGTGTAGGGTGGATTAGCTGCACAGCAGCGTAATCCGCCAACGCCTGCCTCATCAAACCGCATGACTATGGCGGATTACGCGGGCTTTGCCCGCTAATCCGCGCTACATTGCGGCACAGCGAAGTAGGGCCAAGCGAAATTGCCGTCCTGGTTTTTTTAACCTGGAACTGAATTCGTTTGATCTTCCGGCCTTCAGCCCGGAGCGCAGGGCATCCCCCCCTGCACAATCGCTGTGGATTGGCGTTAGAATCGTGTGTTGGATTACCTAATTTACAATCAATTCTCTTAGAAAAGACCATGAACTGGACCAGCGGCTATACATCGGATGTGGAATATACGGCGGGGTTTTATCCTGAACAAAG
>JAIENA010000378.1 GCA_019751755.1 Burkholderiaceae bacterium | reverse complement strand
ACTCCATTCCGGCGCGGAAGAGCAGCTGCGGCGATACTATCTAGAGCACCAGAAGCGGGCGGAAAAGCTGATTATCCAGCTACGAGATGTCCTTGAAGCCTTCTTCGAGGGCGAAACCGATGAGGAGAAGGGAGCGCGCATCGCCGCTGCATTCCATGACGAACCAGGAAACCTGCTCGTCGAATGCGATGAGCACATAGCCTATGCGGGAAACAACTACCTGCCGTTTATGCTGGCGCCGTACCAGGTGCAGCGTCCCTTGCTGCTTAACTGTCTCAGTCTGCTTAATCTGGAATCGACATCTGCCGACCAGTCGCTCATCGATGCGATTCGCTTTGTACTGGCCCATCGCCAAAGTCACCGCGAGTCGTTGTCCATCGCCGGAACGAATATCAATCTGAAGTGGATACCGGAAAAATGGCGCAAGCTGGTTACTGGCCAGCGCACCGTTGGCCAGGTATCGGAGGTGAGCCGAAAATATTTCGAGCTTTGCGTGCTTACCGAAACAATGCAGGAACTTCAGTCTGGCGACTTGTACGTCGCAAACAGCGACCAGTTCAGTGACTACAGAACGCAGCTCGTTGAGTGGGACGTCTACCAGGCACAGGTGGAGGAATACGGTGCGATGCTTGGGTTGAAAACCGAACCCAAGGAATTCACTGCAACGCTCAGGACATCCCTTGCAAAGATGGCTGCGGCCGTCGATGCCGGGATGCCCGAAAACGAACACGTTGATATCATCGGTAACGAACTGATCCTGCGCAAGCACGCCAAAGATGCCAAGCCGGAGGCACTGGAGAAAATTGACAAGATTCTCACGGCGCGCCTGCCCGAAAAGAATATCCTCGATATCCTGGTGGAGTCAGAGGGGTGGCTGGATCTGCACAAACAGTTTGGGCCCTTGTCTGGCTTCGACTCTAAGGTTGACGATCCGCGGCGACGGTTCATCACCACGCTGTTCTGCTATGGCTGCAACTTAGGTGCCACGCAAACCGCGCGCTCGGTCAAGGACTTGAGCCGCAAGCAGGTGGCCTGGCTGAATTTGCACCACATCACCGAAGAGCGACTGGAAAAGGCCATCGTGCAGGTCATCAACGCTTACAATAAGTTCTTACTGCCGAAATACTGGGGAACGGGCAAGAGCGCGTCGGCCGACGGCACCAAGTGGAACATGTACGAGCAGAACCTGCTGTCCGAATACCACATCCGGTATGGCGGTTACGGCGGCATCGGCTATTACCACGTCTCCGACATGTACATTGCGCTGTTCAGCCATTTCATTCCTTGCGGCGTTTACGAGGCCATCTACATTCTTGATGGCCTCATAAAGAATGAATCGGAGATTCAGCCCGATACTTTGCACGGCGACACGCACGCGCAAAGCGCTCCTGTATTCGGGCTGGCCTACCTGCTGGGGATCAACCTGATGCCGCGCATACGGAACCTGAAAAGCCTGGTGTTCTATAAAGCTGACAGGGGAACGCGGTACGAAAACATCAATGGCCTTTTCAGTGAGTCTGTTAACTGGGAGCTCATCGAAACGCACTTGCCGGACATGTTGCGCATCGCACTGTCGATCAAGGCCGGAAAAATCACGCCGTCGACGATCCTGCGGCGCCTGGGCACCGCGAGCCGCAAAAACAAGCTGTATTTTGCGTTCCGCGAACTGGGGCGGGTTGTGCGCACCGAGTTTCTGCTCAAATACATCGGCGACGTTGAACTGCGAAAAACGATTCAGGCGGCCACCAACAAGAGCGAAGAGTTCAACCAGTTCATCAAATGGCTGTTCTTCGGCAACCAGGGCATCATCGCTGAGAATGTGCGCCACGAGCAGCGCAAAGTCGTTAAATATAACCAGCTAGTGGCCAACCTGGCCATCCTTCACAACGTCGAGGCTATGACGGGTACGCTGAAGGAAATGCAGAGGGAAGGGTTCCCGATCGATGAGGAGATTTTGGCCGGCTTGGCGCCGTATCGGACGGAGCACATCAACAGGTACGGTGACTATACATTGGACCTGGAAAGAAAGGTGCCACCAATGAATTACAAGACTAGAATTATTCAGTAAATCAAATGGTTACGACGGGATTTGAGTTTTTTTACACGAATCCCGGCCGACCCTCGAGATCAGCGCCGCCAGCACCGAGCAGACGCTGGGCATCGAGCAGATCAACCAAGCGGTCGTCCAAATGGACGAGGTCACGCAGCAGAACGCGGCGTTGGTAGAGCAAGCCGCAGCCGCCGCCCAGTCGCTGCAAGAGCAATCGGAGCAATTGGTCCAGGCGGTCAGCGTCTTCAAGCTCGACGCAACGCCAGCGCCGGCGCCGGCCGCGCGTCGCCTTGCGTCCCGCCCGGCCAAGGCAGTGCCGCGTCTGGCCACAAGCAACACGGACGCGCAATGGGAGCAATTCTGATGGAATGTGTACTGACACCAGGCAAGCCCGCCCCACAGTCGCAAGAGTACCTGGCATTCCGCTTGGGAAGCGAAGAGTATGGCGTCGATATATTAGCCGTGCAAGAATTGCGCAGCTATGGCACGTTGACCCGCATCGCCAACGCTCCCGCCTACATCAAGGGCGTGATGAATCTGCGCGGCATCGTCGTGCCGGTTCTCGACTTGCGCCTACGCTTGTGTGCAGGCAACGCCAGCTACGACCAATTTACAGTGGTCATTGTACTAAGCGTGGGCGGACGTGAGGTTGGCATGGTCGTCGATAGCGTGGCCGACGTAATAAGCTTCCAGTCGGAACATATCAAACCGCCGCCGCCGGTGGGCGACTTCTTAGTTCACAGACGATTCCAACATATGGACATCAGGCATGCGCACGTGATATTTTACTGCGAGCATCTTCCGTGCAATAAGAATGTAGCGTCAACTATCCCCTCCAGATTCAGGAGTCATCGATGCCCGACAGCAATAGCATATCGAACGCTCGCACGATGGTGCTTCAGGCGAGCGAACTCTTGGGACAAAGTACTCTGCTACTGGAACGCATCATTCGCATCTCGATGGATGGAACGACGTCGGCTCACCAAGTCGTCAATTCGATCAAGAACCTTAGTGAGCGTCCCAAGGAACAACTGGCGTCGCCCGGTGGCCGCCTTCTCTACGGAGCTAAGTTGCTTTTCGCTGGATTGAGAGCAAATGCAGCGGCACAACAGGCTGCACGCGCCGCTCTCGACGTCCGAGAACTTATTGGTGGCGCAGACGCTTCGCCCATCCATGGCCTTCAGCCCCTCCAAACTTCAGCTTTGACCTTACACCAAGTGCAGGATCTTTTGTGTCACCTCAGCGATGCAGCTTGGCAGCAATCCGCAGCATGGAAGATGAACGCGGGGGAGGCCGAGGCGATACGCAATTACATCGCGGCCATGGCAGATGCCGCTAAGAGGAATCGCATCATTGCCACTAAGGCGGCCCGAGCAATTGAAGTATTGCTGTCGCAGGCGACGAACTTCACTCGCGTGGCGAAGACCTCAAAATTAGCACTATGGAGGTAGTGTTGGGCTGCGAGAGCCAGCAAATGGCTTCCAAGCTCACTTGCCGGGCGCTGCGTCCTCAAGCCCATTCAGCGCGGCCTTGATTTTTGTAATGGGCATCGCGACAAACACCCGCATAGCGGCCCTGATCAATGCACTTTTCTTGGCTTTCGTGCCGTCGCCGTCTTTCAGCTTTTGTTTCAATTCCAAGATGGCATCATGCTCGTTTTCGGGCATCGTATGGGTGTATTTCTTGAACTTCGCCCGCTTTGGTTTAACTGCTTCGGCTGGAGACACCGATTTGCTTTCTTTGCCCGCAAGGACCTCCTTCGAAGCATCGGCCGATGCCGGCTTTTTCGCCGCACTGGCACGAGTACGTTTGGATGGCGCAGAAGGTGCCGGCTCCGTTGCATCGGCTTTAGGTAGTCGCTTGGTTTGCATTTAACGCTCCTGGTTGGCGTCGCGAGCATTGGTCCGCGCCGCGGGTTGAAATCGATTCGTGCAGTGGCTAGCTGGCAGCCAAAAAGTCTGAGATGCGTCGGTTCAGCTCCGCAAATGACTTTTCCCCAAACCCATCAATGAGTCGCATACGGGTATGGGCCGCATTCCTGTTCTCCCAGTAGTCAAGAACAGTAGGGAACGGCACGTAGGCATCGTCAAAAGCTCGAAGAATGACATTCACCAGTCTCGTTGATGCCTGGGGATTTTTTTCAAAAAAATCTCTGAATGAAATATTAAGTTCGCTCTGCAATTCAACGCCTCCTTACTAAACTCGGCATGACCGAGCCCTTCAACGCTGTGACATTGCCATGATAATAACGTATCTGCGGGATATTTGATAATGCTGACGAAGAAAGGAAGGCGCCTAGACCGGACTCTCCCAGCAATTTCAACAACCAGCGGTATGCGCGATTGCCGAACTCACTGGCGAATGCAGAAGGGCTCGCCGGCGCGCACAGTTAGCCAGGATGAGGACGATGGCATGTCTCGGCACGGAGTGGAAGGCTAGGAACACCCACGCTTGTGCCGCGCCTTTCGCGCTATCAATGGCAATCGCCTGCCGAATGACTTTCACGAAGGGAAGAGATTGCTCGTGCATTTCGAATACTGCCTTACTTGCCAGCCTTTGAAAAACGGCCCGCACTGGGAGTATGCGGGCCGCAAACCATTCATTGGGAGATGAAGTGCTGACATCATGCTTTACGCTTGTTACCCCATCATGACGTCACGGCAATTTCTTCCGGAAGCAACCAACGCTTCCGCATCAGGGCGGCCATCTCCAGCGGCGGCTGCGGGCGTGCGATGTAATACCCTTGCACTTCGTTGCAGCGCAGTTCGCGCAGGATATCAAGTTGACGGCCGGTTTCGACCCCTTCAGCCACTACCGACATGCCCAAGGCGTGCGCCATCGACACAATGGCTTGGAAGAACACACGTCCCTCTGCCGATTTGTCCAGTTCGCAGGTAAACGCCTTGTCCACTTTGAGCACGTCCATCTTCAGCTTCTGCAATTGCGACAGCGAGGAATAGCCGGTGCCGAAGTCATCGACGTGCAGCTTGACGCCCAGGTCGCGTATCGCGGCCAGTTCTGCCAGGACTTCCGGGTGATCGGCCATCATCGCAGATTCCGTAATCTCCACTTCCAACAGCGAAGGCGCCAGGCTGTGCCGCTTGAGATGGAGCGCCAATTGGTGGTGGATATTTCCATGGGCAAATTGTTTGGGCGAGACGTTGACCGACACAGGCACCAGTGTCAACCCCTCGGCGCGCCACTGCGCCAACTGCGCACATGCCAGCTCCAGCACAATCTCGCCGATGCGCAGTATCAGCCCGCTGCTTTCGGCCAAGGGAATAAACTTGGCTGGCGGAACCAAGCCCAGTTCGGGATGTTGCCACCGCACCAGCGCCTCCATACTGCAGAGCTCCCCTGTCTGCGTGTCCACTCGCGGCTGGTAATGCAGCTGCAGCTGCCCCTTCTCAATTGCTTCAACGAGGCTATGTTTGAGCTGCGAACGGGATTTGAGCGTTATATACAGTGACGGATCGAAGAAGCGGTACTGCCCCTTGCCTTCACTCTTACCAGAGTACATGGCGATGTCTCCGTGCTTGATCAGCGTTTCCGGATCGCTACCGTCACGCGGATACACGCTGATGCCAACCGAGGCGCCAACCGACTGGCTTTCCTCGGCCACTACGAAAGGACGCGTAAAGGCAGCAAGAATGCGCTCGGCCACGGCACCGATGTGCGCGTCGGACTCGGCCGGGTCAAGCAGCACGATGAACTCGTCGCCGCCAAAGCGCACCACCTGGTCACTCGGGCGCAGCAGCGAGCGCAAGCGGCTGGCCGCCATCTGCAGCAGCTGGTCCCCGGCGGCATGGCCCTGTGTGTCGTTGACGTGCTTAAACTCGTCCAGGTCGATGAAGAGCAGCGCCACTGCGTAACCGCCGACCTCGGCCGCATCAAGCGCAGCTGGCAGATGCTGGTTTAACCAATGGCGGTTCGGCAAACCAGTCAGCATGTCCTGGCTGGCCATGCGCACCAGATCACGCTCATGCGACTTGCGCTGGCTGATGTCCTGCAGCGTAACAGCCAAACTGTTACCGACCCGCACAATGCGCCGGCGGCCCCAGGCAATATTGAGGCGGTTGTCGTCCGGCATGCGGCGCTCGTCATCGTGAAATCCGCTTCGCATCGCGGCAAGATAGGTGGCCATCAACTGATCGCCGAACACGCCGCCCTCCAGCGTCGATATGCGCGCGCCCACCAGCTGCTGGCGCGTGATGCCATAGAAATAGGCGCCGCGCTCGTTGCAGTCGACCACTTCGAAGTCGACAATTTCGCCGTCGCGCCCGCGCACCGCCGCGACCATGTAGAAGCCGTCGTTCGCGCTCTCTGTGGCCGTCCGGTAGGCGCGCTGCACCTCGTCGGCCTCCGCGCGCCGCACCAGCGCCCGGCGCGACAGCACCGTGCCCCACGCGGCCAAGGCGGCAAGTACGATGGTGACGACGACGGCTTGGTCACGCAGCTGCCGCCAATATGCCTGCGGGGCGGCCATCGCGTCTTCCTGCGCCAGGCTGGCGATGGCTGCCACCGGGTAAGCTAGCGAGTGATGCCAGCCTACACTTCGCGCGCGGTTGTCGCCGAAGGCCGCGCCTGGCAATGCCAGCGCGCCCTCGGTCGGCGCGATGAAGGACAGGTCGGCAAACAGCGAAGCCCCAGGCGCTGCGGAAACCTGGTCGCCGTGGCGCTCTAGGCGCAGCCTGCTTTCGCCCACCATGGCTACGCTGCCCAACTGGCCCAGCGTGCGGGGGCTGAAGTAGGAAGTGAAGTAGTCCGCATGCACAGTCAGGACGACGACGCCGAGGAACGCGTCGTCTGGTCCGTCAAGGCGGCGCGTGAACTGCACCGCAGCTTGCCGTCCACGCAGCTCGTCCTGCGGCACGCTGATGCGCAACGCCGTGGAGATGTTGTTCCTGTGGAAAATGAAATAATCGCTTTCGCGCACAGAGGAGGCCGGACGTCCCGTCGAGCTGAGCACGCGACCGTGCTGGTCGATGATGCTCACGCCCACGAAAGCGGGATCAGTAAACATGCCGGCACGCTTCAGCTCTTCCAGTTGCAAGCCGTTGGGGGACTGCTCCCAGCTTTGCTTGAGTTGCATGGTGACCTGGTCCATCTGGCCGATGGAGCGCGTCAGGTACTGGCTATAGGCCTCCGCGTAGCTGCTAACCTCCTTCAGCGCGGTCTGTTCCGCTTGCACGGTCTCAAGGCGGGCCTTTGAAGTCGCAGCCCACCACCATCCCCCTGCGAGCAGCGCCGCTAGCACGGGCCACAACAACGGCAACAAGCGCCAGTGGCGCCAAGTGTTTCCAGTTTGATAAAACCGCATGCGAGCCTAAAAGGTGCAGCATAACGCGGCAATATGTCGCCAACATGACATGATCGGATTCATTCTCATGTAATCCGTACACTCGTCTTTTATGTGAATTTTATCTATAAATAATACACAATTTTTACCGTACAAGCGTCATCTATGCGGTCAGCGCCGGCGACGCCGCCAGCCCGTCTCCAGGCAAGTATTACGCGGCGGCCGACGGCAGTCGCCTACTTGTCCTGAACAACGCCTCGCAGCAGGCTACGGCCATGTACCAGCGCGAGACCGACGGCAAATGGAAGATGACGCCGGCGGCCACCAGCGATACGTCGCTGGAGCTGCTGAACAGTAGCGCCATCCCGTCGACTGTGCTGAACATCGCGGCCGTCGCGCGCAGCTACACGGTGCGCTTGGCGACGGGCGGCGTGGCGGCGTTTTCGGTGAACGCCAGCGGCGATATCGTGGCGGGTATCACCAGCTGCAAGCTGTCCGGCAAGCTTACAGTATCGGCGCTGCCGCATACGCTGAAGCTCTCGCTCGGCACCACAGGCTGCGGCGATCTGCCGGCCCAGTCCGAAGGCTTCCTGGTTGCCGATGGCGACTACTCCCCTGCGGCCTTCCGCTTGCTGACCTCCGGTGCTTCCGCTCCGGTCGACCTGTGGGCCTATCCGGAATAGCCTAACCGACGCTCTTTCGCAGCCACTTCGCAGTGGCTGCGAAGGCCGAGGCGACCGACTGCTCGGACGCTTCGCCCGGCGGCTCCAGGTTGGTCAGGCCGGTCAGTCCCATGGAAATAACCTGTGCGCACAGCGCATCGATGCCAGGCGCGCCAGGCATGTATTTGTCAAACACCTTCGCCAAGTTGTTACCGCGCCGACTGCGCATATTGGCCGTGTAGCCGGCCAGCTCGGGCATGCGCGTGGCGGCCAGGGCAACCGCGAAATTGGCGCGCGCCAGGTCCAGCTTCTGACCGTCCCCCTCAATCCGCAAATGCTGCAGCTCCGTCAGGCTACCCGCACTCACCGCCAGGAGAATGTGCGCGGCGATTGATTCCAGGCCCGCTGTCACAAGCTCATACTGCGTGGGAAAGCGATAGCTCAGCGTCGTGTGCGGGACGCCGACCTCCGCTGCAATGGCACGATGCGTCAGCCCGCTGAGCCCGTGCGCGGCCAGCCGTATGCCACATGCACGCGCGGCCAGCGCCGCCCACTCGGGCACCCGATCAGCGCTGGATCGAGCAACAAAGCCGTTTTCCGCATATTGCATCTGCTCAAGCAGCAGGCTGAATAAGGTTCCATCCAGCGCATCCGGCGCGCCAGCAATGCCGCCGGCGAACAGGCGCTGAAGGCATATCCGCCTGAGCATTCGGTAGGACGAGACGGCATTCAGCGCTACGCTGTAGGCGAGCTCCGCAGTAACATATCGGCCCGCGATCCATAATGATTGGTGAGTACGGTAACCGAGACGCCAAGCATTACGGCAAGCGGACGCAACGTTAAGCCGGCCAATCCTTCCGCGCCAACGATCCGACAGGCAGCCTCCAGCAAGGCATCTGCGTGCGGCGCTTTTCGGGACCTTCTTACAGCAACTGGGTCGGACAATGGGAACTCGAGGCGTCGGAGGAGGGGATCAACCCGATTGTAAGACATTTGCCTTGAAACACCTATTCCGCCTTCTTTGAGCTTGGCTTCCCATCCAGCCAGGCTCTCGGTCGGCCCCGGTGCGGACTGCCTGCACTTTCTCGCTTGCGTCTAGGGCAGGATCGGACCCGATGCGAACTCCACCTTTGGCCGGGAGCGGCGTTCAGGATAAGGGAAAGTGGGAACCTCCCCCAAGTCAGAACAAGCGGCAATCAGCTTTAGCGCCGCCATTGATTCGCTAAAAGGAAATTCCATCGCCAAGTTGAGGGTCTTGGCCGAAGTCGGCAAATCCAGCACGAAGCTATTTTCCAGTCTCAGCTTCCTCACGCCACGAATTTGCAATTCGCGAATGATGGATTCCGGACTCGAGCTTGCAGCCACAACCGCGCCGTCGATGCTCAACGCGATCTCCACGCCGGTATCAAACCGAGAAAACGAAACTTCGGCAGAATGCATGACTGCCTCCAATTGAAATATAAACAATTTTCAGCGCAGAAGCGCCAATCCACCAAAAAATCTTGCCATCAGTCAATTACGGCGGTATGACATTGTCCCCTTGCTGGGTGCGCAGTGACATGATGGCACAAAAGGCAAGGGCCTCTGCAGTTCCTTGACAGAGTAGCCGAAACTGGATCGGCCATGTAAAACGCCCGTCACATTGGACCACTATCATTCAAGCCGGTTCCGCAGTCGACACGACGCTGAAATCGGCGTTTACCGCTTATACGGCAGCGTTGGACCAGTTACTGAACTACCAAACCGCGCAAGCGCGTTCTCTCGCGGCCGCGTCCGCGAGCCAGTATCAAAGCAGCCGTGCCACTCTGCTGGGTTTCGGCCTCCTGGCACTCGCCTTGGGCGCGACAATGGCGTGGTTCATCACCCGCAGCATCGTCTCTCCGCTACAGCACGCGGTCGACCTGGCCACCCGGGTCTCCGAAGGCGACCTGCGCACATTCGAGAAGCATCACCGGGTCGACGAGATCGGGCAACTGCTAGACGCCTTGCATAACATGACCACGCGCCTGGCGGTCACGGTGACGCAGGTGCGCGACGGCGCCCACACGATAGACGACGCGTCGAAGGAGCTCGCCTCGGGCAATCTCGACTTGTCGCGCCGTACCGAGCAGCAGGCCGGCGCGCTCGAAGAGACCGCGTCGTCAATGGAAGAACTCACTTCGGCAGTACGCCAGAACGCAACCAGCGCACGCACCGCGAACGAACTGGCATTGTCGGCATCCGACGTGGCAAGCAAGGGCGGCAAAGTAGTCGAAGAAGTGGTGCAGACCATGGACGAAATCAGTGCGTCGGCCCGAAAAATCGTGGACATCATCTCTGTCATCGACGGCATCGCGTTCCAGACAAATATCCTCGCCCTGAACGCCGCCGTCGAAGCGGCGCGGGCCGGCGAGCAAGGGCGCGGCTTTGCCGTGGTGGCGACCGAGGTCCGCAATCTGGCACAGCGCTCGGCCACCGCCGCCAAGGAAATCAAGAATCTGATCAACGACTCCGCCGACAAGATTGAAGTCGGCGGCATCCTGGCGCACGCGGCCGGGGACACCATGTCCGAAATCGTCACCAGCGTCGGCCGGGTGACCAGCATCATGGCTGAAATCAGCTCTGCGAGTTCGGAGCAGGAATCCGGCATTCATGAAATCAACAGCGCCATTAGCGATATGGATGGCGTCACCCAGCAAAATGCGGCCTTGGTCGAGGAAGCGGCAGCGACGGCGGAAGCCATGCACAAAGAGGCCAATACCCTGACACAGGTGGTCAGCTTCTTCAAGGTCGATGTACCTGGACAAAGCAGCCGCACTCATGCGCCGTCAGCGCCCAGCCGCCAACGTCCGTCAGCCTTGCCGCTCTGCATGCCAAGTCTCAAGCGTCAGGCATAAACGCAGGCTAACGTCATCAGCGTGTCACGATCCTGTTGTACGATGTCTTCGTCAAGTCTCCCAATTTGATGTAACTCCGACTCTTTGCCGCCCCCTCCCAGGGCGGTTTTTTTTTGCTGAGCCCGCAGGTTGCTCGCGGAGGGAGAAAAGCTTGTTACCTTGAGTATGCTATCCTGCCTTTCTTGTTGGGGCTATATTTTACCGAACATGCGTGAGCTACTGAGTAAAGAAGAGCAATTCGGCACTCCTTCCGAAAACATCGAGGCGGCCCGCCGGCGCTATTCCTCCAGCGCCGGTGGACGCCAGCAGTGGCATATTCAAGTGCCCACTCGCAGCGAAGTCCTTCGACTGCCCCCGGATGAGCTCGCTGCACTGCTGATCGGCTGGATGGAGCGCAGCCCGGTCGAAATCATCCCGAGCGCAGGGCAGATTGAACTGGTCATCGAGGTAATGCTGAACCGGCCCGATGCGTCGTCTCTCGCTCCACTAATTGCCATGTGCAGGAACTTCGCCGGCTCTGCGTAACACTCCTGCCAATCAAGATCCCACGGCCCCTTCGCGAGAGCAGCCGCGCAGCGTACCCATTGGCAAGTTCGCGTGCTGCAGTCGCCAGATGTATAGTAGGCACTCAATTTGAAGCCAGTGACGTGGAGGTCAGCAATGGAAACCGAACTGAAACTGAAGTTCCGCCCAGCCGATTCCCAGCGCCTGCGGGCCCACCCGCTGCTGGCGGCGCATTCCACGGGCGCCCCGGCCGCGCAAGAACACTCGGACATTTACTACGATACTCCAGAGCATGACCTGTGGCATCATGGCCTGACGCTAAGGGTGCGGGCAGCGGACGGCGAATTTACTCAGACTGTTAAAACGGCTGACGGTTCGTCCCCAGCACTGCACCGCCGGGGAGAATGGGAATGCCACCTACCCGACCAACAGATCCGGCCAGCACTGCTAGCGCGCCAGATCAAGCCAATCAAGCTGGCAGCCCTGCTGTCATCCCCGGCGCTTATTGACCGCCTGACGCCAATTTTCTCCGGCACGACACAGCGCACTACCTGGCAACTCCGCCTGTCAGGTGGAGAGAAAGTCGTGTGCGCTGTTGATGTCGGCGAATTTCACGGAGGCGTGCGCAACGCCAAAATATCTGAACTGGAGCTGGAACTGAAGGATGGCGCTCCTGCACGCCTATTCGACTTTGCGCTTGCTCTGCACCGCGAAGTCCCACTGGAACTGGCCAACGATAGCAAGGCCGCGCGCGGCTTCGCGCTGCTGGGCTCCCCCGGTCCAGTCGCAGTCAAGGCCAGAAGCGTCAGGCTGAAGAAAAAGGCCGCTTTGAATGAAGCGTTCAATATGATCGGCCTCAACTGCCTAGAGCAAATGGAGGCGAACGTCTCCGGCGTACTAGCCAAGGATGCCGAAAGTTTGCATCAGATGCGGATCGGGCTGCGCCGCCTGCGCGCTCTGTTGAATATGTTCGAACCGCTCGTCGTGGCGCCGCAGGATATCCAGGAGGGATTGGACTGGCTGGCTGCCGAGCTGGGCGCCACACGCGATTGGGATGTGCTGGCCGGCTCCACGCTGAAGCGGGTATGCGGCTTTGATACGTCCGCGCTCCACGATGCGGCCCGCGCAAACGCCGCAAAACTGCATGGCGTGATGCTGCAAGTGCTGCACTCCCCTCGATTCACGGAACTCATGCTCCGCCTGAACGGCTGGCTGCAGGGAACGCAGTGGCAGGACGACATCACCGCGGATGCCCGCAAGGTCATGGGGAAACGCACCGCTCGCAGCGCCATTCCATTGCTGCAGAAGGCGGAAAAGCGGCTGCGCAAACGCATCGCGGCACTGGAACCTCACGACACGCCGGCACTCCACCGCGTCCGCATCGCGGCCAAAAAGGCGCGCTATGCTGCCGAGTCCTTCCGCGACATTCTCGACAAGGAAGAAGCGGCACAATACATTGACGGCCTCTCAGCACTACAAGACAGACTCGGTTTGCTAAACGACATGGCGGTGGCTGCGCTGCTGCTGCCAGAGCTCCAACAAGCCAACGAACAGTTGGTGCAACCGGCCATGTTTGCACGCGGCTACGTGTCCGCTGAAACGAAGGCGAATCTACGCCAGCTGGGGAGGCCACTTAGGAAGATCGCCAAGTTACGCATGACCTGATGAGGCCGCGTGTGTACGCTCTACCCACAGGCCTGCACGACAAACTGGGGTTGAGCCCCAACGAACTCATGCGGTCAAAGATTTTTTAGTCATCTCGAAGATTTATGAAGAGCGCAGAGGGGCATTCCTGTTAGCAGGCTGCCCGCGTCCGAGGCATGAGATACATCGTTTGAATATTGCTGGGTACAAATTGCCTCTGCAGCGCTTAGCATTCCGGGCCGTGCCTAGAACTTCCAGCGCAGCGCCGCCGTGAGACTGCGCTCGGACTGATGCCTTGGTTCGCCAATCAGTCTGCGGGAGGCCCGGTCGCTTTGGACCACCAGCGATTCCAGCATCAACGACATGCTTCCAGACAGCGGCATGTGATAGGCCAGGGCAATTGCTTGTCCTGTCTCGTCGTTGGGATCGTCGGGCAGGACGTCGTGTCCGGTGGTGCTGAAGCGGTCGTAACGCAGCGCTAGTACCGCGGAGCCGACCGGATGGCTGGCCAGGACGTACCAGGACCGGAAGTCCAGCGCGACACCATTGGCGCCCATCAGCGTATCGCCACGCATGGCCTGCACCAGCATCTCCCAGCCAGCGGCTGGATGCCAGACCGCGCTGACATGGTCAAAGCGGGTCCGCCATCCATACTGGCCATGTTGTACCGCCAGCGGGTTGGCGCGGTTGTCGTAATGGAGCACCGCCAACTCCAGGTCCGGGCCGGTATTCAGGTTTATGCCGGCATAGTAGCCGGGCCGGCCATCGATTTCGCGGAACGGATGGATGGTGCGCGACTGGCGCGGAATGGCGCCGTCCGGGCGGTATACCGGCAGATCGGCCAACTGCAGCGCTTCGTTGCGCCCGGCGATCCGGTCGCTGATCGACCAACCGCGCCACGCCAGCATGGTGCCGGCCGGGTCGTTGCCGGTGAAGACGGCCGCCACCACGCCGACGTCGTACGGGACATTGGCATAGCGGCCCAGGCGGCGGGTACTCCATTCGACGCCATTGGTCCGCAGCTCTTCGCCGATCCAGCTGTTGATCGCGGCACTCGATATGGTGCGCTTGGGTGTCCAGCCGATGCCCTCGTAATCGATCTCGACGCTCGTTGGCGGAAAAAAAAATCCCGCCTTGACGCGCGTCTTCCACGCGCCGGACGGCAGCGGACTCCAGGCCACCCATGCCTCCCGCACGTCGACGACGTTGTGGTGCCGCTCGTCTCCGCTCAACTCCACGCTGGCGCTGAAGGCGTCGGCCAGGTCGAATTCTGCGCGCACGACCGCTTGGGCGACGCCGATGGCGGGCGAGCTGGCGTCATACCGGGTTTTTCCCAAGCCGCTGTCCACGAAGCTTCTTCCGGCCTGGGAATCTACTGCGCGCAGATCCAGCATTCCACGCAATTCAGCCGCAGGGGCTTGCATCGCCAGCAAGGCCAATGCCAGTGGTAGTCGTCGTAATGTCATGCGGGTATTTTACCTGCTGATGATCCCTGAGCCGCTTCCTGCGGACTAGTAAAACGTATTGCGCTGGCACCACGGCAATTCCTGATTGCATTTTTCCCCAACAATGGCTTTGCCGCTAATCCATCCCTGCATGGCGCAGCCCGTTGGTAGCCGGGCGCCACGCTGGCTGGTCCCGCTTTTCAACATGCGAAAGCGCAGGATGGCTGTGCCTAGAACCATAACCTTGCCAAGGCCGGACGCATAACCTTGGCCGCAGGAGCACGCCACCGAAACTTCCTCAGCACGGCCAATAGTCCTGCGTTAAAGAAACCAAAAATCGTCGTACCATTAAACAGTGCCGATCAGTAAATTTTTTTCGTACATCGGCGGCAGCTCGTGCCCCAATTTGAATACCGATACCGCTTGGCTAAGTACGTACGCCTCATCGTCCATACTTTTCGCAGCAGCGGCCGCTTGTTCGACCAAAGCGGCGTTTTGAATCGTCATACTGTCCATTTGACGAATTGCTGCGGTCACCTGCTCGATGCCCAAGCTCTGTTCCTGGCTTGCTACAGTGATTGCACTCATGATATCGGCCACCTGTTTGACAGAGGTGACGAGGAGCTCTATCGTCGTGCCGGCTTCATTCACGAGTTTGTTGCCGCCATCGACCTTGGTAACAGAGTCGCCGATGAGATTTTTGATTTCTTTGGCTGCACTGGCGCTGCGCTGCGCCAGATTGCGGACTTCGGATGCGACGACAGCAAAACCACGCCCCTGTTCGCCAGCGCGCGCCGCTTCGACGGCAGCATTCAGCGCTAGAATATTAGTTTGAAAGGCGATGCCATCGATAACGCCGATGATATCGAAAATTCTGCGTGAGCTCTCTTTGATCGAGGCCATTGTCTGGACCACCTGAGCCACAAGTTCGCCGCCACGCAGCGCCACTGACGACGCCGACACGACAAGCTCGTTGGCCTGAAAGGCATTGTCGGCGTTCTGCGTGACTGTCTTGGTAAGCTGGTCCATTGCACTGGTCGTCTGCTCCAGCGCAGTGGCCTGTGCTTCGGTACGTGCCGACAGATTCTGATTGCCGGCAGCAATCTCGCCCGATGACGATTTGATCGAGTGGGTTGATTTCCGTACTTCACCGACAGTGCGGGCCAGTGCGGCGTTCATTTCCTTTAAGGTATTTAGTAGCTGCCCCGTTTCGTCATTCCCGTGCACAATAATGTCGGTGCTCAGGTCACCAGAGGCGACCGAGCGCGCTATCGCAACAGCCTTGTCGAGCGGCTCGGTAATGGATCTGGTTAACCAGTATGCCAGCGCGATCGAAGCCAATATCGTCAAAACGCCCATGCTGATCATCAACTTAAGGGAAAAATCGATGTCAGCTTGCGTGACTTGTCCACCACTATCAATATCGACCTTTTGCTGATTTACCATCGAGCGAGTTTGTTCAAGCAGTTCATCGAGTGCCGGCAAGGTTTCCGCATTCATCAGCTTGGCCGCTGCCTCCTTCTCGTCAGCTTCCACTAGGTCGGCCACCTTGAGGAAGGAGACTGAGTAAATTTCTCGGATAGACTGGATTTTCGCCAAAGTCGCCTTTTCCGCAGGCGACTCAGCCAGCCTGACGAGCTCCTTGATGGAGGCGTCGATGACTTTTTTGTTCTGGTCAATGACTTCGTAACTCTTTGCTCGGTACGCTTGTTCAAGAATAAACAGCGCCATTGTTCGCCGGGCGTCTTCGCGTGCGGCACTATCAATGGTGTTTGCAGCCAGCGAGCTAGGCCAATCCCGCTCGATAACCAGACGGGTGCTGTCTCGAATCGAGATGAAACGTACCGTGCTAGCGGCGGTCATGATCAACATGAGAATGACCAATAGACCGAAACCAGTGCCAAGGCGTGTCTTAATCTTTAAAGCCTTTAAAACTTCCATCGCAAGCCCTTCGCATTCAATTGTAAATAGACAGCATTCGACTAACGACAAGGATAATTAGATTCGATAGCTTAGCTAGACCACATCACGCACCGGGCGGCTTAGGCGGACGTCAATTTCACGATCGACGAAAGCCCATTCGGGAGAGGCGCGTAATATTTGCACAAGTTCTTCAAACGTTGCCGCGTCCTCAGGCGCATATTCAAACCAAGTGAGGAAGTCGAAAGGTTCGTCGAGTCCGAGATCACGGCAGTGGTGCAGCCGCCTTGCAATAGCGGGAAGGTATCTTAAGCCGATTGCAATGTGCTCAGACTGCGCTTCGAAGATCGCACGGCGCTCATCGTGCGCCAGCGCCCACCATGCAGCACACTTGCGAATTGGTATGAGTGCAGCGAGGCTTGATGCCTCACGGCCTAGACCCTCCTGCTTGCTAACGAGGGCCACTTTCTCCTCGCGTATGACATAGCGATCGTTGCTTGTGATACCTCGAAGTAACCATGAGGTGCCTGCAGGCGGTTGTTCTATCCTACCAGCAATGATGGATAACATTGGGGCGGCAGTTAATGGCTCACCGACTACACAGCGCATGTCATCGATAAACCATTGCCCAGTGCCACCTCCAACGAAGCTGAATTGACGGTCGACGCGCGGGGTAGTGGCTATCATGAATTGAAAAAAGTCCTATGTTTGAAACGACTTGTGTGCCGTGCCGCCCGCTTCGGGACGCCGGAGCGGCCCGAACCCGATCTCAAAGCGGCTGCTCGGGCTTTGCCAACATCGCATCGACCGACAGCTTTCCCGGTCCGAACATCATCAGCACCAAAAACAGAATCCCCCAGTAACGGTGATCGTTCAATGCCGCAGGACAGTCGAAGGTCAGGAGCAGCGGGTATGAAATGACGGCCATTAAATTGACGAAGAACAGTCCCAGTGCCGCCGGCCGCGTCAGCAAGCCGACCCAAAGTAGCAGCGGCAGCAGCAGTTCGCCCGTTGTCCCGAAGACCGCCGCTAGTTCAGGTAGCAGTAGCGGCACCTGATATTCATCCCGGAAGAGGGCTAGCGTACTATCCCAGTCTGCAATTTTGGTCAGCCCGGACTTGAAAAATACCAGACCAAGATAAATGCGCAGGCTCAGAAGCAGCAACGTACCGCCCCATCGCTCGATGACAGCGTCAAAGCGCAGAGTTGCGCCGTGGTACTTCAGAACACGGTTCATGGTAGCTTACTTCTTCGCCACTGTCGTGCCACCCGCCTTCTCGCAAGTGCCTTTGGCAACGTAATTCCACTCGTCCTTGGCGTTGTCGGTTTTGGCCTGGCCGGCGCAAGAATGGGTGCCGGTCGCGCTGGCGCAGTCGTTCTGGCCTGCTTTGGCGATGCCGTAGCATTTTTCCTTTCCTTTTTCCTTTTCGGCATTGGCACTGGCTTGTGCGTTCGCGGTGGTATTGGCGAAGCAGATCCCGGCTAGGGCGGCGGCGATCATGGCTTGACGTTTGTTCATTGCTTTCTCCTTGGGTTTCGACTGCAAAGTCTCCGTTGCACAGCGCAACTTATAACTTAGTCGTCCCATCCGCGAGTTCCTTACATTAATTTTGTTTGCCCAAGCTTTCGTTCTGCGAGTCGCAAACACTTTCAGCCGTGTGTTGCCTAGTCGCACGTGATGGGCTAGTATCGGTGCCCATGGCCTCCGTAGACTCCGCCCTGTCCTCATTGCACGTCCAGCTCGATGCCATGCGTCCTCAGCTCATTCGCTTCGCCTATCTCCAGCTGCGCAATCCTGCGCTAGCCGAGGATGTCGTGCAGGATGCCCTGATTGCCGTGCTGGAAAAGCCAGCCGCCTTTTCTGGGCAGTCGTCGCTGCGCACCTATGTCACAGGAATACTGAAGTTCAAGATCATTGATTGTCTGCGCCTCTGCGCCCGCGAATGCCAGATTGATTGCCATGCGGACCAGTCCGAGGACGACGCCATTGACGCCCTGTTTCGGGAAGATGGGCATGTGCGTGAGCTGCCGCAGGCATGGGGTGATCCCGACAAGACGCTCGAACAGAAAGACTTCTTCAAGATGCTGGAATTCTGCCTCGACAAGCTGCCTCCCAGGGTTGCGCGCATTTTTATGATGCGCGAATGGCTCGAGCTCGAAACCGACGAAATCTGTAAGGAGTTGGCGATTTCTCCGTCTAATGCATGGGTGATGCTGTATCGCGCCCGTGTGCAGCTGCGCGAATGCCTAGATCTGAACTGGTTTGGACAGGCATAGTAATCTCATTAGGACCGTATGAAATCGTTGAAGCCAACCTGCCGCGAAGTGCATCAGCTCGTCTCTGAGCGGATGGATCGCCCCCTCACAGTCATCGAGCGTATGCGCGTGGGTGCGCATCTGGTTGTTTGCCCGGCCTGCACGCGTTTCGACGAACAAATGCAGCTGCTGCGGCGTGCGCTGCGCGGTCCTCAGTAAGTCAGTGGAATATATATTTTTGTTTGTTGCGTAAGGAATCCGTTGGCTGGGGAGACTAAGTTGTACCGAAAGCTGGCAGGCGCTGCTGGCCGGTCTTAAGCTCACCAAGGAAACCAACATGAACCATAGCTCCCTCAAATCCGCCGCATCGTTTGCACTCATCGCCAGCAGCCTCGCACTGACTGCCCTTGCCACTGCGGCAGACGCCCCCAAGGGCTCGTCCGGCAAGGCCGTCTCGGCCAATGACACGGTGCACTGCTATAACGTCCACGACTGCAAGGGCAACAGCGATTGCAAGACCGCCGAGCACAGCTGCAAGGGACAAAACGCCTGTAAAGGTCACGGCTTCAAAGCAGTGACGGCGAAGCAGTGCGTGGCCAAGGATGGAACGATAGGCGACCTGTAATCGGTAGCAAGGCGCCCCCGTCTTGTCGCGCCGGTACCTTGGTTTCGGCGCGACCCTGTTGTTCCTATTTTTAGATCCGACATGAACTCCTCACCGCTTGCCAGCCAAGGTTTCGGTCTGGGACTGCGCACCGCGCATTACCAGGACTTTCTTACATCGCCCCAGCGGGTAGACTGGCTGGAAATCATCACGGACAATTTTCTTGTCGCAGGCGGCAAGCCGCTAGTGGTCTTGGACGCGATACGGCGCGATTACCCGATTGCCATGCATGGCGTTGCGATGTCGATCGGTTCGGCCGCCGGACTGGATGTCGACTATCTGGCACGGGTGAAACAGTTGGCCCGTCGGATAGAACCCATGTGGATTTCGGACCATCTTTGCTGGACTGGATTCGCCGGCAATGTGCTGCATGACCTGTATCCCATGCCTTATACCGAAGAAAGCGCCCGCTTGCTCATTGCGCAGATTCGCCAAGCGCAGGATGTGCTTGAGCGCCGTCTCGTCATCGAGAACGTCTCGAGCTATGTGCGGTTTTCGTCATCGAGCGAAACCGAGTGGGCATTTCTGGCTCATGTAATCGAAGAGGCCGACTGCGAACTTCTGCTGGACGTGAACAACGTTTATGTCAGCAGCATCAATCACGGCTTTTCTGCACTGGCCTACCTCGATGGCCTCCCCGCTGCGCGCGTACGGCAGATTCATCTAGCCGGTCATTCCCAAGCCGGCGATCATATTATCGACACACACGATCATCCGGTCTCCCCGGAAGTATGGGCGTTGTACGCCGCGGCCTGTCGTCGCTTTCCATTAGTCGCCACGATGATTGAACGCGATGATAATGTCCCACCGCTCTCGACGTTGATTGAAGAACTGGACCAGGCTAGGGAGATTGCCGCGCGCTCCATTGTCCAGGCTGATCTTGTGGCCAATCGCATGGTTCGTGAGTGTGAGAATAGCCCGTGCAGAGGCGGAGAGCTGTCCAGCATCCAGCATCGTCTCGCCGAGTACATCGTGAGCGAAACCCCTACCGGATTGCCTTATGAAGTGGACCCAGCAGGTCCCATGCCGGGTGAGCGGGGTATGCAGATTTATCATCGTGCCTATCGTGAACGGCTCACGGAGGTGCTGGCCGATAGCTACCCCAAGTGTCAGCTCTACCTCGGCACAGCCCTGTTTAAAGAGTTGGCTTACCGGTATATCAGCGGTCATCCCCCGCAGGAACGGCATCTAGGAAGTTATGGGGCTGACTTTGCCATCATGCTCGATTCCGTCTATCCAGATAATGCAGAGTTGTCTGAACTTGCCCTGCTTGAGTGGGCCTTGCGCGAAGTTTTCGACGATGCGAATGTGCCGGCGTGGACCGTGTGCGGTATCGAAGAAGCAGGCCCGGATGCCTGCCTTGCGAGCGGTGCTATTCTTCATCCGAGCTTGCGTTTGCATGCTTTACGAACCAATGCCGTGTCGATCTGGCACGCCATTGATGGCGACAACGAAGTGCCCGAAGTTGTGCGGTGGGAGCATCCGCGAGTTCTAGCCGTGTGGCGCAAAGGCCTAAGACCGCATTTCAAGTCGCTCGATTCTGATGAGGCCGGATTCTTGCTTGAACTCGTTCCGGAAGGCGCTACAATCGCAGCCGTCGCGGATGCTTGGGGGGCATCTGGACGATTGCCCGATCCAGCAGTACTAGGAGGCTGGCTGGCCAACTGGTGGTCCGATGAGCTCTTGCGCCGGGATACACCTAGTTACCCAAACGGCGGCCTCTGCAACTGAACCGGACCGGAAATCTTGGAGGCTCCAATCTTCGAGTGAATGGCGCCATGAACAAGAAATCGACACGATACTCCCCCGAAGTTGTCGAACGCGCGGTGCACCTGGTCGAGGAGTCGGCCAGCCAGTACAGCTCGCAGTAGGGCGCGATCACGTCCATTTCCAACAAGATCAGCTGCACACTGGAAACGCTGCGGCGCTGGGTGCAGCAGCATGAAAGCAATGCTGGGCCGCATGCCGAGCCGACTTCTGCTGAGCAAGAACGAATACGTGCTTGGGAGCGCGAGGTGAGATGGTGTCCCAGAGCGTGGTGTATGAGATGTGATTCTCAAGGGGCTGGGTCCCCGTTCAGTTAATCACGGCAGAGAGCCGTGCAGATTGATTCTCGCTCAAGGACCGCAATCCTTCAAGCTGCATGTAACGACGCTGCAGCGACCATTCATCATTTTGTTCCAGCATCATGGCGCCGACCAGCCGGATGATGGCTTGGTCATTGGGGAAGATACCGATCACGTTGGTGCGCCGCTTTACTTCGGCGTTCAGTCGCTCCAGCGGATTGGTGCTGTGGATCTGGAGTCGGTGCGCCTTCGGGAAATCCATAAAGGCCAGTACGTCATGCTCAGCATCGTCCATCATGGCGGCGAGTTTCGGGAATTTGGGGCGCAGTTGGTCGGCCACCGTTCGCCACTGTCCGCTGGCAGCTTCGGAGCTCTCCTGCACGAAGATGGTGTTGATCATGGCCAGCACAGCCTGGCGTTGGCCTTTGCCTGCATACGCCAAGGCGTTACGGATAAAGTGGACGCGGCAACGCTGCCAGGTGGTCTTGAGGACCTTGCTGGCTGCCGCCTTGAGCCCTTCATGGGAATCCGAAATGACCAGCTTGACGCCGCGCAGGCCTCGCCGGGTCAGCCCGCGCAAAAAGTCGGTCCAGAATGGTTCGGCTTCAGAGGGGCCGGTAGCTACGCCCAAAATTTCACGCACGCCGTCGGTGTTGACGGCCACGGCGATTATTACGGCCACCGACACCACGCGGCCGGCCTGGCGTGATTTGACGTAGGTAGCGTCGATCCAGAGATAGGGCCAATCGCCTTCAATGGGCCGGCTCAGGAATGCCCGGACGCGCTCATCAATTTCCTCGCACAGTCGCGAAACCTGGCTTTTGGATACCCCGGTCATGCCCATGGCTTTGACCAGTTCGTCGACTGAACGGGTGGAAATGCCTTGAATGTAGGCCTCTTGAATAACCGCAGTCAGCGCTTTCTCGGCTGTGCGCCGGGGTTCCAGGAAACCGGGAAAATAGCTGCCGCTGCGCAGCTTGGGGATTTTCAGGTCGAGCTTGCCGGTGCGAGTTTCGTAGGCCCGGTCGCGGTAGCCGTTGCGGCTGTTGATACGCTCCTCGCTGCGCTCGCCATAAGCGGCATGGCAAAGTGCCTCGACGTCCATCTCCATGAGCCTTTGTAGGGCATGCTGCAGCGTCTGGCGAATGAAATCTGCGTCTGCCCCCTTTTCGGCGAGCTCGGATAGTGCGATAGTGGCGGTGGTCATTGTGGTTTCCTAATGGTTGAGTTGAGTCTTCGTAAACCCAAATTTACCTTAAGAATCACAATGGCCGCCCACTTCAGGCAGCCTTCCTAAACGCCGACTCCGGCGCAGTCTTCATACACCACGTCGTGGGACACCATCCGAGGTGAAGGCTCAGTCACCAGAAAACGGAGAACTGTCCCCCCTTGGTCAACGGCCAACCCAAACACACCCAAGGACGCGAAGATTTGGCCAAATTCTCCACAATTGATGTTTTTTAGTCATATGCAAAATTTATGGAGAGAGATTCTCCATAATTATTGTCATTCAAAGGAAGGGGCTGTAATGCCTCCTGCCCCCGCCTGGGCTTTCCAACGACCGGATTGACAACAATGGCTCAATGAAAGGATTTTCCATCTTCTTCAACGTTCGTTTCTTAACACTTTCTCGCTAAAATGATGTTAAGCCGGAAGTGGCAACGGGTCGACCATGATTACGTGTGCCTGGTCAACAAATTCCAAGTACTCATCTGGCGCGGGCAGAGGGACATTGCTACGCATTGAGGTAAGGATCTGACGCAACAGGAGGTCGCTGGCCAAGCTCAGCGCCGATTCAGCGCACTCAGCTGCGGCCACGAGGTTGGTGAAGTCCAAAAATCTGATTCGGAATCCGGTATCGACGCGCTCGACTACGGCAGGATAGGGGACTAAGTTGTTCATCACTGCAAGTTTCCCCTTGTTCCGATTTCCTTCGAGCTTCTTGACCAGTTTGCTCGCGCTCAAGTGGGTATAACGTTTTAGCATGGCAAGTGACTTGTGGCCGGTGATTGCGGCGATCTCCATGATGTCTAGCGTCCCCAGCTCGAAGAGCCTGGACGCGGCCTCGTGCCTTGTATCGTGGAAATGCAAGTTGTCAATATTTAACCGTTGCATCATCAACCTCCATGTCGATTTAAAGCCTTCTGATGTATAGCCAAACACCCTGCCTTCAGTTTTGACGTCAAGACGTAAAAAAGCTTCTCGCGCCTTTTGTGAGAGGGGCACGTCACGTTTCGTTCCGTTTTTTGTGCTCGGCAGGTGGGCTATGCCTGAGCGGAGGTTGACGTGCTGCCACTCGAGACTTAAAAGTTCGCCTTGGCGCATAGCCGTCTCAAGCGCAAGCACGAAGATTGAATAAAGTGTTCTGTTGGAGTGAGCGTTGCAGTATCGCAAGATTTGCCGCTCTTCGCGGGCGCTGATGCGACGCTCTCTGCCTGGCGCCGGCTTTGGTTTGCGTACGCGAGCAACTGGATTGTCGTCACAATAGCCAAGTTCGATACGACAGATGTCGAAAAAATTCGACAGCAGACATAGTTCTAACCGGACGGACGCATTTGAAAGCGGTTTCCTAGTGCGAGGATTGATGTCTGCCAGGCGCTGATCACGATACGTTGAGATATCGACACTAGTTACTTCCCTCACCAGCTTGTCAGCAAGGAAGGAGCGGCAAAGGACATCAATTCGATACTTTTCTTGGGCGTGGCCTTTTTTCAGAATTGAGACTTTGGAGCAGTAGGTAGCGAGGGCTTCTCGCATCGTTATGTCAGTCATGCGCCGTCAGCACCATTTGGTGCATGACAAACGTCTCGTTTTGACGCACTTTGCGTGCGCAAATCCTTAAGCATTGATCTCTCACCCATTCTGGAGGACTTCCTCGCATCTGATCAACAACTGAGAAGGACTGACCTCGAACGCCGCGGCTAGCACGACGATCGTGTTAAGCGTAGGCGAACGTTTTCCTCGCTCGATGAGCGAGATAAAGGATCGATCGAGAGATATCTCAAAGGCCAAAGACTCCTGAGACAACTGTCTCTGGAGCCTTGATTCCTTTACGACGACTCCGAATGCTTGGTTGTGGTCCATCCCGCGCTTTTGCTGGTAACTTGCGCGAGATTGTGGGTTTGGTGACTATTGTCTGTCAGCAGACTATAGTCACGGCCGCGCGAAGGGGCAGCACGGTAACGTACCGCGCCATTTGTTGCAACATGGAAATATCCCTAGCCGCAATGACATCAGTGCCGTTGGGAGGCTGATGAGCGGGCTTTTTTGATGTGCTTTCGGCGCTGCGTGACGACATGGTTCCGGCAGAATGCCATCCATGCGTTCCTTCCCTAACATCCGGACTACGTGCGTCGCACTTGTTTCCAGCCTAATGGTGACCGCTGCTCAAGCGGATTGCTTCGATGACGCGGCGGCATATCAGCGTGTCAACCCCTGGGTTTTGAGGGCCATAGGGGATGTCGAGTCTAATTTCAACCCACGCGCTACACACACGAATAGCAATGGTACGACCGACCTGGGTCTCATGCAGACAAACTCCGTGCACCTGGCCGAACTTGCGAAATGGGGAGTCGAGTCCAAGGACCTGATGGACGGCTGCAAATCGGTCTTTGTTGCCGCGTGGAGGGTTCGTAAAATGATCGACAAGCACGGCAATACTTGCAATGCAATCGGAGCGTATCATTCCGAAACGCCGGCGAAACGAGACGCGTACGTGGAAAAGATTCGCCTCTCGCTCGCCAAGTGGTCGATCCCGCTGCGATGCTGATACGCCATCTGGAGGCTGCTTGTATTTGCTAAGTTATTGATTTTCATGGGCGTCAGCTGTATTTACAACAGACTGACGCTCTTGAACTCGTCGTTTTTCATAAGTCTGGTCGGGTTAGCTCTGTCCACTTCCTCGGGCTGCGGTCGGCACCAGCATTGTCCATACCTTGGCCGTCATCTGAGCAAATGCCGAGACACCGATTTGCGCTGCTGCAGCCCGCGGCTTGTCATCACCCGCATCAGGCGCAACAGTACCAACAAGTTGTCCCCAAATTTGCCTTACACGCCACAGCGCCACCCGGGAATCGCCACGACCAGCAAGCCAAGCTTTGACAGAGCGACGATCCGCGCCAGACAGGTCTGACATCCACACGCCGCTGGCAGCCATGCCAGCGATCTTCGCACTTTTTCTCTGCGACCGCATTGCGGGAATTTTGGCCAGGGCGGCGCGACGCTCATCGGCGGCCCAGTCCAGTTGGCGAACGTTCAGATTGGTTACTTTGGTGAGATCCATGGACACTCCTTCTCCGGTCAAGGTTAGCTGTCGACGGACTCCCTCTCCATGTGAGAGGCTGCATCCGCCAGCAGAGGGTAGGTCTGCACGATGTAATCGAGCTGGCGTTTCAGCAGCAGCCGTCTTGCTTCGCAAACCCCGGCGTGCCAAGAGAAGACCTCTAAAGCTCCAACCGATGAAGCCATGGTATCAACCAACCTTCGCACCGCAAGTCGTTCCCAGTCGTCGCGCGAACACAATGCCGGGTCAGGCAAGCGCAGCTGCTCCATTAGCCCATGGTAGGGCGTTTCCAGCGGCGGGAGTTTGATACTGGCAACTTCATTGACAATGCTTTTCATGCGCTCGTCTTGCACCTGGCTGTTTCGCGCTGCGAAGGAGCGAGACTTCTCAATTTCGTCGACTAGACTGGGCGAAGATATTTCCAGCAGACGAACACGGCTCGCGCAGTAGTACTGCCGAGGCCGACCAGGTCGACCGCGCGCATGATGGACGAGTTTATCGGCCGCCCCCAAATGCCGAAGAATAAGCCGACGACTCCATCCTTTGGATTGGAGTTCCTCGATGGTGAAGAAGGCTAGGTTATCGGACGATAGGTCTGACATTGCGTACCTGGCTGCGGTCTTGCGTGGATTCGGGTGTGGAGATTGCGGTTGTGGGCGCGGCCTTTGTCAAAGCGCCCGCACCACGTTCAACGGATATCCGTGTTGTCAATTGCTCTAACGGCGCCTGCGACCACAGATACCCCGCAAAGAAGGATGCGGCTGCGATCAGAAGCCCGCTGCCAAGCATGGCACGTGAGGATACTCGATGGCCATGCTTGCTAATGACGCCTTCACTGGATCGATTTGCTTGCTTGACCAACTCCTCAAGGTTCGTGCGAACCGTTGGCATCGCGTGCGTCAATGCGGAAACTGCTACATCGCGCATCTCCACACGCACGCTGGCCAGATGCTTCACAAACAACGCCTCCAACCTGGCCGATGCAAGTTGCGTCCTTCGATCAAAACGCTGCTCCGATTCAAGCAGCAAGTCATCTGTGGCCTTCAAGTTTTCCGCGGCCACCGATCTCATCTGTTTAGAAAAGAAGAAGGCCGCGACCACAACTGGGTCGTCGATATCGAGTTTACAGCCCGTGAGTTCGAAGACGTTTTCGCACAGCCTTTGCTTCTCTTCAACGCTTACTGGGGGCATGCTTAGAAGTCGATCCCTGCAAGTTGCGTTTCGAGATCGCGCCACACTGTGGCTAGACGCTGGCGACCCATCAAACGGAAATCTGGCGAGTTTACTGCTTCATCAAAACTAAGCCGACCAACACTCATTGCGGCTAAGTCTTTTCCATACGTATCTTCACTACGGGCCGATACATTGATGACGCCAGCGATGCGTTCCTTGTTCTTGATGTACACATCACTATCTGTAGTGACCTGCATTTGAAACGGGGCCCGGCCAGCATTCAAGCCGACTCTCGGCCAGGAATAACTGCAACTGACAGCCCCTTCAAACCAGCATTAGCTGCAAATGAACCTGCATTTAGCCGCGCAGACCGGCATTTCATTCGCGCGAACTAGCATTAGCTGCAACTAACCGCAGTCGCTAGCGCTCACGCATTTGATCGTGGTTAAAGCCGAGGACCAGCTACCGAACGCCACTGTCCAGTTTAGGCGGTAGGATACTCCGCTCGTAAAAAAGTACTGGTCTAGCAGGGTGTTGATTTAATCGCCGCGCCCGTCAACCGACCCGAGCCGGTAAACGTTGTCTAATCAACCCCACCTTCGACCGCCATCATGCGCAAGACCGACGTCACCCAGCACTCGCTGTACAGTTACCGCACTTTGGAGGAACGCATCCCCGATGCGCATCCACTGCGCAAGCTACGGGTGCTGGTCGACGCCATCTTGGTCAACATGAACTACGATTTCCAGACACTGTATTCGCGACGCGGGCGTCCTTCCATCGCACCTGAGCGCCTGCTGCGCGCCAGCTTGATCCAGACGCTGTTCTCGATCCGCTCCGAGCGTCAACTGGTGCAGCACATTGAATACAACCTGCTGTACCACTGGTTCGTCGGCATGAACCTCGACGAGCCCGTGTGGAACCACTCGACCTTCAGTGCCAACTGCGAGCGCTTGTTCAGCGAGGCGATGACGCAGCGCTTCTTTGCCCAGGTGCTGCGCATAGCCGAATGGCAAAGCCTGATTTCGGACGAACATTTCACCGTCGACGGCACCATGATCGAAGCGGGGGCCTCGGTCAAGAGCTTCACCAAGAAGGATGGCAGCGGGCCGCCGCCGAGCGACAACGGGCGCAACGCCACAGTCGACTTCAAGGGAGAGAAACGCTCCAATGAAACACACCAATCGACGACCGATCCAGACGCGCGGCTGTACAAAAAAGGCGACGGCGACAAGTCCAGGCTGTGCTACCTGGGCCACGCGCTGATGGAGAACCGTAACGGCCTCGTGGTCGACGCCACCACCACACTGGCGACCGGCACAAGGCGCGCTTCGTCGGCCTGGCAAAGGTGCGCGCGCAGACCACGTTCACCTTCGCAGCTTACAACCTGACCCGCATGGCGACCATCTTTGGCTGGCGCTTGTCGGCGGTGGTGGGATAACTCCGTCCAGAGTGGGCGGAAAGTGCTGATAAGTACTAAAAAACAGTCTAGAAAGCGCCGAGAAACCGGTTTTTAGGCAGAATGCGGCTTCCAGCCCGAAAAAAACGCATTTCGGGCGACAAAATCCGAAGGAGTGCAGTCCTTTTTCAACGCCCTGCTAGAGGTGGCATTGGGGATTAGTCGCTTTTAGTGCCCAGATAGCATAAGATTAAAGACCCTGGGGCCATCGAGCTAGAAACATCTTCTTAATTTCGACGATACTGCAACTATGCCAAGACAACATGATGAGCGGCACCGTATTGAAGCCATCGGTTGGCTTCGCGCAGCAGTGCTTGGTGCAAACGATGGAATCGTGTCTACCGCGAGCCTTATTTTAGGAGTCGCCTCGGCAAGCGCCGGGCACGGAAGCATTCTGCTGACCGGCGTGGCCGGTCTAGTCGCCGGCGCGATGTCAATGGCGACGGGCGAATACGTGTCGGTGTATTCGCAAGCCGACACTGAAAAGGCCGCTCTAGCTGAAGAGCATGCCGAGCTCGAGGCGGACATCGATAGCGAACACCGTGAACTAACGGCGATCTATGTGCGACGCGGACTTGAGCAATCGCTTGCTGCGCGAGTCGCTGAGCAACTGATGGCGCACGACGCAATTGGTGCCCATGCCAGGGACGAACTGGGCATTTCGGAAATTACCACTGCTAGGCCGCTGCAAGCAGCGATCTATTCGGCAGCCAGCTTCGCAGTAGGTGCCGCGTTACCACTAGGGGTTGCGGTACTCGCACCTACCGCGCTATTGATTCCGATTGTCGCGTTGACCGCACTGCTATCGCTGGCAATTCTTGGCGGATTGGCAGCGCGTACTGGAGGTGCCCAGATCATGCCTGGCGTCATTCGCGTCACGTTCTGGAGCGCTTTGGCGATGGCGGTAACAGCAGGGGTAGGCGCACTATTCGGCGCAGTGGCTTAGTATCATTAGTAGGGCCACATGCGTTGGAATACGCCATCTTCGTCGACCCACAAATGCTTAAGCGCTGCTAGGACATGGAGCGCCACTGCCGCGACCAAAACCCAGGCGATCCAAGAATGAATAGTAAAAAACTGTTCCTTGAGCGAGTCGCTTTTCGCCACCCACGTGGGAGTCGGCACCCCAAAATACTCCACAGCATCACCACTGAACGAGGCTCCGAGATACCCGGTCGTAGGCATGAGTATCAGTAGCAAATACAGCAGTTTGTGTGTGTAGCGGGAAGCCCTCGCTTGCCAAACTGGCAGCGAGGACGGTAATGCAGTCGGTGCATGTTTGAGCCGCCAAATTACCCGCATGGCGATCAATGCCGCTGCCGTAATACCAATCGAAATGTGCAGTTTGAAAAGCCAGTCGCTCCCGGGTTCTTCCTCGACGGACATCATGTACCAGCCTAAGGCGATCATAATGGTGATTAGAAGCGCAAGAACCCAATGAAAGAAAATTGCCGGGTTGCCATAGCGTTCCAGTCGTTGAATCTCTGTCTTTCTACCTGTCATGTGAACCTCTTGTAAATGCTAACCATAAAGCGCAAGTATTCCGCTGTCAAGAATACATTACTTTCTGAATGATACGCGCCTGGTTGGCACCCGCTTATGGAAGATTTGGGCTAGCCAGCTAAATTGGAGAGCGGCGATCAAGTTCGGAATTGTTCCTTTTCGCGACGGAATATTGCTGTCTGATGTATGCTTGGCAAGGATGCCAAGTTTGCGGCTAGTACGTGTTGTAGTGACTGTTTCGGCTTGTAGGTGAGACGGGTACGCGGCAGTGTGTAGTTCGGAACCTAGCGCTTGCGAAGGCTGTTGAGCGAATTGAAGGAGGTTATGTGGGAAAATTCATTGAGGTCGAAGAGCAGAGGATGTTGCTGAGGTCACGTCGCCGATTTGTGCAAGGACTTGCTGTAGGAGGTGTGGCGACGGCATTTGCTATCGGTACTGGGCCAGCATCGGCAGCGACGCACCCGATGCAATCTGAAGTACTGCGAGGGACTGAATTTGATCTTGTCATTTCGGACACGCCGATGAATTTTACCGGGACGACGCGACGAACCACATCGGTCAATGGCACGATCCCCGGGCCGACCCTGCGGATGCGAGAAGGCGATGTCGTGACAATTCGCGTCACTAACCGGTTACAGACTTCGACCTCCATTCACTGGCATGGCCTCTTACTACCATTTGAGATGGATGGGGTGCCTGGCATTAGCTTTCCCGGAATTGCGCCCGGAGAAACGTTCACTTATCGATTTAAGGTGCAGCAAAATGGTACCTACTGGTATCACAGCCATACGAAATTCCAAGAGCAAACTGGGCTGTACGGCGCGATCGTAATCGATCCAGCCAATGCCGATCCGATCAGTTCGGATCGCGATCATGTATTGCTTTTAAGCGACTGGACTGACAGCGAACCGGAGTTCTTGTATCGCCGCCTGAAACAGGAATCGGACTTTTTTAATTTTCAGATGCCAACTGCAGGGATGTTCTTCCGCGACGTGTCGCAGATGGGTCTTGGCAAGGCGCTGGAGAAACGAAAAATGTGGAACCAGATGCGGATGAACCCGACCGACCTCGGCGATGTATCGGGTTCGACGTTCACCTATCTCGCTAACGGTGCGCCACCCGCCGCAAACTGGACCGCACTTGTAAAGTCGGGAGAAAAGGTGCGTCTCCGCATAATTAACGGTTCTTCGACGACGATCTTTGACGTGCGTATTCCCGGCTTGAAAATGACCGTCGTTTCCGCAGATGGACAACAAGTCGAGCCGGTCGAAGTCGACGAGTTCCGCATCTCAGTCGCCGAAACGTACGACGTGGTCGTCCATATTCCAGATGAGAATGCTTATACAATTTTCGCGCAGTCGATTGACCGCACAGGTTACACGCGCGCCACGCTGGCGCCAAGAAAAGGAATGGCTGCTCCGGTCCCGGAGATGGATCCTAAGACATGGCTCGCCATGGTCGACATGGGAATGGGCGACATGGACATGGGCGGCACGCCACCGAAAACTCAGCTCCCCGCACCAGACCACAGTGCGATGCAAGGTATGGACATGTCATCGACGAAACCGATGCAAAGTGGTTCGCCTCCGAACGCAGCGCACGACATGTCTTCAATGACGAACAAAGCGGCGATGCCTGACAGCGGCCACTCTTCAATGCCTGGAATGGATATGTCATCTGGGAAAAATGCCGGCGAGATGAATATGTCCAAGGAGAGTGATAAACGAGGCATGGACATGGCGCCTAAGAAGAACGGCCCGGGTATGGACATGGCAGGAGATAAGAGTATGGCCGTCATGGACACTGGACCCAGCGTGGACTCCCGTGCAATGTCGCCCTCCAGTGCGCTAAATGATCCTGGTCCGCGTCTGCGCGGTAATGGACGCAGGGTACTTACGTATTCTGATTTGCACTCGGTAGGCGGGCCGCTCGACAAGCGAGCCCCAAGCCGCGAGATTGTCATGCGCCTGACCGGCAACATGAAACGTTTCGTCTGGGGGTTTGATGGCAAAAAATTTTCCGAAGTGGGCCCTGTACATTTTCGGTACGGGGAACGCGTGCGGATCACCCTGATCAACGATTCGATGATGAACCATCCAATTCATTTGCACGGTATGTTCAGCGACATTGAGGACGAGCAAGGCAAGTTCCTAGTACGCAAACATACAGTTAATGTGCAGCCGAGCAAGAAAATTAGTTTCCTGGTTACGGCCGACGCACCGGGGCAATGGGCCTTCCATTGCCACCTTCTTTATCACATGGAAGCGGGCATGTTCCGCATGGTGGTGGTTTCATGAAGACAGTCGACTCATTTCGTTCGTACGCGGCGATGCTTCCGGAGCGCGGTCTGGCCGCACGTGCTCTTCGGCGCCTAACTTTTGCGTGCGCAGCATCGGCGTCGTTTGCGGTCTTCGCGCAGTCAATGCCGCCCATGCCGCCAATGGATCACGGAAAAATGCGAATGCCTCCGGCTGCGATTGCGGACCCGGTGAATGCAGCAAAGACCGGGCCATATCCGCGAAATCCGGATGGCACATATGCAATTCCAGGGGACGGTATGGAGATGTCCGACAATGCGGTCTTTTCGATGGTTATGTTGGACCGTTTGGAAGGGTTCGACGGGCTCGATAGCAGTGGCTTGAATATGGACGGATCAGTCTGGATCGGGACGGACTTTAACAAACTGTGGCTCAAGGCGGAGGCTGAACGGTCCGCGGGACAGTCTAGCGGCAGGGCAGAGGTATTGTGGTCGCATGCAGTTGCAGCGTTCTGGGATCTGCAGACGGGCGTGCGGCATGATTTCGGCGGCGGTCCCAGTCGGCAGTGGGCCGTGCTGGGTGTGCAGGGGATTACACCCTATTGGTTCAACGTTGAAGCAGCTGTTTATGTCGGTGCTGCCGGACGCACGGCTGCCCGCGCCCGCGGTGAATATACGGTGCGAATCACCCAACGCGCCATCCTCACGCCGGAAGTGGAAGTCAATGCATACGGCAAGTCAGACTTAGCGCGCGGTATTGGCACCGGTTTTTCGGATGCACGCTTGGGACTACGTTTACGATATGAAATCCGCCGTGAGTTCGCCCCTTACATCGGTATTACCTGGGCACGCAAACTGGGGCAGACCGCTACCCTTGCGCGACAGCAAAACGCGGCACGCAGCGAGCGTCAGATCGTCGCGGGCGTGCGACTCTGGTTCTAAGCAGGTTCGAACAAGCTAGCCGTGCTACATCTCTGCGGTTATTAATCTTCGAGGTCGAAATTTATGTCATTTTCAGAAGACGACTGCACCATTCAGCGCGGTTTGAAGCCTCTTGTGCATACGGCTCCTGACAGCCAGATATCAGGACTCCTCTGCACGAAACTCGTCTATGCTCAATACTCGTGTGCACCAAAGCGAGATGAGCATGGCGACCGATACCGCACCGATTACCGAGCACGGCGTGGCCACCCTGCCAGAACAGGCATGGGAGCGTGCGCGTCGTCGCGCGGAGATCATTGGGCCGTTGGCGCAGTCGGAGACGGTTGGGCATGAAGCGGCCGACGCGGCAGCCCAGGCATTGGGGCTGTCCCGGCGGCAGGTCTACGTCCTGATCCGCCGTGCCCGGCTAGGATCGGGGCTGGTCACTGACTTGGCTCTTGGGCAGTCGAGCGGTGGCAAAGGTAAAGGCCGCTTGCCGGAGTCGGTCGAACGAATCATCCGCGAGTTACTGCAAAAGCGCTTCCTGACCAAGCAGAAGCGTAGCTTGGCGGCGTTCCACCGCGAAGTTGTGCGGGCGTGCAAGCTGCAAAAGCTGCGGGTGCCGGCGCGCAACACGGTGGCTCTGCGGATCGCCGGCCTCGATCCGCGCGAGGTCACTCACCGCCGGGAAGGACAAGATGCCGCCCGCGACCTGCAAGGTGTTGGTGGTGTTCCGCCACCCGTCTCCGCGCCGCTGGAGCAGGTGCAGATCGACCACACAGTCATCGACCTGATCGTGGTGGACGAGCGCGACCGGCAACCGATTGGCCGTCCATACCTGACCCTCGCCATCGACGTATTCACCCGCTGCGTGGTTGGCATGGTCGTTACGCTGGAAGCCCCGTCCGCCGTCTCGGTCGGCTTGTGCTTGGTGCATGCCGCCTGCGACAAGCGCCCTTGGTTGGAAGGGTTGAACGTAGAGATGGATTGGCCGATGAGCGGCAAGCCCAGACTGCTCTACTTGGACAACGCGGCTGAGTTCAAGAGCGAGGCGCTGCGCCGTGGCTGCGAGCAGCATGGCATCCGGTTGGACTATCGCCCGCTCGGGCAGCCGCACTACGGCGGTATCGTGGAACGGATCATCGGCACGGCGATGCAGATGATCCACGACGAATTGCCGGGGACGACCTTCTCCAATCCTGACCAGCGCGGGGAATACGCCTCCGAGAAGATGGCCGCCCTGACACTGCGCGAGCTGGAGCGCTGGCTCACATTGGCGGTCGGCACCTATCACGGCTCCGTGCACAACGGCCTGCTCCAACCGCCGGCCGCGCGCTGGGCCGAAGCTATCACGCGGACCGGCGTGCCAACCGTCATCACTCGCGCTACGGCTTTTCTGGTCGATTTTCTGCCCATCATCCGCCGCACGCTGACCCGCACCGGCTTCGTCATCGACCACATCCACTACTACGCCGATGCGCTCAAGCCGTGGATAGCTCGGCGGGACCGCTTGCCTGCGTTCCTGATCCGGCGCGACCCGCGCGACATCAGCCGCATATGGGTGCTGGAACCAGAGGGGCAGCACTACCTGGAAATTCCCTACCGTACCTTGTCGCACCCGGCTGTCACCCTCTGGGAACAACGACAGGCGCTGGCGAAATTGCGGCAGCAAGGGCGCGAACAGGTGGATGAGTCGGCGTTGTTCCGCATGATCGGCCAGATGCGCGAAATCGTTACCACCGCGCAGAAGGCTACGCGCAAGGCGCGGCGCGACGCGGATCGACGCCAGCATCTCAAGGCAACGGCAACGCCTGTCAAAACCACGCCACCACCGGGCGCTGACATGGATGGGCAGCAGGCAGACAACCAGCCGCCGGCCAAACCGTTCGACCAGATTGAGGAGTGGTAGCCGTGGAAGAATATCCCATCATCGACTTGTCCCACCTGCTGCCGGCGGCCCAGGGCTTGGCCCGTCTCCCGGCGGACGAACGCATCCATCGCCTTCGCGCCGACCGCTGGATCGGCTATCCGCGAGCAGTCGAGGCGCTGAACCGGCTGGAAATCCTGTATACGTGGCCAAACAAGCAACGCATGCCCAACCTGCTGCTGGTCGGCCCGACCAACAACGGCAAGTCGATGATCGTCGAGAAGTTCCGGCGCACGCATCCGGCCAGCGCCGACGCCGACCAGGAGCACATTCCGGTACTGGTCGTGCAGATGCCATCCGAACCGTCGGTAATCCGCTTCTACGTCGCGCTGCTCGCGGCGATGGGTGCGCCATTGCGACCGCGCCCACGGCTGCCAGAAATGGAACAACTGGCGCTGGCACTGCTGCGCAAGGTCGGCGTGCGCATGCTGGTGATCGACGAGTTGCACAACGTCCTGGCCGGTAACAGCGTCAATCGCCGGGAATTCCTCAATCTCCTGCGCTTCCTCGGCAATGAACTGCGCATCCCACTGGTCGGGGTCGGCACGCGCGACGCCTACCTGGCCATCCGCTCCGATGACCAGTTGGAAAATCGCTTCGAGCCGATGATGCTGCCGGTATGGGAGGCCAATCACGATTGCTGCTCACTGCTGGCCAGTTTCGCCGCTTCGCTTCCACTGCGGCGCCCCTCGTCGATTGCCACGCTGGACATGGCCCGCTACCTGCTCACACGCAGCGAGGGCACCATCGGCGAACTGGCGCACTTGCTGATGGCGGCGGCCATCGTCGCCGTGGAGAGCGGCGAGGAAGCGATCAACCATCGCACGCTGAGCATGGCCGATTACACCGGTCCCAGCGAGCGGCGGCGGCAATTCGAGCGGGAACTGATGTGAAGCCAGCGCCACGCTGGCCACTGCATCCGGCCCCCAGAGAAGGCGAAGCCTTGTCTTCGTGGCTCAACCGCGTGGCCCTTTGCTATCACATGGAGGTGTCCGAGCTGCTGGAGCACGATCTTGGTCACGCTCAGGTTGAAGACCTGGATACCGCGCCACCACTGGCGCTGTTGGCGATGCTCTCCCAGCGGAGCGGCATCGAGCCGGACCGGCTGCGTTGCATGAGTTTCGCCGGCTGGGTGCCTTGGCTACTGGACAGCCTTGATGATCAGATTCCAGACGCATTGGAAACCTATGCGTTCCAGCTCTCGGTGCTGCTGCCGAAACTCCGCCGTAGGACGCGATCCATCACGAGCTGGCGTGCCTGGCTGCCCAGCCAGCCGATACATCGCGCCTGTCCGCTCTGTCTGAACGACCCGGCAAACCAAGCCGTACTGCTTGCATGGAAGCTGCCCCTGATGCTGAGCTGCCCGCTGCATGGCTGCTGGCTGGAATCCTATTGGGGCGTGCCTGGGCGGTTTCTCGGCTGGGAGAACGCCGACACTGCGTCGCGCACCGCCAGCGACGCGATTGCAGTGATGGACCGGCGTACCTGGCAGGCACTGACGACCGGCCATGTGGAACTGCCGTGCCGACGCATCCACGCTGGATTGTGGTTTCGACTGCTACGCACGCTGCTCGATGAGCTGAACACCCCGCTTTCGGCGTGCGGAACCTACGCGGGGTATCTCCGCCAAGTCTGGCAAGGCTGCGGGCATCCGCTGCGTGCTGGGCAAAGTCTGTGGCGACCGTATGAAACCCTGAACCCGGCAATACGGTTGCAGATGCTGGAGGCGGCGGCAACGGCAATCAGCTTGATCGAGGTGAGGGATATCAGCCCGCCAGGCGAGCATGCAAAGCTGTTCTGGTCCGAGCCCCAAACCGGGTTCACCAGTGGTCTGCCGGCGAAACCGCCGAAGCCCGAACCCGTCAATCACTGGCAACGGGCGGTCCAAGCTATCAGTGAGGCGATCATTGAAGCCCGGCACGACCCCGAGACGGCACGCTCGCTGTTCGCGTTGGCTTCCTATGGTCGGCGCGATCCCGCTTCCCTGGAACAGTTGCGCGCCACCTTTGCAAAGGAAGGCATTCCCCCGGAATTTCTGTCACATTACGAGGCTGATGGACCCTTTGCATGTCTTAGACAGAATGACGGGTTAAGTGACAAATTTTGACGACCAGAACTTTCCGGTGCACACTGTCACATAATCGAACGTATATGTGACAGGTGCAAGATGCTGATTGGCTACATGCGGGTATCGAAAGCAGACGGCTCACAGGCCACCGACTTGCAGCGTGATGCACTGATCGCTGCCGGCGTCGATCCGGCCCATCTCTACGAGGATCAAGCGTCGGGCAAACGCGAGGATCGTCCCGGCCTGTTGAGCTGCCTGAAGGCGCTACGACCGGGGGATACGTTGATGGTGTGGAAACTTGACCGGCTCGGGCGCGATCTGCGGCATCTCATCAACACCGTGCATGACCTGACCGGGCGAGGCATCGGTCTGAAAGTGTTGACTGGGCACGGTGCAGCCATTGACACCACGACGGCCGCCGGCAAGTTGGTCTTCGGCATCTTCGCCGCGCTGGCCGAGTTCGAGCGCGAACTGATTACCGAGCGCACGATTGCAGGATTGGCTTCGGCGAGGGCGCGCGGTAGGAAGGGCGGCCGGCCCTTCAAGATGACTGCCGCCAAGTTGCGGCTGGCGATGGCCGCTATGGGGCAGCCCGAAACCAAGGTCGGCGATCTATGTCAGGAACTGGGCATCACAAGACAGACCTTGTATCGGCACATTTCGCCGAAGGGCGAGTTGCGCCTTGATGGCGAGAAACTGCTCAGTCAAGTTTGATGGCAGGACAGCGGTTACTGTAGACGAATCGTGACGACTGGTTGAGTCAGTATGTCCTACCTGTTATCACTTGAACGCCAATAACAGAACGCCTCCGGCGACCATCGAAATGCCGGACCACTCCCTCAGTGACGGGCGTTCGCCCAAAAAGGCGAAAGCAAATACCGCCACCAGGACAAGACTGAGTTTATCCACTGGCGCAACCTTGGATGCATCGCCAATCTTGAGTGCGCGGAAGTAGCAGACCCACGATGCCCCTGTCGCCAAGCCGGACAGCCCGAGAAAAAGCCATGTCTTGGGTGATAACTCCAAGGGGTTGGTCCATTTCCCCGTGTAGGCAACAAACGCCGACAGGACGACGATGATGATGGCCGTGCGGATCAAGGTGGCCAGATCGGAATCAACTCCCTGAATGCCAACCTTGGCAAAAATAGCCGTCAGTGCCGCAAGGATAGCGGACAGCAAAGCCCAATAAAACCACCCCGCCGAATTAACCATTTAGCCTGCCTCCGCGTTTCTCAAACCGCTACCGCATGGGAGCGATAACGGCAACATTTAAGCCAGTTTGCTTCTCTTGATCTGAGAAGTCGAGGCGGATTTCAGCACCGATGCGATTGGCAATCGTCTGGACAATGGATAGTCCCAGACCCGAGCCGATCTGCTCGCTCCCCAGCGTGCGGTAGAAGGGATCAAACACTCGATCCCGTTCAGCCAACGGAATGCCAGGCCCACTGTCCTGAATACGTAGTACGACCTTCCCTTCCGAAACACCCACAGAAAGATCAACACGCCCTCCCTCTGGCGTGTAGCGGATGGCGTTATCGACTAGGTTCTTGACCACAGCGATCATGTCCAGCTCGCTTGCCCACACTTCGGCGTCCAGCGCGCCTTCGACACCGATGTCGATGTGCTTGGCCTCGGCCAGCGGCATGAGGTCTTCCAGCACGCGGCGGTAGATGCTCTGGACAGATACAGGCGACTTCGGCAGGTCGGTGGCCGACTGTGCCTTGGCCAAGGTCAAGAGTTGATCGAGCAGGCTGCGGCCGCGCTCGATCCCTTGGCGCAAAACCGTCAGCCGTTCGCGCGCCACGCTGGACATTTCCGCTTCCGCGAGCCGTTCTGCTTGCAGCGACATGGCTGTCAGCGGCGAACGTAGCTCGTGCGCGGCATCCGCCACAAAGCGGCGCTGAGATTCCATCGACTGGCTGACACGAGCGAGCAGGCGATTGATCGCCACGGCAAACGGACGTACCTCGACCGGAAGGTGGCGGTCTTCGACGGGATGCAGTTCCTGCTCTGCCCGCTGGTCTATTTCCTTGGACAGCGCCGCGATGGGCTGGAACATCTTGCGCACCAGGTCAGCAACGATCAACAGCAGCACCGGCACGAGAATCAAGAAAGGCATCACCGTGCGCAGTGCCCCGTCGCGGGCAATTTCATTGCGGAAACCGGACTCCTGAGCCACAGCAATGCGTTCGCCGCTCGCCGTGGTCTTGACCAGCACGCGAAACGTCTCGCCACCAACTTCCAGCGTGTGCAATCCATCCGCCAAGGTCGCCGGGAGCGGGAGCACGCCTCCTGCATCCACGCCTACCGTAGAGGGACTGACCTCACCCAAGCGCTGGACGATCACGCGCGACTCTTCATCGACATCCTTGAGACGGATATCGGTGGTTGGCACGGCAGGCAACAAGCGCTGGCGATCCATGAGCTGCGCCACCTGGCGCAGTACATCGTCCTGTAGTTCGTGCGCTTCATCGAAGGCGGACAGGAACGAGAATACGCCCGCCACAACGGCCACCACGAGGATGGCCAGCGACAAGGTGAAGGACAGCTTGAGCTGAACTGATTCGTTCAAGCGCCTTTTGAGACCATCCATCCGACCCCCCTGACGTTCTTGATGACCTCGCCACCGAGCTTGCGCCGCAGTGCGTGGATCAGATATTCGACGGCATTGCTTTCGACTTCTTCCCCCCAGCCATAGATGCGATCCTCCAGTTCGCTGCGCGAAAGGATGGCACCAGGCCGAACCAGCAAGGCTTGCAGTAACGAGAACTCGCGGTTGGACAGTTGCACTTGGGGGCCATCATTGGCACAAGCCTCTTTGGTGGCCGGGTCGAGCGTCACCACGCCGTTGCTGAGCACGGGAGCTGCCGTGCCACCTTTGCGCCTCAGGACGGCGCGCATCCGAGCCAGCAGTTCCGCCATCTGAAAGGGCTTGGACACATAGTCGTCGGCCCCGCCATCCAGGCCGCGCAGGCGATCATCCAGACCATCGCGAGCCGTGATGATGAGCAGGGGAACCGGGTTGTCCTTGGCTCGGATGCTGGCCAGCACCTCCAGCCCATCCTTTCCGGGCAGACCGAGGTCGAGTAGCACCAGGTCGTAATGCTGGCAGCCCAGCGTGGTGAGCGCCGTCTGCCCGTCCTTCACCCAGTCGGCGGCGTAGGACGCATCCTTCAATGCGCCCTGGATCGCGTCACCGATCATGGGATCGTCTTCGACAAGCAATACCCGCATTCCCCCTCCGTTCAATCGTTGTTCAATGTGCCGTCCTGGCTGCTCTCTGCCTGAACAGCAGGATCGCAGTCAGCATGAAGGCCAACAGTGCGGCCGATGCCGAATAGCGGCTCAACGCCAGACCACCCGCGCTCAGTGGCTTGTCCAGAAAATCCCCGACCACGGCACCCAGCGGGCGAGTCAGGATGAACGCCGCCCAGAACAGCAGCGTGCGGGACACGCTCGTCCAGTAGTAGGCTGCCACGACCAGCGCGAGCAGCCCGCCGAACACGACGGCCGCACCCGTGTAGCCCAAGCCCGCCGTGTCGGCTGTCCAGTCGCCTAACGCGGTGCCCAGCGTTTGGGAGAACATGATCGTCAGCCAGTAGAAGGCTTCTGCCTTGGGCGAGCTGACCGTGCTCACCGACACGGAGCCGAGGGTGCGATGCCAGACGAAGAGCGAGCCGAGCAGCAAGGCCAGCAGCAAGCTCGAACCTCCAGCGTACCCGATTCCCAGCGATCGATCCGCAAAATCGGCCAATGTCGTGCCGACCGTGGTCGTGGCGATGATGGTTGTCCAGTACAGGAAGGGATGGAAGCCTTTGGCCTTGACCTGCGCGACGACGGCAGCCAGGAAGATCGCCGCGAAGATGGCTGTACCGACCAGGTAGCCCAGGTTCATGGACATCGAAACCGCATCACCGCCAGTTTCACCGAGCGTCGTGGCGGCAATCTTGATGAGCCAGAAGCCCAGCGTGACTTCGGGCACCTTGGCCAGCGCGTGTTCAGTGGATGTTTTCATGGGGCGCGCTCACTTTCCTTCGAGCGTGTTAAAGGTTTTCAGCAGGGCATCCATCGCAGCCTTGCAGTCAGCCTGGCTTGGCGTGTCTGCGCGAAGCGTCGCAAGCGACTTGTCGATGGCCTTGTCGAGCAGATGCCAGTCATCTGCCGCGCGCGGTTTGAGTCCGGCTTCGGCCGAATCCCATGCGACTTCCAAGTCCTTGATGCGTGACTTGGCAGCAGGCAGATCGCCCTTGTCAACGATGGCGGCGACATCGGTGGCGATGCTGCGGAAGGCCGACAGGTCGCCCAGCTTGGATGCAGTTTTGACTTGCAAGGCCGAGACAGTCTGGGCCGGTGTAGTTGATGCCGAGCTTGCGTTGTTCTGATCGGCAGATTTGGAACAACCAGCCGCGAGGACCACGAGCACGGCGGCCGAAATGGCGGCAACAGGGCGAGCGATTGAGTGCTTTATGAGCATGTTTTTCTCCTTGTGTAGAGCGAAGATGGTTATTCGACGAGCTGGGCCGAGCGGCGTCCATTCATGCCGATCTGCGCGACGGCCACCAGCATGACGATCACCGTGAGGAACAAGGCGCTTGTCCACATGGCACCCATGCCAAGGCCGCCATAGGTCTTGGCCTGAGTCAGCAAGTCGCCGAGTGCGGCCCCGAAGGGGCGGGTCAATATGTAGGCGATCCAGAAGGTCAGAACGGCGTTGCCGCCCATGCGCCAGGCGGTATAGGTGATGCCAATCAGCACACCGAACGCCACCGCGCCCCAGGTAAAGCCCAAGCCCAATGCCTCGGTCGCCAAATCGCCAGCAGCCGTGCCCAGCGCGAACGTGCAGAGGATGGCAGCCCAATAGAACAGCTCCCGGCTGCGCGTCACAATGTCGTGAATGGACAGGGTGCGCTCGATCCGATACCAGACGAAGAAGATCGCGGCGAGCGCAACGGCGAACGCCGAGGTGCTGATGTACAGGCTGACGCCAAGGCCATCGGTCAGCAGATCGGTGATCTGGGTGCCGACCACGCTGACCAGTACCACCGTCAGCCAGTAAATCCAAGGGGTATAGCGTCGGGTGCGCAACTGCATGAACAAGGCGGCCGCCAACAGGGCAGCCATGACGGTTCGAGTCACGCCTTGCCCCCACCCTGCGTTGACCGCCAGGAAATCGGCTCCCGTCTCGCCCACCGTGGTGGACATGATCTTGATGATCCAGAACGACAGCGCGACTTCCGGGACTTTATTGAGCCAGCCAGTGGTGCTGCTCGTGGGCAATTTGTTCATGGTGTTCTCCTGCCGGGGGTGAAATGGTTTGCCAGCAGTTTGAACATGCTGACTTAGCCCGCCCATAGGCTCACTCGCGCACCCATCCAAGCGCGATCAACCCGCTGAAAAGCCGCCGATGGATTCCGGTGGCAAGTTGATAACTTGGCAATAGATACCAGTGTGCTTCACGTAACGTCAGCCAGGCACAGATTGCAGCAACGGCGATGGCCCCGAGCATGTCGAATGGGAAGTGCACTCCAAGGTAGATGCGCGCCCAGGCAATGGGAACGCCCAGCAAAGCCAAAGTCACGCCTGCAATTCGTGGGCCTCGTTGCAGCGCGAGGCTGAAGGCAACCGCCCACCACAGCGTCAGGTGATCGCTTGGGAAAGACGAATCGGCAACATGAGGGATGAGGGTGTGACCCAGGCCGATCATGAAAGGTCGGGGATGCAACCAAGCCAGGCCGATGATCTGGTTGATGAGCAGGCCCAGCAATCCCGATGCGCTAGCAACGAGCATCGTCTTGCGGGTAGGCTCGCCGCCGCGAAGCCAGCCGATGCCGATCAGGAGTGGAACCGCCCAGATGAGCTGTTCGGCCAAGAAGGTGGCCAACGTCAGAGCCAAAGCACTGGGATGCTCCGGTGCGTTGAGCCAGAGAAAAAATGTATGGTTGAGTGATTCCATGAGGTCTCCGGGCCGGATCGCCTCCGAGGGAAACGATCCGGCCATACTGTCGGGAGTCAGTCCCGCTTGTCGTGGTCATCATCGTGATCCGCCTTGTCCTCGGCAGACGAGATGACCGTGCCCTTGTCGGCATCGACCCGGACATCGAAGACCTTGGCCCCGCTGACGACTTCCACGTCGTAGACCCAGCCTTGCTTCGAGTTCTCGTACTCGGCGCGTGACGCCTTGCCATTGGCGTGCTGCTCGGCGACGGTGACCGCCTGTGTGAGGGGAATCTTGGCCTTGCTGATTGCCAGTGCGTCGTTTTCCATACCGCCATTGGCGGCGTAGGCGACCGCGCCGGTTGCAGCGATGGCGACGGCCAGAAGGGAAAGTTTGGTATAGCGGTACATGATGCTTCTCCAGAAGAGTGCAGGGATTTGCACAGTGGAGAAGGTACGCAGGCAGACTTAGCTCGCACTGAGCCGGGAAGTTTTCGCTCTCGCCGATGTAGTGTTATCGACTCCTGACAATTGGTGCAGTCGTCTTCTGAAAATGACAGAAAGACTCTATGACCGTTCAAGGCATATGTCAAGTAATTGCGATATCAACCCTATCCTGACGGCCTGCGTTGGGGCAGTCTGACATGAGGTTAGGGTATAGCCTAACCTGACATATCGTCCGGCATTCGCATGTTCTTGTTGAGAAATCTCGGCGGATGCCTCGCCCTATGGACGAGGGTGACCGGCTAACTTGGTCATGCCGCAGTAAGGGACTACTGCTCAGACATCATAGACACGCTAATTGGCGTACATTGGGTTTTCACTCACATGGACGGTGACATCCGACGAGCCAGGCAGAATTTTTGATAATGGAAACGTCGGCAGACCAAACGTATCGAAGGTCCAAACCACAATAGAGGAACCATAGACAATACGGTAAGTTTCGAGTCGAACTACTTTGATGTGACGTGTCTTGCCCGCCACAATAGTGATTTCCTCGGCGGGAGTACCAGGGGCGGCCACATACCCCAACGGGCTATCATCGCGAACTTCCTTGTTGGTCCTGACTTTAGTGGCCGCCGGCGCTTGCGACGAACTAACTTCAGCGGCTGATGTGGTTGAAGAAATGACGAGTGCGGTGGCTATCACGCATGGGAGAAAAGCATATGAAAGTTTCATTTTTTAAGTCCTTGTATTTAGTTCAAAGTAAGCGTCCAGCCACTGCCGTCTAGACTTCAGGCGGCAGCATCTCTGATGATCGAATCGAAGGCACAACAAATTTGTGCCCACAAATTCGATTATGGACACAAATTTGGGAACGGACAGCAAGCAGCCCTCGCGAGGCCCATACCGGCATCACAGCGAGGAATTTAAGCGCGCCATCGTGGAGCAGTCGTTCCAGCCCGGCGTTTCGGTGGCTCGGCTGGCGCGCGAAAACGGCGTCAACACCAACCAAGTATTCGGATGGCGTAAGCGGTACGCGCCGAATCAGCTTCCTGTGGCACAGGTTACTGCTTCCGCGTTGGTCCCGGTGACCATCGTTGATCAACCAGCACAGCCGTTGGCCGGCGGTGATCATCGTCCGGCGGCCATGCTGGAGTTGACGGTGGGCCGTGCGAAACTTCGCGTCGAAGGCGATGTCGATCGGGACCTATTGGCGCAGGTGCTGGACAGGCTGCTGCGATGATCGGCTTACCTTCCGGCACCCGCATCTGGCTCGCCGCCGGCGTCACCGATATGCGTGCAGGTATGAACGGACTGGCGGCAAAAGTGGAGACCGCACTAGCCGAAGATCCCTTCAGCGGTCACGTCTTCGTGTTCCGTGGTAGGCGCGGTGACATGATCAAGGTGCTGTGGTGGACTGGTGACGGCCTGTGCCTGCTGGCCAAGCGCCTTGAGAAAGGCCGCTTCGTCTGGCCTCAGGCTGCCAGCGGGACAGTGATGCTGACGCAGGCGCAGTTATCGATGCTGCTGGAAGGCATTGACTGGCGCAGGCCGGAACGTACGTGGCGACCCCAATCGGCCTTGTAAACGTGGCCGGAGTTCCGTAAACTCGGGGCATGCTCACCGCCACCGACCTCCCTGACGACATCGCCGCCCTGAAAGCCATGCTGCTGGCGCGTGACGAGCAAGTCCAGCGTCTGAAGGCGCAATTGGATACCCGCGCTGCTGAAATCGAGCATCTGAAACTGCTGATCGCCAAACTGCAGCGGATGCAGTTTGGCCGCAGTTCCGAAAAAGTCGAACGGCAGATCGAGCAACTGGAACTGAAGCTGGAAGACCTGGAGGCGGAAACCGGCGCGGCACAGCAGGCCGAACCCGCTCCGCAATCGCGCGCCGCATCCAAGGCACGTAAGCCTCTACCGCCGCACTTGCCCCGCGATGAACGCGTCTATCAGCCGGAGCATCAGGCCTGCCCGGACTGTGGCGGGGCACTGCGCCGCCTGGGCGAGGATGTGGCGGAGCAACTGGAATATGTGCCCGCCAGCTTCCGCGTCATCCGCCATGTGCGTCCCAAGCTGGCGTGTGCCTGCTGCGACACCATCGTCCAGGCACCAGCGCCGAGCCGCCCGGTGGAACGCGGCATCGCTGGACCTGGTCTGCTGGCGCACGTGCTGGTGGCCAAGTATGCCGACCATCTGCCGTTGTACCGCCAGAGCGTGATTTATGCCCGGGAAGGCGTGGAGCTGGACCGCTCGCTACTGGCCAACTGGGTCGGTGCCTGCCATACCTTGCTGCGCCCGCTGGTCGATGCGGTGCGGCGTCACGTGTTTGCTGCCGACAAACTGCATACCGATGACACGCCGATCCCGGTGCTGGCGCCCGGCAATGGCAGCACCCGCACGGCACGACTTTGGACCTATGTCCGTGATGACCGCGACAGCGCGTCGGAGGTGCCGCCGGCTGTATGGTTTGCTTACTCGCCCGATCGCAAAGGTATCCATCCGCAAACCCATCTCGCCAAATTTAAGGGCGTGCTGCAAGCCGATGCTTATGCTGGCTTCAACGCCATCTTCGAAACGAACCAGGTGGTGGAAGCAGCTTGCTGGGCGCATGCCCGCCGCAAATTCCATGACCTGCACGCCGCGCGGCCATCGGCCATTACCACCGAAGCACTGGCACGGATCGGTGCGCTGTACGGGATCGAAGCGGAAGTGCGCGGCAAACCACCGGACCAGCGATGTCTGGTACGCCAGTCGAAAGCACGGCCACTGCTTGATGAACTGGAGCGTTGGCTGCGTGCCACGCTGGAAACGCTGTCACGCAAATCCGATACCGCGGCCGCCATTATGTATGCCCTGAAGCTGTGGCCGGCGCTCACACGATACTGCGACGACGGACGCATCGAGATCGATAACTCGGCCGCAGAACGGGCACTGCGTGGCATTGCACTTGGCCGCCGCAATTACCTGTTTGCTGGGGCCGACAGCGGCGGTGAACGGGCTGCGTCGATTTACTCCCTGATCGGCACTGCCAAGCTAAACGGCATCGATCCTGAGGCCTGGCTGCGCCATGTGCTGGCGCACATCGCGGACTATCCGGTCAATCGCGTCGACGACTTCCTGCCCTGGAACTGCTCCCAGCACCTCGTGGCTGGCAAATAAATGAACGCTGGCCTGCGGCCAGCCATCATCAACTAAACTGCTACGGCACTCAACACGGTGCTGAGTCGACGCTTACAGTTCAAAGGCGGCAAACGCCACTTGGTAGAGCGATATTTCGCCTTGTCAGAAATGGTCGTGCGAACGCCGACGAGTCGGATATTTCCCACCATCTGATTAGCAAAAATGGGCGACGAATTTAGAGATAGGGTTGCAGGGAACCGGCGAGCGCATCTCAACGTTTTATGAGAAATGCCTGGAAGGGTTCAAATGGTCTGGGGACTGGCTGCATAAGAGCCAGATGCCCAGACGTGATTGCTCTCGTTGCAGGCTTAGCGACGTAAAAACCACTTGGGCCGCTGGGGGCCGTCGGAAATGTGTGACTCGAAATCGAGTTCGGGAGGTAGCCGAGTATGCTCAGCGTTTGCGAGAGGATTCAGAATGAGCGAGCTAGATATAGCAACTGCCGGCAGCGTACAACCTGCCGGACAAACCGTACCACAACCTTGCTCCGCACTTGTGTCGAATAACTGCGCTTCACTTGCGCTGTCGGTAAGTATCGCGACAGTACCAGCCACCGCCACGCTCCCAACGATCCTACACAGCCCTGCCGCCCATGCCGTTTGAAGCGGCAACAGGACAATCAGGAAGATGAGGAGGAGGCGTTTCATGGCCGCATTATACAATTGCATTCCGATGATAAGTAAGCAAAGTCTTTGCCAACTGATTAGACTCAACTACGCCGGCTATGAAACGCCGCTCGCAGCTCGAAAAGCCTTGACTTTCAATCCGCTAAAAGGTGTGTAATACCCCGTAACAACGTAGCTGTGAACGGTCAAGAATGAAGAATGAAGCACCCCATCTGGAAATTATTTATCCATCTCGCATTTTTCTGGAGTTTCGCGCTGGACCATGCCCACGTCCCCCAGTCTGTGCTTTACCGAAGTATCAAACGGCGTCGTCATCGCGTACACCAGTTCGTATTCGCACGAGATTGTCAACATCGGAAACTGCGATCAAGCCGTCGCCGGGATTGCCAGTATGAGCCGCTATCCTGATCGTATCGACCACTAGCTGCGTATGGGAATCATCGCAATACATCATTAGGACCAGATTATCGTGCGCCACCGGGTGCCAATCATCCGCCACATCGGCATGATGTGGCCCGGGGCCACGTTGATGTCCACGTGCCTGGAACAGTGTAAATCCCGGATGGTTGTCGAGCAGTTTCAAGGCCTTTTCGACAGCCTCTAAGCGATGAGGTTTTATGACTGCAGTGATCTGTTTCATTTTTGGATCCAAAAAACTGTTACCATTTTTCGATTTCGACCTCATCCGCAGGAACCAAAACAGCAGGTAATGCGGCCCCTTAAAAGCTCGTCGACCAACCCGGTGATCAAGGCAATCTTGCCATCGCGAGGATCGCAGTGCAATCTAGATCTACCTAGCGGGCCGGCTGATCGCGACGGAATGACGCGGCTATCAGGAGCGCCGCACCGACGCAGATTCCGGCGTCGGCCAGGTTGAAGGCAGGCCAACTCCAGCCATGCCAATGAAAATCGAGAAAGTCGACAACATACCCGCGCACAATCCTGTCAGCAGCGTTCCCTAGCGCACCGCCCAGTATCAATGCGTACGCCAGAGCTTCGCTGCGCGGGCGGGGTCTGGACAACATCCAAGTAAGCGCTGCGGCGACGATCAGCGCCAAGGCTGAAAGAAAGTAGCGTTGCCATCCGTCGGCATCAGCGAGAAAACTGAACGCTGCACCGGTGTTCCAGCGGTGAACGAGATTGAAAAATCCTGTCACAGGGACCACCGCGTCCAACGTCAGTCCCGACTGGACGGCATACTTGGTTCCCTGATCGGTAAGCGCCACAGCGAATGCCAATCCCCACCAGGGCGGGCCATGCAAATGCTGCGGCGCGACGTTGTTCGGTTGGACGGGTCTGCGCAATGGATAAAATCGCTTGTTCATGCTGCCTGCCGTTCAGACACATCTCCATGACGAAGCAATCGCAGGCCGTTGAACACCACGATCAGGCTGGCGCCCATATCCGCAAAGACGGCCATCCACATGGTTGCCTGTCCTGTAAAGGTCAATACCAGGAATATCGCTTTGATTCCCAAGGCCAGTACGATGTTTTGGGTCAGGATTCGCGCTGTCGCGCGCGAAAGCCGGATGAAAGCAGGAATCTTGCGCAGGTCATCATCCATCAAGGCTACATCGGCAGTTTCAATCGCGGTGTCTGTCCCTGCGGCCCCCATCGCGAAACCGATGTCCGCGCGCGCCAACGCAGGCGAATCATTGATACCGTCGCCAACCATGCCGACTTGTCCGTCGCCGCCGACCATCGATTCGACTACGCTGAGCTTGTCTTCTGGAAGCTGGTTTCCGCGCGCCTCGTCAATACCGACTTGCTTCGCGATTGCATCAGCAGTGTGCGGGTTGTCACCAGTCAGCATCAGCGTGCGTACGCCAAGCGCATGGAGATCGGCAATGGCCTGGCGGCTGGACTCCTTTACCGTATCGGCAACGGCAAAAATTCCGAGGACCTGGTCCGCAGACGCCAGCATGACCGCCGTCTTTCCCTGCCGCTCCAGTTGTTCCAACTCGCCACTCAAATCCCCTGTGGCAAGCCCCAGTTCGGCAATTAAACGGTGATTACCCAAGAATAGCGATTGCGCTCCAATTTTTCCACTGACACCGCGGCCGGGAATGGCCGCGAAATCGGCAACGTCCTGCAGTTCGACCTGTGATGCGCTAGCGGCGCGGGCGATCGCCTGCGACACGGGGTGATCGGAGCGGGACGCCAGACTGGCGGCGAGCGTTCGCACGAAGCTAGAGTCTCCCTCCAAATGCTTGAAATCGGTCTGTTCCGGCTTACCGTGTGTGATGGTGCCGGTCTTGTCGAGGGCAAGCGTGGTCAATTTGCGGCCGCCTTCCAAGTAGACGCCGCCTTTAATTAGTATTCCCCTTCGGGCAGCTGCCGCCAGTCCGCTGACAATGGTCACGGGCGTCGAAATGACCAAAGCACATGGACAGGCAATAACGAGCAGTACCAGCGCTTTGTAGATCCAGTCGGTCCAGCTTGCCCCTATCGTCAGGGGCGGCACCACCGCCATGAGCACAGCGACAACAAAAACGGCGGGGCTGTAAATCCGCGCGAACTGATCGACGAAGCGTTGCGTTGGTGCCCGGCTGCCCTGGGCCGACTCGACCGCATGGATGATACGGGCCAAGGTGGAGTTGTTTGCCAGTGCAGTTACACGGTATTCGAAGGATCCGGACTCATTGATGGTGCCGGCAAAGACGGCGTCGCCAACGGTCTTGTCCACCGGAAGGCTTTCTCCGGTTATCGGTGCCTGGTTGATCGCTGATTGCCCGGCCATGATGACCCCGTCCAGGGCAATGCGCTCGCCCGGTTTTACCCGTACGAGCGCTTCCAGCGCGACGTCCTTGGCAGGTATGTCCGCCCATTGTCCGTTGCTCTGGCGCACCGTGGCTGTCTCAGGTGCGAGCCCCATTAAGCCGCGGATCGCGTTCCGTGCGCGATCCAGCGATTTTGCTTCGATGATTTCGGCCAAAGCAAACAGGAACATGACCATTGCCGCTTCCGGCCAGTGGCCGATCAACATTGCCCCTGTGACGGCGATGGTCATCAAGGCATTCATGTTCAAATTGAGGTTCTTCAGGGCGATCCAGCCCTTCTTGTACGTGGGTAATCCACCTGTCGCGATCGATATCACGGCCAGGAGAACCACGGACCAATGGTTGCCATCATTTATCCAATACAGCAGCTCCGCCAACGCCGCTGCGCTGCCGGAAGCGGCGACGATCCACCAGTTGGTTGGCGTGGTGAGCGGTGCTTCGTCCGCCTCGGACTCTTCGTTCCGTTCGACTTCCGCGTCCAATCCAAGACTGGCGAGGGCAGCGCGCACGCTTGGCAGGATCTCAGGCGCATGGCGCACCGCTAATGTGCGCTGCACCAGGTTGAATTGGAGGTCGGTCACACCGGGCATGCTGCCGAGCTTGCTTCGGATGAGCCCTTCTTCGGTCGGGCAGTCCATCTTCGCAATGCGCAATACCGATGTCTGCTCGCCCGCACCGGCATTGCGCCGCGCCTGCATGCCGATCGCCGCCAGCGCAGCTTCGATCGGGGCTTCCGAAGGAAGCGAGTGGCTTACCGCCAGTGTGCGTTGTATCAGGTTAAAGTCGAGACTGTTGATTCCAGCGATCTTCCCCAGTTTGTCACGAATCAGCGCTTCTTCGGTCGGACAATCCATATTGTCGATACGGTAGATTGAGGTCGGCACACCAGTGGCCACCGCAATTGGGGGGGCTTGCGCCGCATTACAGTTGCAACCTGAAAGTTCAACGTTGTTCATTACTTTCTCCATTTTTTTGTCGAATCTGAGTCATTACACACCATATATCAACTAGAGGGTCAAGCGAACACTGAAAGATCGTTTCCAACCGGGCGGACGGTCTATCCAAAGAGAACTTATATCACCGCTGAAATGCGGCGAATATGCAGCGCACGACAATGAGCGCACCCACGCCGCATCTCCTTCAGCAGGCGCGCCGTTAGCCAAACTTGGCGGCGCTGCCGATTTCGCTTACAAAGATGCATCCCCTTCCGGGTTGCGCCGCTGTCGTGATCAACTGGACCAGTTGATCCGCGACCCCATCATCACAGACCAGCTCGAGCTTGCTTTCGGCGACAACGGGCTCGGCCAGTTCAACCGAGTAACATTGTTCGGACGGCTCGACACTGGTGTACAGGCGCTGCACAGTGGAGACGGTGACGTTGTAACAGCCCACCCCGGCATTGATGTCGCAAAGGCCGGAATCGCGCAGCGCCTGGGTCACCGCATGGATCCGATGAGGATGAATAAAAGCTTTAATTTCTTTCATTTTGGTTCACCTTGAAGAGGTAGGGCGGTGCTGAGCCGCCCTGTTTGGCTAGGACTTCAGCTGGTGCTGTTTGCGGTTTTCCACCCACTCGTAGAACAGCGGGAGCAGCAACAGTGTCAGCAACGTTGAGGAAATCAAGCCGCCCACGACGACAGTGGCGAGCGGTCGCTGCGTCTCGGCACCGACACCGCTCGAGAGCAGCATCGGGACCAGTCCGAAGATGGCAATTGACGCTGTCATCAAGACTGGACGCAGGCGCAAGGCCGCGCCGTTGCGCACCGCGTCTCGAACGGCAATGCCTTGCTCTCGCTGGTCATTGAGGAAGGTCACTAGCACGATGCCGTTGAGCATGGCTACTCCGAACACCGCAATGAAGCCAATTGCGGACGGCACTGACAGGTATTGCCCGGTCAGGAACAGGCCGACAATGCCGCCGATAGTTGCGAATGGCACATTGGCGATGATGAGCGTGGCGTAGGTCAGCGAATTGAACGCAGTGTAGAGCAGGATGAAGATCAAGCCGATCGTCAGTGGAACGATGAGCGCAAGTTTGGTCATCGCCCGCTGCTGATTTTCGAACGCGCCGCCCCATTCCATCAGATAGCCTTCCGGCAGCTTGACTTGCTCGCGAATCTTGGCCTGGGCGTCCTTCACGAAGCCGTCGACGTCCCGGCCCGTGACATTCATTTGAATGACGGCATAGCGCTGCAGCTGTTCACGGCGCACGAACGAGTAGCCGTCGTCCAGTTCAACCGTTGCCACCGTAGACAGCGGCACCATGGCGCCGTCCTCGCTGCGGATCGGGATTGCGCTGATGCTTTTTACGTTGTCGCGAAATTCCGGAGCCAGCCACACTTGAATGTCGAAGCGTTTGGTACCTTCTATAATCGTGGAAACTGCTGTGCCGCCGATGCCGGCCTGTACGACGTCCAGGATTTCCTTGGCATTGATGCCATAGCGTGCAGCGGCATCCCGATTGACGTTGATCACCAGTTGCGGCTTGCCCTTATTTGCCTCGAGCGAGAGGTCATCTACCCCGGGCACTCTGGCGAGTACGTTTTTGATCTGCCCGGACAGGCGGTCGAGCGTTGTAAGATCGTCTCCGTAAATTTTGACCGCGAGCGTCGCGCGCACGCCGGAAATCATTTCTTCGACCCGCATCTGGATAGGTTGCGTTGCCGAAATCACCGACGCTGGAGCCGCCTGTTCCATCTTCTCCTGCATTTCCTTGACCAGTTCGGGAATCGCTATTTTCTTTGGCCACGTCTCCGAGGGTTTCAGATTGACGAGGATCTCCATATAGTTGACATCGGCGGTCTCGCCTTTCTCGGCGCGGCCGATCATGGCCGTTGCGGACGCGGTCTGTGGGAATTGCTTCAAGGTCGCTTCCATCTGGTGAGAGATGCGGATGGATTCATCCAGCGACGTCGACGGAATGCTGATGACACGGAATATGATGCCGCCTTCCTGCAAGGTGGGCATGAATTCCTTACCCAAAAATGGGATCAGCGCGAAAGACAGCAACAACGCGGCCACTGCGCTACTTACGACGACCTTCTTACGTTCCAACGCCCAGTCCAGCAGCGGAAGGTAGAGCCTCTTCGCATGCCGCACGACGAAGGTGTCTTTCTCCTCCTTGGGCTTGAGAATCAAAGCACAAAGCACCGGCACCAGCGTCATGGTCAGGATCAACGACCCCACCATGGCGAAGGTAATGGTCAATGCCATCGGCTTGAACATCTTGCCTTCCAACCCGGTTAGCGAAAACAGGGGGAGAAACACGACGATGATGATCAAGATGGCGAACGCGACGGGATTCATCACTTCGCGGGCGGCGTCGAGCACCAGGTGAGTGCGGTTGATCGGTTTTCCAGCCTGGTGCGACAGGAGTCGGAAACCATTCTCCACCATGACGACGGCACCGTCGACCATCATGCCGATTCCCACGGCCAGCCCTGCGAGCGACATCAGGTTCGCCGACAGGCCCCACTGTTGCATCATCATGAAGCTGATCAGCATCGCCAGCGGCAGCGAGACGATGACGACGATGGCCGAGCGCAGATCGCCCAGGAACAGGAATAGGATGATGGCCACGAGAATGGCGCCTTCGATCAGGGCCCGCTCCGCCGTGCCGACCGCCTTGTCGACCAGGTCGGTGCGGTCGTAGATGGGATTGATGGTCACACCCTTGGGCAGGGTTTCCCGGACTGCTTTGAGTTTCTCCTTGACCCCTTCGACGACGCTCTTGGCATTCTCGCCGACCCGTTGCAAGGCCATGCCCAACACGACTTCCTTGCCGTCCTTCGTGACGGCGCCGGTGCGCAGCGAAGGCGCTTCCTTGACCTCGGCCACATCACGCACGTACACCGGCGTGCCTTCGCGCGTGGCCAGCACGACGTTGCCGATATCCTTGGCGGTCGCGACCAGTCCGAGGCCACGCACAAGATACTGTTCCTTGCCCACGTTGAGAAACTGGCCGCCTACCTGGCGGTTATTCTCGGCGAGCGTTTCCATCACCACTTTCAGGCTGATCCCGTACTTGATCAGCTGATTCGGGTTGATCAGCACCTGGTATTGCTTTTCATCGCCGCCCCAGGACATGACGTCGTCAACCCCGGGCGCCGTCCGCAACTTCAAGCGGACATTCCATTCCTGCAGCGTGCGCAGGTCCATCGTGGACAGCTTCTTGTCGGCGGTCTCGATGGTGTACCAGAAGACTTGACCCAGGCCCGACGTGTTCGGCCCAAGTTCTGGCTCGCCATAACCTTCCGGTATTTGCGATTTTGCTTCCAGCAGCTTTTCGCCGACGAGGCGGCGCGCGAAATAGATATCGACGTCGTCCTTGAAGTTGATGCTGACATAGGAAAGGCCGAACAACGATATCGATCGGATCGATTCCACGCCGGCCAGACCTGCCATGCTGGTCTCCACCGGTGCTGTCAGCAGGCGTTCAACATCTTCCGCTGCCAGTCCAGCCGACTCCGTATAGACATTGACCTGGACGGGTGTGACATCCGGGAAGGCGTCGACGGGAAGGTCGCGCCATGCCTTCGCTCCCGCGAACATGACGATCAGGAAGAAGACGATGACCAGCACCTTGTAGCGCAGCGATATTTCAACGATTTTATTGAGCATGTGGCTTCCTTAGTCGGCGTCGCCGATTTGCGACTTCAGGATCCGCGCCTTGAGTGCATAAGCACCGCTAGTCACCACTTTTTCTCCAGCCTCGATGCCGCTTTTCAGTATGACCTTGCCATGCAGTTTTTCGCCGAGGCTTACCGCGCGTGCTTCGTAGCCGCCTTCTTCCAGGACGAACGCGGTTGGCTGGCCCTGGATGAGCACGACAGCATCATCGGGCAATAGCAACGCTTTTTCCGTGCCCTGAGCGGCGATCGATGCGGTAGCGAACATGCCAAGCTTGAGCAGTCCGTCCGTATTGGCCAGTTCGACCCGTGCGTGGATCGTGCGCGACTCCTTGTCCATCACGCTGCTGATGTAGGAAACCTTGCCCTTGAAAACCTTTCCGGGATAAGCGGCCACCGTGATCGTGGCCGGTGCGCCAGTCCTCACAGCACCCAAATCTTTTTCATACAGATTGGTTTCAATCCACACGCGCGACAGGTCAGCGACGCTAAATAACGACTTGTCCGGCTGGGCAAGTTCGCCGACCACCGCCTGCTTCTCGATGACAGTACCGTGGAACGGCGCTGACACGGGAAACACCGATCGGCCGGCCCCTTGCGCGCCTTGTCCCGCAAGGCCGAGGGCATGGCGCTTCTCGTCGGCGGCACGCAACACGGCCTTGGTCTTTTCGACGTCGGCGCGCGCGCGCAGGTAATCCTTTTGCGGGATGATCTGCTCGGCAAACAGTTTTTGTGCCCGTTCCATGCCGGCCACGGCCAGGTCATGCTCACTGGCGGCCTGCGCATAGCTGGACTGCGCCTCGCCAACTTCGATGCTGTCGATCAGTGCCAGGGACTGGCCTGCTTTGACCTTGTCGCCCAGATCGACGAGAACTCTGGTCAGCTTTCCGGCAACCCGGGGCGCGATATGGGCCAGCTTGTTCTGATCTGCGGTAATCGTCGCGGTCACGGTAATTTGATCGCTGACGTCCTGCTCCACCAATTCGGCGACGATGATGCCGGCCGCCTTTATCTGTTCAGGCGTCAATGCCAGCTTGCCTTCTTCGCCTTCCTCGTCCTCGGATTCAGCCTTCTTGCCGGCGCCTTCCGTGGCCGGCTTCGCAGCGGCAGTGGCGCTCTGGTTGCCGGCGCCTTTCTTGTTCTCGCTTGGGCTGCATGCCGCCAGGGCTGACACGATAAGGAGGAGAAGAGCGTTGCGCCAATCGAATGTGGACATGTAATTGCTTCCGTGAAGATGTTTTGAATTTGGTTTAGATGGGAAATTCATGGCGCTGCCTCGCCGTGCGGCCCGCCGCTGGCCAGAGCCAGGGCGATGGTCGCCATGCGCAACTCGGTCTGCGCATCAATAAGATCGCGGCGCCCGTCGAGCATTTGACGATTGACCAGCAGCAGTTGCACCAGACTGATCTCGCCGGCACGCAAGCTGGTCATCGACAAGCGCTGGTTTTCCTCCAGGACAGGCAGGATCGTCGTCTGCAAGGCGGCAACGCGCTTTTGCAGGCTTTGTTGCTTTTGCCAGAGTACGGTCACATCCGCGAGTCCATTCCTGTCCGCGGCTTGCCGATCGATCTCCGCTTGGGTCAATTCAGTCACGGCGCGGCCAATGCCGCCGGCGTTGCGGCGAAACAGGGGCAAGGGGACGGACATCGATAGTGTGGTCACACGTTCGCGCGAAGGGCCCACGCCCTCGCGCGCGGTTGCCAAGCCAACCGTAATATCTGGGTAGCGGGCACTGCGTTCGAGTTGTAGCCGCTGTTTCGCGGCCTGTTCACGGTGTCCGAGAGCGCGCAGTGCCGGGCGGCGGGCTGCGCGATCGAGCAGTGTTTCAAGCGATGCCACTGGCCTGGCTGCCGTTAATGCGCCGGCAGCAGCAGGAAGCGAACCGGGAGGCAGCTGCAGTGTGGCCGCGAGCTCACGTCGCGCTTCAAGCAATTGTTCTTCGAGTGCTCCGACCTGGTTTCGGGCCCGAACGGCCTCGATATTGGCCAGGTTGCCGTCCAAGCGGCTATCTTCACCCGCAGCCACGCGTTTCTGAACCGACAGCGACGTCTCCTCGATGATACTGACTGCGAGCCGCTCCGTCGCCAAGCGTTCTTGCAGCGCTACCACCTGAACAAATTGCCGCTCGACCTCGCCGCGCAATAGTAGGCGGGCGTCTTCGATCGACGCATTCAGGGCATCGAGTTCCTGGTGCGCCGCGCGGCGCCGGTGACCTTGCTGGCCGGCGATCTCGAGTGTTTGCGACAGGCCGGCTGACCACTCGCGCTGGGTTTCAGTAATCCCCGGGGCCTGCGGTACTGCACGGCGGGTTCGTTCCGCCGACAGTTCCGGGTTATTCCAGAGTATGGTGTTGGCATCGGCCGCGTCGCCCTGGACAGAAGCACGTAGCGCCAGTGTGCGGCGCAATTCCGGATTCGCAGCCTCGGCGAGTGTGATCGCCTGGTTAAGCGTCAAGACCGGCTCGGATGCGGGAGTTTGACCCGAGACACCACTTCGGGGCGCCACTTCGGAGCGATTTGCTTGATCGCTGGCTTGGGCGACAACAACGGGAACAGCTAGTAGTGCCGCAACCAGCGGCAACAGAACAACATGCATCGAATTCTCCAATAGAACAGGGATATTCGGCGAGAGGTTGACGCAGCGCTCAGATTAGGTTCACGCGCTGAAGAATTGCCTCCCGCCAGCTTAGCTGGCGGAAATCCAATTGGGACGGATCGGGCCGTCGGGGATGTGCGACTGATAGGGGATTTCAGGGAGGGCGAGGGCCAACACGGATTCCCGTGACTCGATGTTGGCGTTGCACCACCCCGTTACTGCAACAGCGGGAAGGTGACAAACGAAATGGCAAGCTGCGCAACAGCCGATCTCACCGGAACTAGTCTGCCCTTGCTTCTCATTTTCCAAGCTATTGCCAGTCGACGAAGACGAATAGGTTCCTGTGCCATACGCTTCCGTTGAACGACAAAATCCCGCCGACCAAGCAGCTTGGAGCGGGAGGAGCGCCATCAGAAATATGAGGAAAATGCGTTTCATCAAATGTAATCGTACAGCAATGTAGTCAAAGCGAAACCGTCGTTAAATTGTGCAAGCTCAAGCAAGAAGCTTATCTTGCCAGGGTCCATCTCCGGGGTTTGAAAGTTCGGCCAGGATCGCGCAATCCTGGCGCACTATCCCCGAACCGCATTGTCGACGCAAGTTGTTCATTTCGACTTCCAACAATTTGAGCTGTTCAATACGTGTCTTTACCCGATCAATTTGCGCATCCAGCAAGCCATTGACGTCGGCGCAGCTTTCCTGCGGCGAGCCCCGCAGCTGCAAAAGGCGCCCGATATCAAGCAGCGGGATGTCCAACAATCGGCATTGCCGGATGAAATGCAACGTCTCCAGGTGCGGCAATCCGTACAAACGATAGTTATTCCCGCTACGCGCCGGTGCTGGAAGCAGACCAGCACCCTCATAGAAGCGCACCGTAACGACATCGCAACCGGCCAACTTCGCAAGCTCCCCAATTTTCATTTGGCGTACCACATTTTAACGTCCTTGCAATATAGGTGGTTATAGTAACTCGAAGGTTTAAGGCTTGCAAGCTCCAAACCTAAGTTATAATCATTCTCATTTGGCGGTATGCCACGACCACTTCCGGATATACGTCGTATGAAAATGTTACACCTCGTCGCGCTCGCTCTTGCATTTTGTCTTGCGGCTTCGCCGATCCAGGGCAAGGCGGCAGATCTTGCCGACCAAACCAAAGCAAAACAGATTTGGCAACTGCTTGATTACCTCGCCGTTGACTATGGAAAGGCTGTGAAGGATGGTGCGGTCATCAGCCAGGATGAATATGCAGAAATGCGCGAGTTTGCAGCAACTGCGGAGCGCCAGCTGGCAGAGTTGCCCGCAACGACCGCGCTGACGAATTTGCAGACAGAGGCTCATGTATTGCGCCAATCCATTACAGCCAAGGCTGAGCCGGCGATCGTTGGCGAGCAGGCGCGCCACCTTGCGAACGCCTTGCTGGCTGCCTACCCCGTCTCGATGGCCCCGAACAAATCGCCTGATCTTCGCCGCGGTGCCCAGCTTTACCAGAATCAATGCGCATCTTGTCATGGCGCGACAGGCCGTGCCGATGGGATGCTCGCGTCCAAACTGAGTCCCCCGCCGATCGCGTTTTCCGATCGCGAGCGCGCCCAGCATAGGAGTGTTTTTGCCTTACAACAGATCATCGCGAACGGCGTCGCGGGTACGGCTATGCCCGGTTTCTCGAAGCTGAGCGACGACGACCGATGGGCAGTGGCATTCTTTGCCTCGACCTTGTCGTACTCCGATGCGGAGCGACAAGCCGGCGCGGAGCTTTGGGCATCCGACCCAGCGACTCGCCGTGCTGTACCCAATTTATCCGCACTAAGCCAAACGTCCGAGACCGGCTTGTCAGCGCTTGTTCGCAAAGAGAGCGCAGGGCCGTTGCTGGCATTCCTTCGCAGCTCTCCGGAAAAACTCGATGCGTCGAACTCCGACACGCTGGCGCTCGCGAAGACACGATTGGCGGAAAGCCTCGCAGCCTTCGAGCGCGGCGACTCGGCTCAGGCGACGCGCCTTGCGCTGTCGTCGTATCTCGATGGCTTCGAGCCCGTAGAACCGGCGCTTGCCGCGAAGAACAAATGGCTTTTCGAGGAAATCGAAAAGTCGATGGGCGCCTATCGCGGAGCGCTCTCTGGCGAAAAAAAGGAGCTGGCAGCGCAGATTGCGGGACGGCTCCAGGACTTGCTGACAGACGCTCAGGTGGCGCTTGGCGGCTCGGCGGATCCGTGGGCTACCTATCTTGGGGCGCTGACGATTTTGCTGCGCGAAGGACTTGAGGCCTTACTGGTCGTCGTTGCAATGATGTCGTTTCTCAAGAAGGCAGAACGAACTGACGTTTTGCCCTATGTGCATGCTGGATGGGTCACCGCACTTGCCTCCGGCGGGCTGACTTGGGCGGCTGCCACTTACCTGGTGGATCTGAGTGGCGCCAGCCGTGAGATGACCGAGGGCTTCTCGGCTGTCTTCGCCGCTGTAGTATTGCTATGCGTCGGCATCTGGATGCATCAGAAGAGCCTGGCGGGGCGCTGGCAAGCGTACGTCAAACAGAAGCTGGCCTCCGCACTGAACAAGAAGTCGGCCTTGGTGCTGTTCCTGCTATCTTTCGTCACCGTCTATCGGGAGGTCTTCGAGACAGTGTTGTTCTATGCGGCGCTCTGGACGCCTGGAAATGGTATGTACTTGCTCGCCGGCCTCGCCTCCGGAATTGTGCTGCTCAGTGCGATCGCTGTCGTGCTGTTGCGATCCGCGGCACGACTGCCGATCAGCCAGTTTTTCGCCGTGAGTTCCGCGATGGTAGCCATATTGGCAGTCGTACTCATGGGTAAAGGCGTGGCAGCCTTGCAAAAGGTGGGCGTCTTGGATATTACGCCCTTGGCGTTGCCACGCATCGACATGCTGGGAATTTACCCATCCATGCAGACGATTCTAGCGCAGGTATTTATCATCCTGATCATCGTCGTTAGCGTTGCCTACAACGTGCGTTCGCAACGCCAGGCGGCAATGGCTTGATCCTCTCACTGGCCTCGTTTGACTGTTTCTTCTCCACCGGTGGTCCTGGCCTGTTTCAGTATTTCGCGGCCGCCGGCAAAGGCGATAACCACAACGATCAACCCAATAATCAGATCGGGAAGGCGTGTATTGAGCCACATTACCGCGATTCCAGAAATGGCGATGCCGGCGTTGGCGTACATGTCATTGGTCGTGAATATCCAAGATGCCTTGAGATTGACGCCATCGCTGCGGTGAGCGCGCAACAACTTCAGGCAGGCCGCATTCGTTGCCGCGTTCACGAGGGCCGCTATGATCATCACGCTTCCAATGGGTTCGGCGCCGGACATCATCCGCCGTATTACTTCGATTAACAAGCCGAGCGCCAGAACCAACAGAAAGTAGCCGGACAATCGTGCAGCCAGGACCTGCGCCTTTGTGCTTCGGCCTACGGCGTAAATGCTCAGTGCATAGACCAAACTGTCCGCGAGATTGTCGAGCGCGGCCCCCATCAATCCAGTGGACTGCGCGACAAATCCGCTGATACCGAGACCGACAACCTGGACCAGGTTGATAGCTAACACCCATGCCAGGGTCCGTCGTTGGGCCGCATCGCGCGCGTCAAGTTCGATTTCATCGTTTGCCGTACTTGGTTTGTCCATAATTCCGTTTCATTTTGAAATGCCTGGGCGACTTACTGAGGCGCTGATTGGACGCCAGCATTCAATCCTCTGTTGACCGCTACTACCTGCGTGGTCGGGTCGAGGATTCGTAAGGTTAACGTTACTTTTGACGACGGATTGTCCCTTAATCTGCGCTGCCGAGCGCGCACGGTACAATTTCACCTAAGGCGCAGCCTGCGCCGCTTGGGCGAGGAGTGTGCTCACACGCATGGGGTGCGTGCCTCTTTAAAATTTCCCGAATCTATTAGAATATGCGCTTGTCAAGTAGCTAAAGGCGTGTGCGCCAAGCGGCACCAGATCGTTAAGCACTGCTGAGGAGAAAAAGGAGCAGAAAGAATGGCCATACCGTTTAATTCGGACCAGATGGGCATCATTCGGGCGTCTGCCATCGCGCTGGCGCTCGCGGCGACCTGCCTGGTGGTTGGTTATGTTTGGTTGCCTCCGAGCTTGCTCGAGCTTAATTCGACCATGGATTTCGGTGAGCGTATCACGTTCACATTAAAGGCCGATATCCTCATCTTTATCTGGCTGGCCGGCTGCGTCCGTGCTGTGAGCAGTGGGCGGTTCCATTCGTCAGCGGACATAAGGGGCTCGGCCTTTGGACCTCCTAGTCGAGCGATCTCCGTGCGTGCCGCAGTGCTTCAAAATTCGCTGGAGCAGTCACTGCTGGCTTTTGGCGGACATCTTACTCTTGCAGCACTCCTGCAAGGACCTGAACTCAGGCTGATCCCGCTGCTAGTCACTCTATTCCTGGTCGGGCGGGTAGCCTTCGCTTTCGGCTATGCCAAAGGCGCGGCAGGCCGAGCTTTCGGCATGGCTCTCACCGGCGCGTCGAACATAGCGTGCTTCGGGCTAGCCATAGGACTCATCGTTGCCGGACGTTGACGACGTTTGGAAAGTTCCTGAGCGACTCCAATGGGGGAGGCCACAGGATTCGGAAAAAATCGGGCGCTAAGCCAAATCAGGCAGGTTTGACCCGCGTGCGCAGCAAACTGCCGGCCGCGTTCTCCTCGAACCGGCTTGCCTCCTCGAGCCAGCGTCGCGCAGTCTTCCTGGATCGTATTCACGCCACCCACGCCCAGGGACGTGCCGGCTATCGCCCCCACTTGCTGATGGACCTAAGCACCGTAGGCCGCGCCGCATCGCTCAAGACACGCGAAGCGCATGTCGCAGGCTGGCTGCGGTGTAGGACGAGCTAGCGCGGCCCAATGAGTGCGCAGTGGCGATCATCGTAGAAACGTTGTCCTGATCGCTACTGCCGGCAGTTCAGGATTGCCTAAGTCTACATCCGACTTTTTGCTCTATACTTCCACCATGAAATTTTTTCTTTCACTGCTACTTGCGCTTGCTTTGAGTGTCAACGCTTTCGCTGCGACCTCGGCTCAGACGCGCGCATGCTGCGCCAGCGACGAGTGCAGTGTCGTCCAGTGCCTAGACATGGGCTGTCTGCCGGCAGCGAGTCCATTGGCATTGCACAGCCTGGTCATCTTTATCACGCAAGCCGGCACTCGAGCAGTACCCCTTGACGCCAACGACTATTTGCCGAACCGGTACAAAGAAATTTGGACTCCGCCAGACTGAGATGCCGCTACCGCCATCTCTTTCTAACAAACTAATGGAGTCTTAAATGAAATCGAAAATCGTCAAAATCACCGCTGCCGCCGCTCTGATGGCAACTTCCGCAGTCGCCTTTGCCGCAACAAGCGATTGCTGTGTCAGCATTGAGTGCTGCATCAAGATGCTTTCCTGCTGCTTCTAAGAAGTAGGTGAGCCTAACGGGGCGGCCGATCGGCCGCCCTTTTTTTCCCTTTGGCGCGCGAGACCGGACCCATGCCAGTCAGCTTTCTCTCGAACGACCACCGCGAAAGCTACGGCCGCTACGCCGGCCCACCATCGCCCCATGACCTCGCCCGGTATTTTCACTTGGACGACGCCGACCATGCCCTGATTGCGCAAAAGCGCGGGGCGCATAATCGACTGGGCTTTGCCATCCAGCTCGGGACGGTGCGCTACTTGGGCACGTTCCTGGAAGACCCGCTGGCCGTACCTCAACCCGTGTTGCATACGCTGGCCAAGCAGTTGCGCATCGAGGCGCTGAAGGCAAGCCCCTACAGCGCCGGCGAGCAGCGCTGGCAGCATGCGGCGGAGATTCGTGCATCCTATGGCTATGTTGAATTCACGGAACCTCTGATCGCCTTCCGTCTGACCAGGTGGCTGTATGCCCTTTGCTGGACCGGAACCGATCGGCCAAGCGTACTGTTCGAGCGCGCCACAACGTGGCTCGTGACCCACAAGGTGCTACTGCCTGGCTGTACAACCCTCGAACGCTATGTTGCGCGCCTGCGCAGCCGCGTCGAGGAACGCTTGTGGCGCTCGCTTGGCCGTGGGATCAGCCTGGACCAGCAGAACCGCCTGGAAGGCCTTCTGGTCTCTTCTGGCGGCGCCCGAAATTCGCCGCTCGACCGCCTGCGGACAGGACCGGTAGTGGCCAGCAGCCGGTCTATGAGCCTGGCACTAATGCGGCTGCAAGCGGTCCGGGAGCTTGGCATACGCCTACCGGCCACCACGCGCATCCCGGCCACGAGGGTAGCGGCCCTGGCCCGGTTCGCCGGCGCCGCCAAAGCCAGTGCAATCCTGCGCCTGCCAGCGCTGCGTCGCTTGGCCACCCTGGTTGCGTTTGTGCACTGTCTCGAAGCCTCCGCGCAGGACGACGCACTTGAGGTGCTGGAAGTGATCCTTCGGGAGCTGTTCGGCGATGCCGTGAAAGCCGACAAGAAATCGCGCCTGCGCTCGCTCAAAGACCTGGACGATGCAGCGGCCACTTTGGCAAACGCCTGTCAGCTGCTGCTGGACGATGCTGTGCCTGATGCAGAGCTGCGCAAGCAGTTGTTCGCGCGGATTTCGCCGGAAGCGCTCGCATTGGCCCTTGCCGGTGTGAACAAGCTGATTCGGCCGTCCGACAATGTGTACTACCAGGAGCTGGACGCCAAGTACAAGACCGTGCGCCGCTTCCTGCCTGCGTTGGCCGAGCAGATTCACTTTGGCGCGAATGCCGCCGGCGAGCCGTTCATCGCCGCATTTGACTGGCTTCGTGCAAACATGACTGTAAAAAAACCAAGTGACGACGCGCCGCGCGACATCATCACGAAGCCGTGGCAACGTCATGTTCTGCGCGAGGATGGCAGCGTTGACTTCCACGCCTACACTTTCTGTGTCTTGTCCGAATTACGCATTGCGCTGCGCCGGCGTGACGTATTCGTGGCCCCAAGCTGGCGATACGGCGATCCGCGCGCCGGCCTACTCGATAGCGCCGAATGGGAATCCACGCGTCCGATCATTTGCCGCACGCTGGGACTGTCGGCTGGACCTGGGCCGACGATGAGCGCATTGGCCGATGAACTGGACCGAACTTATCGCGCAGTCGCCGCCAGGTTGCCCAACAACCCGGCCGTGCGGTTCGACAAGGTCGGCGACAAGCAGGAACTGGTGCTCAGCCCACTGGACAAAATGGAGGAGCCGGCCTCGCTGATCGCGCTGCGCGCCAGAGTTAGTGGAATGATTCCGCGCGTCGACCTACCGGAACTGATCTTGGAAGTGGCTGCTCGCACTGGATTTACGGACGCGTTCACACATATATCGGAAAGAACCGCGCGCGCGACGGATTTACACGTCAGCATTTGTGCAGTGCTGATGGCCGAAGCCTGCAATACCGGGATCGAACCATTGGTCCGCGGCGACGTTCCGGCACTCAAGCGCGATCGCTTGTCCTGGGTGGACCAGAATTACCTGCGCGATGACACGATCACTGGCGGCAATATCAAGCTAGTGTCGGCGCAGAGCCGTTTGGCGCTTGCCAGCGTCTGGGGCGGCGGCGAAGTCGCGTCGGCCGACGGCATGCGTTTCGTGGTGCCGGTACGGTCCGTGCATTCCGGGCCTAACCCGAAATACTTCGGCCACGGGCGAGGCGTCACCTGGTACAACCTGTTATCGAACCAGTTTTCCGGCCTGAACGACATCACGGTACCAGGCACGTTACGCGACAGCCTGGTCCTGCTGGCTGTCGTCCTGGAGCAGCAGACCGATCTACAACCGACCCAGATCATGACGGACACGGGCGCCTACAGCGACGTGGTTTTTGGGCTGTTCCGTCTGCTTGGATACCGATTCAGTCCGCGCCTGGCCGATGTTGGCGGGACGCGCTTCTGGCGGATCGACCCTAAGGCCGACTACGGGTTGCTCAATTCTATATCCGGACACAATATCAGCCTGCAAAAGATCGAACCGCATTGGGACGACATGCTGCGCCTGGCCGGCTCGCTCAAGCTCGGCCGAGTGCCGGCCGCCGGCATCATGCGTACACTCCAGGTCGGCGAACGTCCGACCAGACTGGCCCAGGCCATTGCAGAGTTCGGACGCATCGACAAGACCCTGCACACGCTGACGTACATCGATGACGAAGCCAAGCGCCGGGGCACGCTGACCCAGCTTAACCGTGGCGAGGGGCGGCATAGCGTCGCCCGCGCCGTTTTTCATGGAAAACGCGGCGAGCTGCGCCAGCACTACCGCGAAGGGCAGGAGGACCAGCTAGGCGCGCTCGGCTTGGTGCTCAACATGATAGTGCTATGGAATACCCTCTACATGGAGGCCGCATTGAAGCAACTGCGCGAGGACGGTTTCAATGTGAACGATGAGGACGTGGCGAGGCTGTCGCCACTGCTTCATGAGCACATCAACATGCTCGGCCGGTATTCGTTTTCCGTACCGGACGCGGTGGCCAAAGGGAAGTTGCGGCCGTTGCGCAACCCGGCGAGCGGCGAGTAGACTTTGGCCAAGCGAAGGCATATGCAAATACTAACGAAACATTATTCCGTGGCGAACTGCTTTTCTTCTTATCTATTGCCGCACATCCTCTTTGTGCCGGAAGTCGAGCTGAGAAAGAAAGCAGCTATGACGTGCTGCCTGGCCTGGAACCTCAGTCTCTTTCCGGAAGCAGAGCGCAAAGAACACATTGATCGAATCTGGAAGCTATTTGAAGCTGACAACCAGGGGACAGCAACGCCTGGCGCGGAGCAAGGGTTCAAACTGGACCTGAGCATGCTAATCTTACAAAAACTGGACTTATTGCCCTGGGTACGGACCAATATTCCCAAGGCAGACCTCAATACGCACGACGGTCATGACGTATTAAGTATCGCTACCGGCAGCGCCGCAGCTGAGGAAATCAAAATTGCGACGTGCCCCAGTCCACTCGGCCTGCCATTGATTATCGACACCTTGCGTACCATTCAGAGCGAAACTGCCACCCAGGCAGAACTACTGCTTGAACGGGGCGGCGAAATCCCCCAAGCGATAAGCGACATCGATGCTACCCGCATGGTGACGCTGTACGGCGTCCAGCGTGCCGATTTGGTGTCGTACGACCGCATGCTCACGGTATGGCATGACAGCCAGCCGGCGCCAAGCGTTCGGCGTGTCATCAATCACTGGAAGGGCGTGGTGGGTAAGATAGAGGCGGACACCAAACTAGTTCTGAACATCCTGGCCAGTTGTAGTTGATCCGGCGTCGCAAGACCGCCCCGAGCCATATTTGACGGAATCGTCCAGCGAACCGGCGGCGTTTGCGTCGAGCTTAACCCGGTTTTACGTTCCATTGCACCTCAAACCCCGCAATTACCGCCGCTATGACGCCGAAGACGTCGCCAGGCTGAAGTTTGTCCGCCGTGCACGCGACCTTGGCTTTACGATCGACCAGGTGCGCGCCTTGCTCGATCTGTCCGACCAGCGGGACCTCGATTGTGGCACGGTAATGGAAATGACCCGGCAACATCTGGCGGAAATCGAACAGAAAATCGCCGATCTTACGGTCCTTAAGCAGCACTTGTTCGGCATGCTCACGTCCTGTCACGGCGGGACAGTAGCCGAGTGCAGCATCATTGACGCGTTGACGCCGCCTGCCTCATCCTGATGAGAAGCCTTGGCTGGGGCGGCGCCAATTCAGCATAAGGCTGCATTTTTGAAGACGTGGCGGCTCCTGCGGGCGCGGTGCTGGCCACTCCTTTGTCGCTACCGAATTGAAACGGAAATGAGTATGGATGGAATGCTGTTGGGCCGCACGCTTGGCCTGTTTGCCGCTACCGCAGTGGCGGAGCTGCTGGGCTGTTACTTGCCAATGCTGTGGCTCAGCGGGAAGGGCTCACCGTGGCTGTTGGTGCCGGCCGCGGCAAGTCTGGCGATTTTCGTGTGGTTGCTGACCTTGCATCCGGCCGCCAGCGGCAGGGTGTATGCGACCTATGGCGCGGTGTACATTGTCATCGCGTTGGCTTGGCTGCGCACGGTTGATGGTGTGGCGCTGACGTGGAATGATTACGTCGGGGCAGGGCTGGCCTTGCTGGGTGGGGGTGTGGTCGCGCTGGGACACCGTGCCGCGTAATACATGGTCGCGCCGGGTTGCAACCGCGACTCGGCTTGGGTTATTTCAGGATAACGGTCTGGCCGGCAGGAGGTGGTACTGCTGCAAACGGATCCGAAGCTTCGACATAGCGCATGGCGGAGTGCACGTCGTGCCAGCCGACATATTCCATCAGCGTTTTTAAATCCCAACCGTTCGATGTCGCCCAATTGGCAAAACCACGACGCAAGGAGTGACTGCTGTATTGATCGGCGAATGGCACACCCGCCGCGTCGAACATGGAACGCAGCAGCGGTATCAGGCTGTTGATGTGGAGACCGTCATCGCTCACATGGCCCCATCGGTCAATTCCGCGGAACACCGGTCCTGTGCTTAAGTTGGCGGCCTCAATCCAGGCCAGGTATGCTTCGACAGGACACAGCCTGGCCAATGCGGGCGCCTTGAAAGTTTTACCTTGCGCTTGCCGGTCTCCCTTTGAAAACGGCAAAAAACATATCATGCCTTGCCCGGCAACCGCTTTGATGTGTTCGACTTGCAGGCGCGTCAGTTCATCACCGCGAAATCCTCGCCAAAAGCCGATCAGCAGCAGCGCACGATCCCTGGCGTGGCGCAGTTGCGCCGGACGTTGGCCTGCACACGCAGCCTGCGCCACAGCGGCGTCAAGCCAACCTGCGATTTGTGTGATTTGCTCAAGCTGAAGGGGACGCGCACGTTTCTCCTGCGCCGGGTGAAGGGTTCGGATCCCTTTCAAGACTTTTCTTACGACAGGCGCCTTTGTCGGATCCGGAAAGCCTTGCTCCACATGCCACTGCGCGAGTGCGGCGACGCGTTGCTGAAGTGTATTCACAGCCAGCTTGCCGGCGTAGTCCGCCAGGTAGCGTGCCACGCTGTCGGCCGTGGCCGGGAGGAAGCCGCCCCATTCCACTTCAAAGTGCCGTGCCGCAGCCTGATAGCTACGCCGCGTGTTATCTCGCGTTGCCGCCTCGATGTACTTTTCGACTGGATGTTTCATGGTGCGTATTCCCGTACGGCGGACACGTCGCGCAACAGATCGCCGCCCATACGTACTTGGCGTGACGCCAGCATATAGCGGAACCGTTCGTCCCTCGCGTACACCTGGCGTTGGGCATTCCTAATAATGTCAGTGTTGATGCGGGCAACCAAGTCGGCATCAATGTCCAGGCCCCCATGTCTGCCGTCGAAAGTACCGTGCATGACCAATCCTTGCGAGACCGGAAAAATGACTTCGGTATTCCGCAGGCCGTAGCCAGGCGGATAGAATCCACCCCGTGCACGGTCTTCCGTCCAATCCAGAATCACGGGATGGTCCGTGGTCACAAATCCGCCGCTTCCTGGCGCTGCCCTCAACAGTATCCAGTGCCGCTGGCCCAGCAATGGAAGAATGACATCGATACGCCTGAGTTCATCCTCAACGTGCTGGGTGGTTGACACCTCGATGGTGTAGCGGTCCTGCTCGATAAAATCACGTATTTCCGCGAAGCTTAAGCCGTGGTCGGGTGGGACAAAACCGTCTCTGACTGCATTCGCCATACTTTTTTCAAAACGCGTTGGGGTCGCCATCGCAACATCGACGGTTCGTTTGAGCAGCGTCTCCCGCGTCCTGCGCCAGTGTTCCCGTGCACGTGGATTACGCATTGCCAGTAACGCAATCAGGTTCAAGATCAAATTGTGGTCTTCCACGCTGCCGAACTCGCGCCGCTCACACAGCCGGCGTAATGCAGCAGCGGCCACGCCTTCGAATTGCGCGTACCCGCTCTCGATATGGTCTGGCGCTATCCCGTCAACGTCCACCCTGTTGAAGTCGCGCTCAACTGCGACGTTCTTCGGTGCTGTCATGAAAGAACGGCCGGCTACGGCGTCGACGACGTATACCTGGGCATTTTTGCCGGGGCTTTTTGCAAAACCCTTCAGGTAGAACTGCGGGATCCAATGGTGGTTGCGCGAGATCGTTGCCATGACCGCTCCAATTGACCGGCGTATTACAGCCGCTGATGGAATTTTACGGCAATTTTGCCGTATGACACGGGATAATCTGACATTATCTAATACGACGATCCATAGGAAAGTTGACATGCTTCATCGCTAAAGTAGTATGTAATTACATACCACATAATCTAGTATGAAATTTCGCGGAGCTGACCATGGCTAGAGCTGGACTGTATAAATCCGACGTACGAAAGGCCCGTGATGTTGTGCTGGCTGACGGCCGACATCCGTCCGTGGATGCGGTGCGTGTCGCGCTAGGTAATACGGGGTCAAAGACCACGATCCACAAATACCTCAAGGAACTGGAAGAGGAGGAGGGTGCGCAACCGCGGAAAGCATCGATCAGCGACGCGTTGCAAGACCTCGTCGAGCGCTTGGCCAGCCGTTTACACGAGGAGGCCGAAATTCGCGTCAATGCCGCTCGAGAAATGAACACGGCCCAGGAAACGCGCCATTCGGCAGAGACGAAGGAATTTCAGCAGCAGCTATTGGCGACAGAAGCTGAGCGGGATGTGTTGCAATCAACGCTGCATGCGGAAAGGACCGAGCATGACACCACGAGATCGACCCTGCAACAGGAGTCCATTGCCAGGCATACCGCCGAGCAGCAAATCCACGACCTGAAAGTGCGCCTTGCGGAGAACGAGGCTCACCGCCAGTCGCTGGAGGAAAAACACGCGCACGCGCGCCAGGCGCTTGAACACTTTCGGGATGCCGCAAAAGAGCAGCGCGAACAGGAACAACGCCGGCATGAACAGCAGGTCCAGCAGTTGCAGGCCGAACTTCGCCAGGTACAACAAACAGTCGTGCTGCGACAGGAGGAGGTAACCCGGTTGAACCAGCAGGGTGCGCAGTTGACGGCCGAACTAAGCCAATCTCGGCGTATTCTATATGATGAGCAAGGACGGGTACGCGAACTCCAGGCGCAGGTACATGAGTTGCAGGAGTTGAAGGTAACAGGCGCCGACCTGGTGCGGCAACTCGCTGAAAGGCAAGTTGAAGTTGGCGCCGTACGCGAAGAGATGGCTTTGGCGCGGGAGAAGATTGAAGAGCAGAGCGCTCACGTACGGGAACTGGAACTACGCTTGGCGCAAGCGGAAACCAAGGCTCTGACCATTGAACAAATCAGCACTGGATTGCGTGCTGTCATGGGCCAGACGGGGCAGGAGCCGAAAGCCGTGCCACAGGATACTTCCGACGCATCGATGCCTGCCAAGAGCAAAAGCCAGCAGCCTGCCAAATAATATCCGTGACGCATCACAAAAAAACAAGCGGCACCAATCAGTCGCATCTGACTAATATTTTGAATTTAATCGATATTACTAAACATAATATCGATTAAATTTTATATTTCAGAATAATATAAAAGTCTACGTCTCTTTTGCGGAATGCACAAGAGCCGTTTGGCCACACTAAGTGAATCGTATGTCAGACCGTCATGAAATACTCGACCGGTTCAAACTCCTTGCCGCTAAGATATTGTTGAGAGTATTAATCTTCCGATAATATGGGCGCGATGTCTGTCGAATCTGGACCGATGAAATGCGAACGGCGTTTTGGGTGTCAGCCCATGACGAATGGCGAGCATTGATGGTTGACGGAATCGAGGATGAAGTGATTTAGGTGATGACTGGCCCGGATCAGAAGTCCAACCGGCTCAGGCAATTGCCACCTTATACAGGACTGATCACAGAGGAACGGCGCCAGGAACCGACGAAATTGGCGGGCTTTTTCTCGGAACGTCCCGACCTGGCGGATTCCACAGATTGAGGTCCATGGGAAAGCTTGGCCGATACGCATTCGGACGGGCAACTTGGGGCGCGATCGAAGGTTGACTGAGGCCGCAGCGTCACGTCCGAATGCCTTGGCACAAAAGCCAGTATGCGGAAGGTGCGCGCAGCACAGAGGCAGGTCAATGCTGCGTCAGTGCCTGATCGCGGCACTTTTGCCTCAACGGACGGCATTGGGATAGCATGCCATGGAGCAGGATGGTAGAACTTTGTGTCGCTACGGGGTAGAACTTTGTGTCGCCTTACTGCTGCGTCAGTGCCTGATCGCGGCACTTTTGCCTCAACGGACGGCATTGGGATAGCATGCCATGGAGCAGGATGGT